>CAZOQG010000001.1:0-50528 GCA_964582065.1 uncultured Dehalococcoidales bacterium
TCCCCGCAGAAATCATTACTGCGCTTGAACTGGTCCCGTACCGGACATACGGAGATATGACTGAGCCGGTCACTGATGCCGATAGGGCCTTACCCGCAGCATTCTGTCCTATTATGCGCACCTGTCTCGATTGCGCATTGAAAGCCAAAGATGATTTCCTGGATGGGATAGCCGCCACTCATTCCTGCGACCCTCAAGAGAAAACGGCTCGTGTCTGGCAATCCTACATTAGCTATCCTTATTTCCACTTTATGGATATGCCCGGCACGGTTCGTCCAGAGGCCCTGGAATATTTCAAAGGACAGTTAAACGATTTCAGGAAGACGTTGGAGTCCTTCGCAGGAAAAGAACTGTCCCCAGCCAAACTCAAGGCAGCCATTGAGGCTCATAATCAACAGCGAGCCCTGGTAAGACAACTACACGAGCTAACCAAGCCGGCTCCGCCTCTCATATCGGGAACAGAAATCGTTCAAGTGACAAAGGCTTTGATGAGCCTCCCTGTTGCCGAGGGCAACGAGTTACTGGCGCAAGTTGCAGCCGAGATCAAGGAGCGCGCAGGTGGCCCGGAAAAGAAACCAGCACGGCTTCTCGTCTGGAGCGGCTCTCTAGATAACGCAGACCTCATGCAAATACTCGAAGCTGGAGCAAATGTGGTGATGAATGAGAGTTGCGGCGGCATCAGAGCCTACAGAGCCGACGTGAAGCTCACTACTGACCCGCTAGATGGACTGGCTCGTTACTATCTAGAGGAAATCACCTGCGCCCGCACCTTTAGGGAAGCTGTCCTCGGTGAGACCAGCAAAGATTATAAGAAAGACCTGGAAAGCCGGTTCGGCTATCTGAAAGGCCTTGCCAAGGAATGGAATGTCAATGGCGCTATCCTTATACTCGTCAGGTATTGTGACCCCTTCGCTTTCGAAATGCCAAATCTCAAGGACTACTTCGATAGCCTCGGCATTCCCAGCACCTACATAGAATACGATTACACGGAGGGAGCCTTGGCACCGTTGAGAACAAGGGTTGAAGCTTTCCTGGAGACAATTAGCTAGAAACGCCGCTCAAGAGGTCCGCTTGTATTTCGCCGGGGTCGACATAGGTTCCACCATGACCAAGACTGTCCTTATGGACACGAATGGCAAGGTTTTGTCTGCCATCAAAGGCCCTACCGGCCCCGAACACCGCCAGCTAGCCAACGAGGTTATGAAAATGGCGCTGGAGCAAGCCGGACTGCAACTTGAGGACATCTCCTACGTTGTAGCCACCGGCTACGGGCGGCTAAACGTCCCTTTCGCTGACCGCCAGATTACAGAACTGACCTGTCATGCCAGAGGGGTATCGAGCTTGTTTCCCAATGTCAGAACGGCCATTGATATCGGCGGGCAAGATGCTAAGTGTATGAAGATTAATAACGGCAAGCTGCTCAACTTTGCTATGAACGACAAATGCGCCGCCGGGACAGGCAGGTTCCTGGAAGTCATTGCCGCCACACTGGGTATCAAGCTGGAGGACCTCGGGGATATCTCCCTGAAATCTGCCAAAAAGGTTGAGATTAGCAACCTTTGCACCATCTTTGCCCAGCAAGAGATAGTAGCTCGCCTTTCCCAGGGAGAAAAGCCGGAAGATATCATAGCTGGGCTTCATGATGCCCTGTCTAGCAGGGTGGCAGCATTGGCGCACAGGCTCAAGATAGAACCTGATGTGGTGCTTACGGGAGGCGTGGCAAAAAACCTTGGAATAGTCAAGGCCATGAAGGAAAACTTGGGCTGCGAACTCCTCGTTCCAGAAGACCCGCTTCTCACCGGGGCGATGGGCGCCGCTATCCTGGCAAAGGAACTGTCATCGGCGGCAACAGCCAAAGGCGAGCCTGTCTCGACAAAACCACGTCGCCTGGAAAAGGCTACCTTCTTCCAGTAAGGAAGCAACCTAAATGGCTTGGTTTATGGGCATCGACATCGGCTCGGCGTACAGTAAGGGAGTCATAACCAGGGATAACCAACTTTCCGCTTACTACGTGATTCTCTCCGGAGCCAATTACCGAACGGCGGCCGAGACGATAAGACAAGAGCTCTTGGCAAAGGCTAGCCTGGCTCAGGATGATATAACCGATACCGTTGCCACCGGTTCTGGCGCCGGCAATGTCTACTTCGCCAGCCAGAAGGTCAGTGACATAGTCTGTACTGCCAGAGGCACAAACAGCGTCTTCCCCACCGCCAGGACAGCAATCGACGTGGCAGGCCAATCCACAAAGGTGATGCGGATAGATGCTCAGGGGCTTGTGGTCAACTTCGCCGTTAGTGAGAAGTGTGCTGCCGGAAGCGGCCGATTCATTGAGGTTATTGCCAACGTGCTGCGAATGGATTTGCAGGACTTCGGCCTGCTTGCCCTCAAGTCCAAGAATCCTATCACTTTCAGCACCGGCTGCGCTGTTTTCGGCGAATCAGAGGCTATCACCAGAGTCAGCGAAGGCATCCCCAAAGAGGATATCGCCGCCGGCGTCAACAAAGCCTTGGCCGACAAGGCCTCCTCCCTGATTAAAAAGATCAAGCTCGAAGAGCCATGCGCTATCTGCGGCGGTGGTGCTCTCAACGTCGGCCTCATCACGACCATAGAGCATGAGCTGAACATCCAGCTACTGGTGCCTCGTGAACCCCAAATCATCACCGCCCTGGGCGCTGCCATAACCGCCAAGACATCACCTGTCGCTCCAAATCCTAAATCTTAATTTCTAAACCCTAAACAAATTCAAAATCCAAAAAGGAGTCCGGGCGCGTTGCTCCAAGGAGCAAGAAAACAATATCTCCATTTTTATCTGTCATTTTCACTTTCAACCTTTAACCTTTGGGTTTTGTTCACCCTCACCTCAATCCTCTCCCACCAAGGGAGAGGGGACAAATGTAGGGAGGGGGTGGTGGAGAGATCCTTCGCTGAGCTCAGGACAAGCTCTGAAGGTCTGTCCCTACATTGCTGGCGAGTGCCAGCATGTAGTGCGAGGCTTTAGCCTCGCTTAAGGCGACCTCGAAAGGTTCCACTATGTATGGTAAGCAATAAGACAGACTGAAAGCACCATAGCAAGAAACGAATCGAGTTTTGAATAAGGAGTCGAAAGATGATCAGAGATTTCAAGGGCAAGAGCCCCAAAATTGCACCATCGGCATTCGTTAGCGAAACCGCCTACGTCATCGGAGATGTCGAAATCGGCGAAAACTCCAATATCTGGCCGGGAGCGGTCATCAGGGCGGATTTTGGCAAAACAACCATTGGACACAACACCAGCATTGAAGATAATTGCGTTGTGCATAGCGGAACTGACGTCACCATTGGGAATGGCGTAATTATCGGACACGGAGCCGTTATCCACTGCCGCAGGATCGGCAGCAATGTTCTGGTGGGCAACAATGCCACTATCCTTGATAACGCCGAGATCGGCGATTTCTGTATTGTTGGCGCCGGCTCTCTGATAACGTCGGGAACGAAGATCCCAGACCATTCATTGGCTATCGGCGTGCCAGCCCGAATAAAGGGCCAGCTATCTCCAGAACAACTGGCCGAGCTAAAAAACGGTGCAGAGATTTATACAAAGCTGGCCCAGAAGTATAAGCAACAAGGGCTTTGAGGAACAAAGGGCCGCTCGGACGGGGAGGTGAGAGGGCCCCTGATGTGCTGGACGAGCACAGTTCCTTTGATCTCTCAGAACCGAGAGACGAGCTACCAGAGTAGTACAGGACGTGTAATACAGTTAGAGCGTGCCACGCTGGGTTACCCAACCCCCTCAAGTCTTTGCTGACAGGAACTTGCAGTGCGACTAAAGTCCTACCCCAAACGTGACCTACTGGTGATTTACGTTCGGTGGCATTCGGAGGAAAATTGGGCGAGGAGGATGGCAATGAGAAGGAAAACGCATTTCAGCTTACGGCTATTGGGACTGGTCACAGTCCTCTTGATTGGCACGGTGACCTGGACAGGGTGCCAGGGATGTGTGATACAACCCGGCATGTCCCCGGAGGGCTGGTGCTGCGATGCCGGCAACGTCGCCCCTTGCTCCGAGGATGAGTGCCACAGCTGGGGAGGCGAGTTTTTCCCCACCGAGCATGAGGCCATAGCGCACTGCCAGGGTCAGATGCAGGACCAGATGCCAGGCGAGGGCTGGTGCTGCGATGGCGGCAACGTCTCCCCTTGCTCCGAGGATGAATGCCATAGCTGGGGAGGCGCCTTCTTCCTATACGAGCACGAGGCCATAGCTCACTGCCAGGGTTCAGCATCTGGTCCCTCACCTCCAGGTAAGCCAGTCATCAACTACTTCACCGCTACCCCGAACCCAGTCTCCCCCACCGGGACGGTAACTCTAGCGTGGGAGGTTTCCAGGGCTAATAAAGTGACCCTACGGCGTGATGGTAGCTTACCAGAGCAAGGGTGCGGTGATAACCACGAGAGGTATGCCCATTGAAGTCAAAGCAATCGGGAGCCGCCAAGACGACTTCCTTGTTCATCCTGTGCAGTGGGGCATCCCCCATCCGTATAAGCTAACGGCCCAGAATGCGACTGGGGCTGTTACTAAAGAAGTTACGGTTACCGTCACGCCATAGCCACCGGGCTTAGTATTGCCATAGCCTGAATGCTAAGCTGGCCGAGGAGTAGAGGCAGCAAGCAGGGCTTTCAGGCACTAAGGGCCCGCAAGAATAGCGAGGGCTGATATCAGGAGCGGCTTTGCCCTTGCTCCTCATGGAGGTTTGCCACTATCTCCTTCACCTTCCGGTCTCCTAGTACCAATCTACTAGAGAGAGTAGGGCTTTCAGCGCATTTACAAAACGACAAGGAAGCCCTATCATATTTGTTCCGAAAATAGACTGTCGCACCCTGGCCCGGGTAGATTGGAGCATCGGCTCCAATCATGCCTAGAGCAGATGCTCTAGGCTACCCATACTTTCATAATTCGCTGGTGGGCATGTGCCCATGTCCACCTGTTTCGCTTGCGCGAAGCCAGGCTCCGATGGCGATTGGTTCAACCTCTGTGCTAAGATGTTGCCGACTGATTTGGAGAGGAATCGACCGTTGTTCAAGAAGGTGCATGTATTCAGAGTCAAACCTGGGCAGGAATTACTCGGTGAGATAGCGCGCCACTGCCAGGAACATGGCATCTCATCGGGTGTGGTTATCGGAATCATTGGCTCGGTGAGGAGCGCTCGGCTCAACTTCCTGATGGAGCTCCCCGGCAAATACGACAGCGTAGATTATCCCGGCCCACTGGAGATTGTCTGCGCTCAAGGGTCTGTGGCTCTGAAGGGCGACAGCCCCATCATCCACATACACATCCAACTTTCGGGGCAAGATACCTGCCGGGGAGGTCATCTCGCTGAGGCGACGGTATTCTCCACGGCCGAGGTGACCATCGGGGAACTCGATTACCAGCTCCGGCGCCACCCTGATAGCTACACCGGCCTGAATGAACTGGTTGATTGACAGGCTGTGCTCTTGGTTACGACTATTTCTCTATCGCCGCTGGCTTCTTCAGCGCGTCCAAGGCCTGCTGGAATACCCGGTTAGCGCCTCGAAGGTAGCTCTCCCGCGGCGCGAGTTCACGGCTGACGATGCTGAGAGTCTCAGGGGACATCTTACCTTCCTCCACAAGCTGGCGTCCGGCCTCTCTCGCGGCTTCAAAGACGTCATCTGGTGACCTGCCCATCTCCATCAAAGGCTTCAGTATTTCGCCATGAGGGCGCAACAGCGCCCCAGCGAACTCCGTCCCCATGTTCTTGCACATCGCTCTCACGTGGACAAGTAGCGGGTCGAAGTTGTCCATCTCCCAAAAGCCAGCGTTGGAGACCAACACCACCTTGCCAGGGTCGCGCGCCTCCCGCAACGGGTGGCGACAGTGACCATCGCGCAGTTCGATGAACGGCTGTGCCAGTGGTATCAGTCGGTCCAGCAGGTTCTTCATCGGTCCAATCATGCCATCCACGTAGAGCGGTGTGGCCAACACCCAGATGTCGGCCTCGCGTAGCTTGGGATGAAGCATCTGCATGTCGTCCTTCTGGAAGCACACTCCCGGTGTCTTCAGCCAACAGGTGAAGCAACCCTGGCAGGGATTGATGTTCAGCTTCTTGGTGTAGAAAAGCTCAACCTCTGCCCCACCCTCCTTCATCCCATCAAGGAAGGGAGTCAAGATAAGGGCCGTATTTCCCTTGTCCATCCTGGGACTCGAATTGAATGCCAGTACCTTCATTTCTTTTCCTCCTCTTGGCCTTTAATTCAATAGGGAGCCATCCAACCCCATATGACTCCTGCACTGGAGCACCTTCTACTGCCATGATACTCTACCACCGGTTGAAGGCAGTTATCTAGACTGAGCCGGCTGTTATCTTGAGCTCCTCCTTTAGCCTCGGCGGCTTGCACAGGAGAATCGCCGCAAAGCCAACGGCTGCTACTACCCACGCAATGATCAAAACGGTGAAATAGGTGCCCTGTACATCATAGAGAAACCCGGCAAGAGGAGCCGCCGCGGCTTGGACCGCCATCGCAATGGGCGAAGTCAGTCCGCTAATCACCGGAAAAGCATCAGGCCCCCAGTAATTGCCGGTAATGGTGGGGATACAGATATAGACGGCTCCAAAGCCAAACCCACCCAGCAAGGGATATAGGTAAGCAGCCCACATGGCGGCGGGCGAGACAAACCAGAACAGAACGCTTCCCAGGAGGACACAAACAGCGCCGGAGACAAACAGAAAGCGGGGCTCAATAATATCACCCAAAGCGGCGATGGTAAAACGCCCCACAATACTCAGTCCAATGGCCAGGCTGTAGAAGAAGGCCGCCATAGACGGGTCGAAACCCCGGTCTTGCAGATGAAGGGGACCCTGGCTGTTAACTATCTGCCACAGGAAGAAAGTCCCCACTACAGCTACAATCAGAAGCCAAAAGGCGGGCGTCTTTAGAGCACCGCGTGCCGTCCAGCCAACGGGGGTGCGGTAAGTCCGGGCCACCCGGCCCCTGCCAGCTGCCGCTGCCTTTGTCTCATCCGTACTCAACCCATCGAGATGCTGACCCATGTCAGCCGGCCGGTTACGCACCGCCAACATAACCACCGCTGCTCCTATTATTGACGCAATGGCGATGATATACCAGCCAATACGCCAGTCCCCACCCATGTCCTGGACAGCGGCGCTGATGAGCTGAGGGGCCAGGAAGCCACCGATAGCCCCACCACCCAAGACTAGGCCCAGAGCCAGGGCACGGCGGGCACTAAACCACGAGATGACTACTGTCTGGACCGGGATCATCGAGGCCAGCGATAGGCCTAAGCCAGTGAACAAGCAAAGAACAAGGTATATGGGATAGATGTGACCTGCCAGGCCCAACAGGAACGTAGCCACAGCGATAATCAGCCCTCCAATAGACATAGTAAGCCTGGCTCCAAAGCGGCCAATCATCCAGGCAGTGAAAGGGCCGGTAATACCCATGAACAGCAGCATGGCGGTGAATCCAACCATTGTCTCCCCACGCGACCATCCCATGTCTCCAATCATGAACGGATAGAGCACCACCGGACTGTAGAAGGCGAAACCAATCGGAATAGTATAGACAATCCACAGGAAGAACAGCAGCCACCACCCGTAGAAACCCTTTGCCTGTGTCTTAGCTTCCATAACTTAGCATCTCTTTCCAGCTTCCGGGAGGTGAAACAAAGGTGAGCTTCCTATTATACCACCATATGACATGTTTCAAAGAACCCTTTTCAGGCGATATTGCCAGACCAGGTCTGGCCTCGTATAATAGGCAAGTGTAAATCTAAATAACAGGAGGCAAACAAAATGAAGATTGAGAAGATTGACCACGTTGCCATTTTGGTAGAAGACGTGGAGAAAGCCGAGAAGTTCTTCGCCGATTTGTTCGAAACCAAGTTCGCCGCCCTTGGGGAAGTGAAAGAGATGGATATAACAAGCATGATGGAACCCTCAGGCATAGAAATAATTCAGCCTCTTTCTCCAGATGGGGTAAGCGCTAGAACACTGAAGAACCGGGGAGAAGGATTATCGCTTCTCTCGCTAAAGGTGTCAAACCTTAATGAAGCCATGGCTGAAATGAAATCCCGAGGCATCAGGCTTACAGGGCAAGTGCAAAGCGGGGGAATGAGGGCAGCAATATATCATCCCAAAGATGCATACGGTGTGATGATTGAGCTGATTGAATACGAAACCGAGCACCCTGCTGTTACTGCCGGAAAGCAATAGCAGAATGCCCCTTTTTGATGGACTGTTTATATACTTGGCAGCGAAACCATCAAGCTAAAAACCAAACGTCGTGGGTTCAAATCCAACCCCCGCTACCAAGTCTATGAATACGCAGAACCTCCCTGGAGGAAGTCGCGGCTCTTATTGCTCTAAAGCTTGGCCAGGCTGTTAGCGAAGAAGAGGTCATTCAGTTCTGCAAACAAAGGATGGCCGCATACAAGCGTCCTCACTCTGTGATCTTTGTGGGAGGAATAGAAGCGTCCAGAAGAGAACTGAAGGAGCCTTGACGTCGGTTATGATCTCGTTCAGATAGATGGGTGACACTTGATAAGAGATGAAAGGACAGTATAATGGCTGCGCCATGAGTGTATATGGCAGCATCCTGCCAGGAGCGGCGCGCCGGGCAAGCACTGCGGACCACATCAAAATCGCCACTGGGTTCAAATCCTCCGAACACTAACATAGCGGATCTCGGAGATATAACTGTGACGGCGATTCGTGATTCACACCGACCAACAGTTGACAGTAACCGAAGCCGACTACCCCTTGACAAAAACTTGCTAGTTGTGATATATTGACCAACCAGTCGATCAATCACGCTCTTTGAGTTAAATTAGAGGTCGGCTGTCGTGGTTGCGAGGGCTACGATTCGGACTTACAGTGTAGACAGTGATCTAGTTGCGACGCGCAGACAGCAAATAGCTGTGGCTGCTGCCCGTGTGCTGGTTAAGAAGGCATTTGACAGGACAACTGTCCGAGAGATAGCCAAGGCCTGTGGTGTGTCCTCAGGGACGATCTATCACTACATCGGCTCAAAGGGAGATATCATCGACCTAGTTCTTAGTCACGGTGAAGCTCACTACAAACAGTTCTTTGAGAAAGCAGATGTCTATCTCAAGACATTGAATCCGACTCAGGCTTTGAAACAGACAATTGAAGATTTCTACCGAAAACTCGACGGGCGCCAAGATTTTGCGCTTTTCTGCTACCAAGAAGCGAAGAACATGTCACCAAGGCAGCTGGGGACTTTGTTAGACTGGGACAGGAGTGTTGTGGATGTATTTGGCAGGCTGCTAGACAAGGGATGTGCCTCTGGCGAATTCGTCATAGATGATGTCAGGCTGGTTGCTAACCGCATTGTTAGCGACAGTGCAATGTGGGCAGTAAGGCGGTGGTTTCTTAGAGAACACTGCACACTGGAAGAGTACATAGGCCAAGAGATCCAGTTTATTCTTAGAGCAATAAGTCGAGATAAAGGCATGTACAATGAAGGGTGATGCCAAAATAAAGCTAGAAAATATCTATATGAAGTTTGGTGGCTTGACGGCTCTTGACAATGTGACTGTGGAGGTCAAGAGAGGAGAGATTCTTGCTATTATCGGTCCGAATGGGGCTGGCAAAACAGTATTGCTCAACTGCATTAGCGGGTTCTATCACCCGCAGGAGGGGAACATTTACTTCGAGGGGGAAAAGATAAACAGCAAACGAGCCCACGAGAGGGGCAGAATGGGGCTTGCTAGAACCTTCCAGAACATTGAGCTTTACAGTGGACTGACTAGTGTGGAGAACTTGATGGCAGCTAGGCAAGGTTTGATGAAGTCCAATTTCCTGGCCAATGCTCTTTACTTCGGGCCAACACATAAAGAGGAGGTAGAGCATCGCCGCATAGTTGAGGATATTATTGACTTCCTCGAGATGGAAGCCATAAGGGATAGCGTGGTGGGTGTCCTGCCCTATGGCTTGAGGAAAAGGGTTGAGTTGGGAAGAGCCCTTGCCCTAGAACCCAAGGTGCTTCTGCTAGATGAGCCAATGGCAGGCATGAATCTGGAAGAGAAGGAAGACCTTTGCCGGTTTATCATTGATGTGTATGAGGGGCAGGGGAACATGTATCCCGACACCCCAACCCTGCGAGATGGCGTCGATACTATAGTCCTCATTGAGCATGATATGGGGGTGGTTATGGGCATAGCCGATAGGATAGTTGTGCTTGACTTCGGTCATCTGATAGCTGAGGGCACTCCCGATGAAATCAAAACCAACCCTGCAGTAGTCAAAGTCTACCTGGGAGAGGAGGCTTCTTCGGATTAGGGCCGCAGCACCCTCTTAGGCATGGTTATGATAAATACCGACACACCGATTTACGTCATCCCCAGACTCCTGATCAGAAACGCTGAAAAATGGCCAGACAAAGTGGCTATGCGCAAGAAGGACCGCGGTGTCTGGCACGAGTATACCTGGGGAGAAGTACATCGTAAGATCAAGGAACTGTCTCTCGGTTTCATGGCTTTAGGTTTGGAGAAAGGTGATAAGGTAACCTTTATCGGCGATAGTGAGCCCCAGTTGGAGTGGGGCATTCTTGCTGTTCAATCAGCAGGAGGGCTGACTGCCGGAGCGTATTCCGATTCAATTCCCTCTGAGCTGAAATACATAGTTGAGCATTCTGATTCCAAATTCGCCATAGCTGACGACCAAGAACAATGTGACAAATTCATTGAGCTGAAGAACGAACTGCCGGGGCTAAAGAAGGTCATATATTGGGATCCCAAGGGGTTGGCTCATTATCATGACCCACTTCTGACGAGCTACGATGAGCTTATGGAGATGGGCAAGAAATACGAACAAGCACATCCCACAGCGTTTGAGGATAGCGTGACGTCAATAAAACCCGAGGATTTTTGTTCTTTATATTATACATCAGGGACTAGTGGCTTACCAAAAGGAGCCATGATGAGCCACAGGAACTTAATAAAGTTCGGCCAAGGGACTGTCTATAAATGCACGGTCACCCCCGATTATAACTTCGTCTCCACTGCGCCAACAGCTTTTATTGGGGCAAGCTTTGTCGCTTCGATACCATGTTTGTTAACCGGAGCCACATTGAATTACCCCGAGGAGGTTGAGACTCTTGTCCATGATATTAGGGAAGTGGGCCCTCAGCTATTAGCAAGCATGCCCAGGATGTGGGAAGCTATGGTTGCTACCACAGAGATGAAGGTAATGGATGCCGGCTTTTTGAAGCGGCTTACTTATAGTCTGTTCCTTCCGGTGGGGTTTAAGCAAGCTGAGTTGAGTTACTCCAAGCAAAGGCCAAACCTATTCTGGCGCTTACTCATTTGGCTCGGTGAAGCAACTCTATTTAGACCGCTCAAAGATAAGCATGGCTTATTAAATGCTCAGGTTGCCATTACTGGGAGTGCTGCCATGAGTGTTGACACCTTCAGATTCTGGCGTGCCATGGGCATTTCGCTGAGGCAGATATATGCAGGCACTGAAGCCGGATACATAAGCGGGCACGATACGGGCGACATCAAGGACGACACGGTCGGGACGCTTGTTCCTGACGTGGAAGTGCGTGTTAACCATAATGGAGAGCTTTTAGTTAGAAGCGAAAGCATGTTCAGGGGTTATTACAAAGACCCAGAGAAAACTAAGGCTTCGATAAAGGATGGGTGGTTCTATACCGGTGATGCGGGACACATTACTGAAGATGGCCATATCATTTATCTGGATAGGGTGGCTGACCTTGCTGAGATGGCCAGCGGTGAAAGATATGCTCCCGGATACATCGAGGGGCGGTTGAGATATAGCCCTTACTTGAAGGATGCCATAGTTCTGGGCGATAACAGGGATGTGGTTTCTGCTATATTAATCATCAATTACGACAATGTTGGGCGGTGGGCAGAAAAACGCCATATCGCCTATACCACCTTTGCTGATCTATCTCAGAAACAAGAGGTGGCGGGCCTGATCAGGCAAGATATAGACAGAGTGAATCGATATCTACCTGAAGGGGCGAGATTGAAGAAGTACGTTTTGTCACATAAGGAGTTTGACCCAGATGAGTCTGAATTGACCAGAACACAGAAGTTGAGGCGGAGCTTTGTAGAACAGCGATACAGGGAAATAGTAGATGCTATCTATAGTGGCAGAGAAGAGGTTATGGCAGAGGCAACAGTGACCTATCAGGATGGCAGAAAAGGAGTAACCAAGACCGCGGTAAGAATAAGGAGTTGTACATAGGGGGCAACACGTGACATTCTTTTTGCAATGTGTTTTGAGTGGTATAAGTGCCGGAGCCGTATACGGCCTGGCGGCATTAGGTTTTGTCCTGATCTACAAGACAACAGGGATTTTGAATCTTGCCCAGGGTGCGC
Organism: uncultured Dehalococcoidales bacterium; assembly: GCA_964582065.1. GTDB lineage: Bacteria > Chloroflexota > Dehalococcoidia > GIF9 > UBA5629 > JACNFS01. Next base: position 12,380 of record CAZOQG010000001.1, read on the forward strand.
TCATAATGCTTGGCGGTTACTTGTTTTCTTCGCTAGCGCTACAGATGGATCTGCCTATATGGCTTGCCATTTTGCTAAGCCTCTTGATAATGGGTGCTTTGGGGTATTACGTGGAACGGTTCCCGTTACGCCCTATGCTTGGTCAGCCTCACCTGGCAATAATAATGGTAACCCTTGCCCTTAGTATCTTCTTTAGTGCCATCGTGACCTCAGTCTGGGGTGAATATGCAGTTATGCCGACCCCTTACTTCTTACCTGCAGGGGCAGTTCAAATAGGCGAGATGGTAATTACGTCAAACCTCTTCTGGTCATTCATAATAGCCGGGGCTATTGTAGGTGCCTTTATTCTTTTCTTCCAGTTCAGCAGGCTAGGGCTCAACATGAGGGCTACTGCTGAGGGTCACCAGATAGTGCGAAGCATGGGAATAAGCGTAAGCGCTATTATCGCCGTGACCTGGGCCATTGCTAGCATCATCGGCACAACTGGAGGAATTCTCACCGGGCAGATCAGAGGCGTTGACTATTGCCTAGCTGACTACGGGCTGAAAGCCATAGGGGGAGCTATCCTCGGTGGCCTGGACTCTATTCATGGTGCCATAATTGGTTGCCTCATAGTTGGGGTCCTGGAGACCCTGGCTGGCGGTTATATCGGTCACGGGATAAAGGACGTCTTCCCCTATATTATTCTGGTCATAGCCATAGTAATCAAGCCTTACGGTCTGTTCGGCTTGGAAAGGATAGAGAGGGTATAAAAATGGCTCTGCCTTGTGGTACTTACAACACCAGATACGAACAGGCGTTTGCCATTTTTCGCACTAAAACCCACTGGGCGATGCTACTGGGACTGCTTGTTCTTCTCGCCATGCTCCCCTTTCTTTTGGACTCGTATTTTATGACTGTTATTAATATGATGTTAATCATGATTATTGCTGTTCAAGGTCTCAATATCGTAACTGGTTACTGTGGACAGATACACTTTGGGCAGGCTGCCTTTATGGCAGTAGGGGCTTATAGCTCTGCCCTGCTTATGAATCACTTCGGGCTTTCCTTCTGGCTTTGTCTGCCTTTGGCCGGCATCATAGCGGCTCTCGTCGGCATACTCTTCGGGCTGCCTTCGGTGCGGGTTAAGGGAATTTATCTGGCTCTGGTTACATTAGCAGCTCAGTTCATCATTATCTATGTGATTGAGACCCCTCTCCAATGGCTAACGGGGGGGCAGTGGGCTCTGGATACTCCAGCCCCCCAACTATGGGGCTTTGTATTTAATACACAGATAGAGCTCTTCTATCTCATTGCTGGTATCACTGTTCTGATGACATTTTTTGCCAAGAACCTGGTGCGCACCCGGGTGGGCAGGAACTTCGTTGCCGTGAGAGACAACGATATAGCGGCCGAGGTTATGGGGGTTAATATCATGCGCACCAAGGTTCTCGCCTTCGCGATTGCCTCTTTCTACGCCGGAGTGGCTGGTTCATTATGGGCTCATTACACCCAGGCGTTCACAACGACTGACTTTAACCTTATGCAGTCTATATGGTTTGTAGGCATGCTGATTGTGGGCGGTATGGGTACTATCGTCGGCCCCATACTGGGCACTATGTTTATCACGCTTCTGGATCAGTCGGTGCTCATGTTCACACCAACGATGGCTGCAACATTGCCCATGCTAACAGTAGCACAAATCTCTTCAATAGCGATGTTTGCCTTTGCTTTAGTCATCATTGTATTCCTCGTCTGGGAGCCCAGGGGTTTGGCTCACAGATGGGAGATTCTTAAGATTTCCTATCGCTTATGGCCATTTGCATACTAAATTCAAGAGGAGGTGATATAAAGAGAGAAAAAGGACATTAGGATAAGAGGACAGGTTCAAATCAAGGATTATTAAGGAGGTTGAAAGATGAAAAGAAGAAGTAGTTTTGCTTTTGTGGTTGTGATGAGTTTAGCATTGTTAGCTTTGCCTGTGATGACCGGTTGCGCACCGAAAGAGGCCGCTCCTTCACCAGCAGCACCAGCAGCAACAGAAGTTGTTAAGCCGGAAAGCGTTGGGATAGCTGCATTTGTCGACATGACTGGGCCTCTCCGTGCCATGTCATATCCAGGACATGTGGGCTACATAACCTATTGGAGATGGCTTAACGAGACAGAGGGGGGGATTGATGGTGTGCCGATAAACTACATTGAGATTGACACCGTCTATGATATCAAGAAGATGCGCTCCGGCTACGAGCGGTATAAGGACGAAATAGTCACCTGTGAAGCGCAAGGGCAAAGTCCTTTCTATGACAGTCTAATGCCAAGGTTGGTCGAGGACAAGATACCGGCTTATTGCAGCATTGGTGGTTCTGATGCCTTTCTTTATCCCTCAACGAGTTGGCTTTATGGCGCCATCAATACGGCTGACCTTTTTGGGACTTACGCGCAGTGGGCTTTGGAGAATTGGACGGAGGACAGGAAACCGAGGGTAGCCATGCTGTTGGGTGACTATCCTGGCGGTAGGTTCCCACTATTCTGTCCCCCATACCTGGAGTCCTTAGGTATGGAGGTCGTGGCTACGGAGCTTGTGCCCGTCAGAGGCTTAACCAGTACCATGGACCAGTTGCTCAGGATTACTAAGGCCAAGCCAGACTTTGTTTTTACCACCATAGTTACCAACCAGTTGGTGATAGTGCTGGATGAACTGCATGGCATGGGAATAGAGTTGGGGCCGAGAGAGCAGGGCAAGGATTTTGAGCTCTTTACTTCCTATGGGTTCGATCAAGATATGAGGGCAGCAATGCGCCCTGAGAACTGGGACGGTCTCATAGCCTCCGACAATTCGTGGGATTTCCAGAAATATGGCGATCCCGACTACCCATTCTATACGCTGATGGTGGACAAGTATATGGAGTACTATGATGTGCCCCAGGAGCGCCTTGCCCCCTCCATCGCCGGATTCTATGGCGGAATGATTATGGCAGAGGCGATAAGACTGGCGGCAGAAGAGGTAGGCTGGGAAAACCTGACCGGCGAAGCAGTTGGCCTTTATGGTTACCCCAATGTCAAGAATTTTGATACTGGCCTTTGCCCTCCGGTAACCTTCAGCAAGGATGACGGACGCCTGCAGGCTGGCTATCTGTTCCGAACATACGAAGATGGGTCAACAGAGGACTTATGGGTCTATACGAAGATGCCATGGGTCTTTAAGTGGCTTGATGAGCAGGGTTTTCCTATTACTGACTGAGTAAGCCTCGACCTGCGCAGGTGAGAAGTGCTGAAGATAAGTAATGTTGAGGTTACTTACGTCGACGTCATCCTCGTCTTGAGGGGGATTTCGCTACAGGTCGAAGACGCAAGTATTGTCGCCCTGCTAGGTGCCAATGGCGCTGGCAAGAGCACTACCCTCAAGGCCATATCCGGTCTGCTCCACACTGAAGAGGGAGAGGTAACCAGAGGCACCATTGAATTCGACGGGCACAGGATAGACAGGTTGAATCCCGAGCAAACGGCTAAGATGGGGATTATTCAGGTTGTGGAAGGCCGGCAGTTGCTCGAGCACCTGACCGTCGAGGAGAACTTGCATGTGGGAGGCAGTGTCTACAAAGGTGGAAGCAAGATGAGACAAGATCTAGACATGGTCTACGATTACTTCCCCAAGCTCAAGATGCTCAGGAAGAGCACCAGCGGCTACCTGTCCGGCGGGGAGGGCCAGATGCTAGTGATGGGACGAGCCTTGATGGCACATCCCAGACTTCTGCTTCTGGATGAACCTTCGCTAGGCCTGTCTCCCGTTCTGGTTAGGGAGATATATACGATAATAGGGAGAATCAACGACGAGGACAAGACCTCAATCCTGCTGGTGGAGCAGAACGCGAAAGCGGCACTACGCATTGCTGAATACGGATACGTCATGGAGAATGGGAGAATAGTGCTTGATGGCCCGGCCGACGACCTCATAGACAATGAGGACATAAAGGAGTTCTACCTTGGTCTGAGTCAAGTGGGTGGGAAGAAGAGCTTTCGCGACGTGAAGCACTATAAGCGAAGGAAGAGATGGCTAGCGTGAGGTAGATGGTTGTCTCCCAGGGCTGTGCACGGACATGAGCTAGTCAACGGACCTGGACGGAAATTCAGAACAAAGCTCAGTAACTAAACCCAGCACGGAGGTAAGAATGGGCTATCTAGAAGAAATGGCTAAATACCAGAAAACAGAAAAGCAGAAAAGCTTCTCAGCAGATTTTCTCGAGGCGGAACAGGTAGAAAACTATGAATTCTGGGATGAGATAGAGATTGGCAAGGAAACCGAAGTGCCAATCAAGTTTGAGGTCAAGGCTGAGGACATGATGGCCTATGCAGAAGGAGTTCCCGATGACAGCCCTCTCTTCTACGACCAGGAATACGCCAAGAAGTGTGGCCATGATGGACTGGTGGCTCATCCCCTTTTTGGCACTCAGGTCGCGTTTTACGTCTTGAGGAAAGGGCATGGTAGCTGGCTCAGAACCCCAGGGGCTAGGAATCCGGGGCAGGTAATTGAGTGGTATAACCCGATTCGGGTTGGCGATGTTCTTACCATCAAACAGAAAGGCTACGACAAGTGGATCAAGAGGGGAAAGTACTACATGAGATATCTGCAGGAAACGTACGACCAGAATGGCACTCTGAAGGGTAGGGCTTATGGAACTCTGATTCTACCGAGAACCAGGGAAGACGTACTGAAATTCGTGAAAGGGGAGCATGCCCTGGAAGCGTAAGAATCAGGACCGGGGTCTCTCGGGAGTATCAACAAATAACTGTGAAGTAGGAGGCAAGAAAATGGCAGATAGACTTACGTTTAACTCGGTGGATTGCGGGGATGTGTTACCCGAGGTAAAGCAGGAGAACAGTCAGGAACTTACCTGGAAGCATGCTGTAGCGTCGCTCGACTATAATCCCGTTCACACGCACCCCGAGTGGTGCAAGACAGCCCAGGTGTTTGGCCTACCTGTTACGGTGATGCACGGTAATCAGACTATGTCTCTTATGTGCAAGGTCATTACTGATTGGGCGTACCCTGTGGGCGGTCGCATGAAGAGGCTGGAGGTCAAACTGATTAAGCCCGTGCCCGTCGGTTCCACTTGTACCTATGGTGGTGCAGTGACTGAGAAGCACCCTATCGGTAAGGGACAGGACTTCGTGACCGTTGACGTATGGGCCAAGAACCAAGATGGAGAACAGGTAGGAATCGGTACCGCACAGGTTTCGTTGCCTAAGTAACATTGTTTCGCAGACAGTCTATGTTCCGCCCAGCCACAGTTAGACCATGGTCGGGTAAGTGATGAACACAAAGGAGACGCAGCAGTATTCTGGCATGTTTCAGCTCCGCCGCGTTTGAGCATTGGTAGTGACCCTCTGCCGGCGCTGAGGATGGTATCAGGAAACCTGTGCACACCAGAGACACCTTGAGACCGTTGGGAGGGGGGCGCTCTACCGTGAAAGGGATGTTTTGCGGAAGTGAGAACCAAAAGTGGGAATCAGAAACCAAGTTGAACAAGGAGGCAAGAATGGATTATCTGGAAGAAATGGCGAAATATCAGAAGACGGAAAAGGAGAAGGAGTTCGGATCCGATTTTCTCAAAACTCAGGAGGTCGAAGACTATGAATTCTGGGACGAGATAGAAATAGGCGAAGAGACTGAGACTGAGGTGCCAATCAAGTTTGAAGTCAAGGCTGAGGACATGATGGCCTATGCAGAAGGAGTTCCTGACGATAGTCGTCTCTTCTACGATGAGGAATATGCCAAGAAGTGTGGCCACGATGGGTTGGTGGCTCATCCCCTCTTCGGTACCCAGGTCCTTTTTTTTGTTTTGAGGAAGGGGCATGGTAGCTGGCTCAGGACCCCAGGCTCCAGAAACCCGGGCCAGGTAATGGAGTGGTATGACCCGATTCGGGTTGGGGATGTCCTTGTTCTCAAACAGAGGGGCTACGATAAGTGGGTAAAAAGAGGGAAGTACTATATGCGGTACCTGGCAGAAGTATATGATCAGAACGGCACGCTCAAGAGCAGGCTTTTCACGACCCTGATTCTGCCCAAAACCAGAGCTGATGTATTGAGGTTTGTCAAAGGCGAGCATGCTCTGGAAGCGTGAGCGTTGCACGATAAACTGTACAGTGAGAAGCAAATAGTCAGCATCGTCGGCGCGATCATTGTGGGTAGTCACTAGCGTTGGCGTACCCCCATTGTGAACGACGCGCGTAGCTGAGTTGTATTTGTCAAGCATAGACGATATCCAGTCAGTTTCTTTTCTGGTCTGCAGCGTATTCGGTTTTGCGTCCTTTGTTTTGGGTGGTATATTGGTACACAGCATTGTTAGGCGACATTGACTGATGAACGCAAACCAGGGAGGTATGCAAGTGAAAGGACTCGAAGGGAAGGTTGCTCTGGTCACCGGTGGAGGCTCGGGAATTGGCCGAGCTACGGCCCTGGCATTTGCCCACGAGGGAGCAAAGGTTGTTATTGCCGGGCGGGGTGCTGAGCGTGGTAACGAGACGGTACAACTGATCAAGCAGGCCGGCGGCGAAGCTGTCTTTGTCAAGACAGACGTGTCGAAGGCAGCCGAAGTCGAGGCATTAGTCAACAGAGTCGTTGAGACCTGCGGACGGCTAGATTACGCCTTCAACAACTCTGGCGTAGGAGCAAGCGGGGCGCGGTTGGCAAAAGAAACCGAGGAAATCTGGGATCGTACAATCAACACCAATCTCAAAGGGGTGTGGCTATGCATGAAGTACGAGATCCTGCAGATGCTGAAACAGGGAGGCGGAGCCATCGTGAACTGCTCGTCCACCTTTGGGCTGGGCGGCGGCTACAGGATAGCAGCCTACAGTGCAAGCAAGCACGGCGTAGTGGGGCTGACAAAGTCGGCTGCGATGGACTATGCCAAGGATAACATCCGGGTCAATGCGGTGTGTCCCGGATGGATAAAGACGGACATGCTGCGGCCGGTCTTAAAGGACCGCCTCGACATAGCTGAGGACAGTGTGCCAGAGGTGCCATTGGGACGAATGGGTGCGCCGGAAGAAGTCGCCGAAGCAGTGGTATGGTTGTGCACAGAGTCAGCTTCGTTCATCACGGGGGACGCAATGGTTATAGGTGGCGGGACGGCACTATCAGCGCTGTGAACGCAGCGGCCGTGCTGCTAGGCTCGGGTAATGAGCTCCAACCACCCCCGGTGCCAGCGACTTCATGTCAGACGGTCAGAGCCAAGCTAAGGTGGCAAGTGACATCTGTTGATATTAGCGTTCCAACCATGCGAGAAACAACGTGATAGTCCCGAGTGTGCAACCAATGCGTATTGGGCTTGTATCAGACACACATATACCACAGTCAGTAGAGGCATTGCCCCGACAGGTAATAGAGTCCTTCCGGGGAGTAGATTTCATCTTACACGCCGGTGATATTTACACGTCTTCGGTACTAGATGACTTAGAGTCCATAGCGCCGGTGTTCGCAGCGAAGGGAGACGACGACTGCGGCGCGCTGTTGATTGACAGTCGTGTAAGATATAAACATGTAATCAAGGTGGGGCGCAAGACGCTCTGGCTTATTCATATGTTACCCAGCTTCTACACCACCACATTGGCCCAAGAAGAAGAGGAGGAGTCTCCCGACATCATTATCTTCGGCCACCAGCATGCCGCGCGAGTGAAGCACTACAACGGAGTTCTCTTTGTGAATCCGGGTAGTCCTACGTGTCCGAATTACTGCCTTGGCCTCGGTACTGTCGCTATTCTGGACATCAACTCAGGGGAAGCTCAGGCACATATCCTGCCGCTGTCTTGAGGCTTGCTTACGTCAGGGGGACCAAGGGGCCTTCTTCCAGAATCAAAGCTAGGAAGATGTCTTTGTTCCAGAGTTCTGCGGTCAGGTTGGAGCTGCGCAATCAAGTTGATGAGCTTGAAGTACAGGAGGCAAGGTTTCTTACGCGCTTGAGTTTGACAGCGTTCATAGCTGACTCGTAGCTAAGGAAACTGACGTTCCACAACAGCAAGGTGAAAAAATGGACTTCCCGCGGCCCCAGTCATTGTAGCACTTTAGGTTAGAGTTGCCGGCATTAGAGCTGGCTGTACACCTTGAGGAGGCGGCGGCCGATAACCAAGAGAGCTATGCGGTCGGAACTGCTTGTATTCCCTCCTCCAGTGCTCTATCAAAATCTTGCCTCAACTAGCGTCGTGACTATCTCCCGATTGAGGAACTCATCCCTTAGCTTGCCAATGTGTAGGTTTTCAGCAAGAATGAGACAGTTGGAAGGTCAAGGTTAAGACACGCTTCTTCGGTAGAATCACGGTCAGCGCAACAATAGCCCGGATTGTGCAGTCGGCAGTAAGATTGGCGAAAACGGAACAACTCGGGCTATCAAGTCGCAACCTTTCCGGATTACCCGCCCTTGTGGTGATAAGGCCAAAGGCTGGCTTGAGTTGGCTACCAATCACCTTACGTTCCATAGTATGGAGACGCTTGAATACCGTTTTGCTAAGTAGGCGTTTCCGCGTAGAATCTCCGGGATATGATTTCCTTGCCTCTCCAAGAAATTGAAATCATCAAGAACTCATGGTAGATTATGGCATGGCAAAAAGGGAGGAGCATGCGTGAAAGAACATGTTAAGACCCTTGAGGAGAAAGAAGGATCGCAGCGCTTCAAGCGCATAAGGCAGGAACTTCTCTCCACGCCGGTCCACTTGTGCCCGGAGCGGGCATATCTCGTCACCGACTACTTTAGGCATCACGATAATCCAACTGAGCCCATGGTGATTCGTAAGGCCAGGGCCTTGCGCCATGTTCTGAGGCATAAATCAGTGCGCATCTATCCTGATGAGCTGATCGTGGGCAACGTAGGCAGCCAGCGCATCTCAGCCCTTATCCAACCTGAGTTGAGCGGAGTTTTCATGAGCGGAGACTTGCTGTGGATAGATAAGAGGAAGACAACTCCTTTGCGCATCCCCTGGCGTGACCGTCTGAAGTTGCTCTTCCGCGTCTTCCCTTACTGGCTCGTTCGCAACATGCCTTTCCGGGCCTTCTTTCCGCGTTTCCGCCAGTTGTTCCGCTACGTGGTAGAACAGCTCAACGCCACCTATTACCTGATCAACGAGGCCGGCGGCATCGGACACTTTCTTCCCAACTATGAAAGGATGCTCAAGTTGGGTGTAAAGGGTTATCTGGAGATTATGGTGGGAAAAGAAGGAGACCTCCACCGCGCGGCGCGCATCGCCTGTGAAGGCCTGGTTGACTTTGCCACCCGCTTGGCGCAGGAGGTCGAGCGTTTGGCTGCTGCGGAAGAAAATACGGCCCGCGCCGCTGAACTCAACGAAATAGCGCGTATCTGCCACAAGGTCCCATCTGGCCCTGCCGAGACCTTTCATGAAGCCTTGCAGTCCCTATGGCTGACCCACATGGCAGTGAGCCTGGAGGGACTCAACTCCGCTATCTCCTTCGGGAGGATGGACCAGTATCTTTATCCCTATTACCGGCGTGACCTGGAGGAAGGTAGAATCAACCCCGAGCGAGCCCGCGAGCTTCTGCTTTGCTTCTCCGCCAAGGCCACCGAGCACGTCTTCCTGCTCTCGGAGGGAGTCAGCCAGTACCATGGTGGCTACCTGGTGGTGCAGGCAGCGATAGTAGGAGGCATGGACCGAGAGGGAAAGGATGCCGTCAACGATCTTACGTACCTCTTTCTCGACGTAATGGAGGAATCCGGCCTCCGGGACCCCAACTACCAGGCGCGAATTCACGCCGGTTCTCCGGATAGTTACCTGAGACGAGTGGCGGATGTGGCGAGGAAAGGCAACGGGGTACCGGCCCTCTTCAATGACGAGGCTGCTACAGCCTCCCTTGTGGCACACGGCTATCCTGTGGAAGAGGCACGCAATTATGGGGTGGTGGGGTGCGTGGAGCTGGCCTTGCCCGGGAAGAGCTTCTTGTCCACGGATGCCGCGCTGTTCAATCTTCCTCTCTGCCTCGAGCTGGCACTCAACCGTGGAAGGCGGCTCAAGGGTCGCCAGCAAGTGGGTGCTGCCACCCCGGATTCTGCCTCTTTCACCAGTATTGACCAGGTGATTGAAGCCTTCCGGGCGCAGGTGGAGCACATGGTGGCACGTATGATAGGTGACCTTCAGGTGATCGAGAAAGGGAATAGTGATTACCACCCCACCCCCTTCTCCTCGCTGCTGGTTGACGGCTGCCTGGAGTCAGGACAAGATGTCACTGGCGGCGGAGCCCTGTATAACTCCAGTGGTATCCAGGGAGTAGGGGTGGCAGACATGGCGGATTCACTGGCGGCTCTAGATGAGGTGGTGTTCCAGCGCCACAAATATACCATGCCTCAGGTGCTGAAGGCCCTGCGTGACGACTTCGCTTCTGCCCGTGAGGTACGGGCCGAGCTACTCAAGGCGCCAAAGTACGGGAACGACCATACCCTGCCCGATGACTATGCCAATCTGGTAGTACGTAGTTTCCACTCGGCCCTTGCTCGACACCGCAACATGCGTGGAGGCTCCTACGTGCCCGGGTTTTATTCCGTGACATGCCACGTGGCCTTCGGGCAGCGAGTGGGCGCCTTGCCCAGCGGAAGAAGGGCTGGAGAACCATTCGCAGCTAGCTTGGGAGCGGCCAATGGGCGGGACCGCCTGGGGCCCACTGCCCTGCTCAACTCAGTGGCGCACATAGACTCCACATTGTCGCCCAACGGTTACGCCCTGAACCTTCGTTTCGATTCTCGCACCCTGGCCGGTGATCAAGGGGTAAATATCCTGACCGCTTTGGCGAAAGGCTTTTTCGAATCAGGGGGGATGGAAATGCAACTAAACGTGCTCGACCCTGACATGTTGGAGGACGCCCGCCGTAATCCGGGGAAGTACCCGGGGCTGGTAGTACGCGTATCAGGTTATTGCGCTTACTTCGATGATCTTCCTGACGCCGCAAAACAGGACATCATCGCCCGAACCTGCCTCGAGGTATGAACTAGCATCCTCGTCCATCGACTCTAAAGACACACCGACACCACGCCTTTCAGCACATGGCTCAGGCTGGACACTGCTTATGATTCTATTCTAACCTTGTCAGGAAGGATTTGACCCAAGAGCTTTATCGCTCCATCCACCATATCATCCAGGATTTGCTTGGCAGGCTTCGTATCATTAAGCATTCCCACAATCTGCCCTGTAGGCGCACACAGGAGGTCGTGCCTCTCCACCTCCGCCAGGCTGTCAATGAGATCGGCCATGAGTAGCACCTGCGTCACCATAGGTAGAGCAGGCATCCCCGACTTATCAAAGGCCTCTTGTATTGGGTTCTTTATCTGGCGCAGGGTTTTGCCTGTCCACACCCTGCTGACTGCGGTGCCCTCTTCAGTAGCTTCCGTCATCATCTTCCGATGGATATCGGTGACATTCGCCTCCTCAGCAAAGAGGAAGGCAGTGCCTACCCAGACTCCAACAGCTCCCAGTGCCAGAGAGGCGACAAGTCCCCTGCCATCGCCTATCCCCCCGGCAGCCAAAACCGGGGTAGGTGACACAGTATCTACGACCTGGGGAATCAAGGCAAAGGTGCTCACCCTGCCAGTGTGGCCTCCCGCCTCATGTCCCTGAGCCACGATGAAGTCGGCACCCGCCTTCTTGTGGCGCAGCGCACCCCGTACATTGCCAGCCAGCCCCAGTACCCTCATTCCTCCTTCATGAGCCATGGGTACCACCCATTCTAGAATCCCCACGGCTGAGCAGAAAAGAGGAACACCCTCCTCTAGCATCACTTGTATCTGCTTCTTGGAGTGCTCCTCAGTGAAGATGAACTCTTGCTTAGTCTCAGCAAGAGTCACGCCATAGTCTTCCGCCAACTTCTCCACAAAGTCGATATGCTCTTTAGGGACAAATTTCCTTTTCATTTCCGCCAAAGACATATCTGCAGGTGGCGCCTCAGTAAGGGCGCTGGGAAGCAACACGTCAACCCCAAACGGCTTGTCAGTGAGGCTCTTGATCTCCCTAATCTCGGTACGCAGTTCATCCAAGGGCAGACCAGTAGCCCCCAGAACACCCATTCCACCGGCGTTGGACACGGCACCAACAAGCTTCGGCTGCGCTGAGTGACCCTCACCAGCCAGGCCCCCCATGCCAGCAAGCAGAATGGGGTACTCAATACCCAGCATGTCGCAGAGTTCGGTATGAAGTATCTTCCTCTTATTCACCTTTTCTCCTTTCTCTTCTTGCTCTCGGAACCCTGTACCCCGCAAATCACAGTATAACACGCGGACAAGCAGTGTCAACAGAAGGATGTAGCCTCTCTCAATCCGTGACTAACGATGCCAACTTGCATTTGCGGGCAGACATGCCATAAAATCGCGGTAGGGGTTTGGACGAGAGGGGAAAGACAAAACCTGAAGTCAAAAGTCGAGCTTTTCGCACCAGACAGACTCGAATAAACAACGGGAGGACATGATGTCTACCAGAACTCAAACGCTTATGGTAAATACTCCCATAAAAGCCCAACAGATTGCGCTAGCAGAGCTTAGTGAGGATGTAAGGGCGACGAGACCTGGCTTCAAATGGTCTCTGGACCTGGAGAGGGCAAGATTGCTAACAGAATCCTACAAGCAAACCGAAGGGGAGCCCATGGCTCTCAGGAGAGCAAAGGCCTTGGCACACATCCTGTCAAATATGACCGTATATATCCGGCCGGGTGAGTTGATTGTAGGTAACTATGCATCTGATTCAGACTCTGTCCCTTTCTACCCTGAGTTCGCCTGGAAATGGATAGTAAGGGAGACGGCACCAGGGGCAGTTTACAGCGGTATGTTGACCGACGAAGGCAGGGAAGAGTTGAAGGAAATATGTAGCTATTGGGGTGATTTAGCCATACACCACAGGCTGAGAACATATCTGCCAGAAGACTTGGCCGATATGTTCTGGATTTTTAATTGGGAGTCTACCACGCCAAACTATGAGAAGATCCTCGAGATGGGCTTGAAGGGCATTATTGAAGATGCCAGGGAGAGAAAGACGAAGTTGGATGGGGAGTACATGGCGGAGACTATCAATGGTGTAGACTTTGTTAAGAAGAAGGACTTCCTGGACAGCGTTATCATTGCCCTGGATGCTGTGATTAAGTGGAGTAAGAGATATGCAGCGCTAGCCAGAGAGCTAGCTGAGACCGATGATGACCGGCTAAGGAAGCAGGAACTAGAAACTATAGCCAATACCTGCCAATGGGTGCCGGAAAACCCTGCCCGAATATTCCAGGAGGCGCTGCAGTGCTATTGGTTCATTCACCTCATCGTCAACTTCATTGAACTGCCCCAGGTAGGCAGCGGAATAAGGTTTGACCAATGCTTCAATCGCCTCTATGAGAAAGACGTACGGGAAGGAAGGCTGAACAGAGAGCAAGCTCAAGAACTGGTCGAGTTCTTGTTTGTGAAATTCCAGGAGACTGGCTTCTTGCACGCACCTATATGGTCAGGTTTTGGAGGCGGTGCCCTGGGGTTCCAAACGGTTACCATCGGTGGGACAGACTCCGAGGGCCGCGATATCACCAATGAAGTGAGTTACATAGTCTTGGACGCTACTAAAAGCGTAACAGCTATAGTCCCTCCGTTGGCTCTAAGATGGCACGATGGAATGCCCAAGAAGTTAATTGATAAGGCTATTGAGGTGCTGGCCTCAGGAATGCCTCAGCCGGCTATCTTCAACGACAAAGTGAATGTATTGAGATTGGTCAGCCTCGGTTGCTCCATCGAAGATGCCAACAACTACTCCATCAACAATTGCATGGTGCCGACTATCCCGGGCAAGAACTTCAATCATATGTCAGCCTGGGCTAATGGCATACCTGTTGCTCTATGCCTGAATCATGCCTTGGGAGTAAGCCCTGTAGCGTTATATAAGAGGGCCGGTGATACCACGATAGACCCGGCGACGCTAAGCTCGGTCGATGAATTGCTTGGCGCCACGGTTGAGAACTACAAATGGCTTGTGCACCGGCTAGTTCTGATAGCAAACATTGCTGATGCTCTTTATCAGGAATATGCGCCAAGGCCATTCCTATCAAGCGTGATTGATGACTGCATTGAGAAAGCTCAGGACGTTAGAGATTGGAACTATACGCCAGATTACAGAGATATTACTCTCTTCGGCCTTAACACTGTCGCCGATTCCTTGGCAGCTATAAAGAAGCTGGTATTTGATGAGAAGAAGATATCTATGGAGAAACTGGTCGAGGCTTTAAGGAGCAATTGGCAGGGTTACGAAGACCTTCACAGGGCGTGTCTTGGAGCTCCGAAGTTTGGCAATGATGATGATTATGTCGACTCAATATCACGGGAGCTCGGAAAGAGAATTTCTGAAGAGACCCAGAAATGTAAAACAAACCGGGGGACTCCTGTTGTTGTAGATGGCACAGCGGCAACCGCCTGGTGGAGCTTTGGGCGTGTCTGTGCCGCTACACCAGATGGCAGAAGCGCAGGCGACCCATTCAATGACGGGACGATTTCGCCGATGGCTGGCAGGGACAAGAAAGGGCCTACAGCAGTGCTGAAATCGGTTTCAAAGGTTGACCCACTAATAAGTTGGAATCAGCTGTTCAACCAGACTTTCATGCCCCAATACCTTGTAGGCCACAATGCCGAGCTGTTCGCCCAATATCTAAAGACCTTCGGCGATCTGGGTATTCACCACGTTCAGTTCACCACGGTTGGTAGAGAGACGTTGGAAGATGCCCAAAAGCATCCGGAGAAATACCCCAGTCTGATGGTGAGGGTGGCCGGGTTTGCTGCCTACTTCATAGACCTCGACAAGAACTTGCAGGATTCAATCATTGCCAGAACCCCCCAGTGCCTCTGATCTCCTCAAAGAGAAGGATATGGCTCGCTCACACTCCCCAGGTCAGAAGAACCAGGGTGCAGCGGACGGGTTGGTATTTAGCATTCAGAGGTATAGCATTCAAGACGGCCCCGGAATCAGAACCACAATATTCCTTAAGGGCTGTCCGCTGAAATGCAAATGGTGCTCCAACCCCGAATCGCAGAATCCACACCCTGAGATCATGGTCAGAAAAGCAAGATGCAATGGGTGTGGAAAGTGTTTGGACGTTTGCGACTGCCGCGCCATTACTGTGGATGAAGACGGTTTGCGCGTAGACAGGTCGAGGTGTGATTTATGCATGAAATGCGTGGATGTGTGTCCCACAGATGCAATAGAAATCACAGGGAAAAACATGACTTTAGAAGAGGCAATAGAGGAATGCAGCAAAGATGAGCTGTTCTATCGCAATTCAGGCGGCGGTGTGACATTATCTGGCGGTGAACCTCTGTACCAGCCGGAATTCGCTCTGAACTTGCTGAAGGAGTGTAAGGAGAGAGCTCTTAGCACGGCTCTTGATACTTGCGGCTACGCCAGTTGGGAGGTCTTAGACAAGGTCCTGGGATACACGGACCTGGTCCTGTTCGATATTAAGCACCTGGATCCTGAAATCCACCGCAAGGGTACGGGCCTTGGGAATCAGCTTATCCTTGAAAACCTCAGGAAGATTATTGACGCCGGGAGAACAAGAGTCTGGCTAAGAGTCCCGATTATCCCTAACTACAGTGATTCCGCGCAATATATGGAGAGCTTAGCAGTAGCCGTCGCAGAAATGCCTGTTGAAAAGATTTCCCTGTTGGCTTACCACGAATGGGGCAAGCCAAAGTATGAGTTCTTGGGCAGAGACTACCCGCTTGATGGTTCCGTCCCCCCGAGTGAAGACAGACTGCAGACTTTGCAGGACATCATGCAGTCCAAAGGGCTGCAAGTTACCATCGGCTATTAGAAGATCCCGGCTTGGGGAGAGAATTGCCCGGTTTGCGCCCCATCAGGACCGACAATAGCCAATGTCTCCCGTTGTTCCAACAACACTAACCGAGGGTTGACTTCTCCACAAGCGACTCAAGCGCTGTATTAGGTTATAATGGGACATAGAAAAGGAGGTCACCTATGGAGCATGAAGAACTCAGACTGGAAAAGGCGGAGGGTGTTGCCGTTATGACTCTCAACCGCCCGAAAAGGCTGAATGCCCTCACAATGAAAATGATGCGGGAATTCGACAAGCTCTTCAGGGAGCTTCAAGAGGATGACGACGTGCGAGTGTTGATTATTACCGGGGCAGGTGAAGGTTTTTGTGCCGGGGCCGATGTTGATTCGTTAACTTCAATAACTCAGCTTGGCTCAGATTTGCCAAGACAAGAAAGGCTGCAGGCTATCGGTGCTTTCGCTTTGTTGCTTTATAACCTGGAGAAGCCAGTCATTGCTGCAGTCAACGGCGTAGCAGCAGGAGCCGGTGTATCAATTGCGCTGCTCTCAGATATCAGGATCGCCTCTGAGAAAGCCAGGTTTACCATGGCCTTCGTTCGTAGGGGCCTGATTCCAGACTGCGGGGCTACCTTTTTGATGCCAAGATTGCTCGGTGCCGCAAAATCATTTGAGCTGATGTACACGGGTGACATCATTGATGCCAGAGAGGCAGAACGTGTAGGTCTGGTCAATAAAGTTGTTCCACATGACAGGCTGATGGATGAAGCCACTGTCCTGGCCAAGAGGCTGGCCAAAGGACCCCCGCTGGCCCTGGCGCAAATTAAACGTGCTGTTCACAGCGGCTTGATGAACGATCTTGAGCAACAGCTATACTTTGAATCGTACGCGCAGAACTTCTGCGCTGGGACAGAGGATCTCAAGGAAGGGGTCAGCTCATTCGTCGAGAAGCGTGAGCCGCAATTCAAAGGCCGGTAATGACGTAGGGCTGGATCGGCCGCTGTTCCGCTATTTCTCCTGGTCTTTTAACTTCGATACGCGGACGGTGGGGCTCTCCTCAATTCTGCCGTATTTCATCACTCTGTCAATCAAGTCCTTGCTCCACAGGCCTTTTTCGACAATGCTAATAAGTGCTGTCGTATCAAGGTCCGAGACTTCTCCCCATTTGCCTGCCTCTTTTATTATCCCGTCCAGGTCCAGGCGCTCAGCATCGCTCTTACGTGGGAATTTGAGTTTGTCAGCGAATGTAACCCTCACCTTGCAGTCGCTGCCTTTTATTATCTCGACCTGTTCTCTTCTGGCGTAATCAAGAATCGCCTCCCTCACCTTCTCCATTTCGGCCTCTATCCCGGCCTCTTGATTCTTCAGCTGTGCATATTTGTTGGCTAGCACGACCCCGGGCTCGTTGAGGTATTCGTTAACCGGCAGAGCTTCCACCTTGTAGAAATGCTTTCTCAGCGGGCACAAATCAGGATATTCGCACCAGTTGCATAACGCGGACTCGTTTGGCAGGAAATCCTGGACAGACTCTATTTCATCGATTAACCTCTTAGTGCTTTCAATCAAGCCTGAAATGGCTTCCGGAGTGCGGTAGGAAACCAACTCCGCATCAAAAGCCACGTAGTGCCAGACAAGCCTGATATTCTCAACATCTGGCCATCTCCTCTGGACTCCAATCTGATATAAGCCAAGCTGCCTATCCTTATCGGCATCTTCCTGACCAGGCATATGGGACGACGTCTTATAGTCGTGAATCTCATGAGTGCCGTCCTGAGTTCGTGACAGCCGGTCTATGTAACCCTGCATTTTGTACTTATTCTCGTCGTCCAGCGAGAACCCCATTCTCATCTCAGTCTGTATCGTTATATCTGCATCAAACGGTGCATAGCGGTTGTAGTAATTCTCAATCAGCTTCTCGCCCAGGGATCTGTAGTGCTCTTGGGTCAGCTCCTGCTTCATGATAACGATCGAGTCGTTCCAGTTTTCCTGCCATATTCTATTGTAGAAAGCAAGCAAATCACTCAGGCTGTTCGTCTTGGTAAACCTGAGGTCGTCATAGCACTTCTTCAAGGTGTCATGAACCCTCAACCCCAGGAAACCCTCGACGCCTTCCATGTCTCGCTTAATCCTGTCCCGGTAGCGAAGCTTGTACTTCAAGGGACACTGCTCATAGATACCTAGCTGTGAATCAGAATAAACCGCCATATCAACTCCTGCTTGAGCTGCCTAAACCCGGCGTCCAGCCAACCTCTCCCTCAAGGCCTTCAGGTTGACCACATCCTCCTGATTGTACTGCAGTAGCAGAGCCAGGGCATTCTGATTACCGCCCTTCCGGTACTGCCACCACAGCTGCACTGCCTCGAATCCGCCGACGCCTTCCAATTCCCTGCGAATTCCCAACTGCCGTTCAACTGCCTTGAAACCACCGAACAGGTTGTTTCTCCAGCAGTCATACATCAGGTCGTGATGGTAGAATTCAGTGGCTAGGTCTATCCCGAGAGAAACAGCAATGAAGGGAATGTCGAATCTGCTGCCGTTGTAGGTATAGATTGTGTTTACACCCCTCAGGGCTGTTACAAGGTTGCCTCTGGTCACCTCTTCGCCTACTAATTGAATAAGCTCACTGTTTCTGCCATGGCACCGGTAAATGCCGATTACGGTTATGGCATCATAATACCGAGACAAGCCGGTGGTCTCAATATCAAGGTAGGCATCAACCAACTGCCTCATAGCCTGTGCTTCCGCCTTCCATCAAATTCCAGCATAGCATACACCGGAGACAGCTAGGTTGTCACAAGTTGAACGCGTACCTAATGAAGTCTTGCACAAGTATGCCCAAGCTGCCAGCCTCCCATCTTCCAAAATTATAGCACAACGGCCGCAGCGGCGACTGTATTCTAAGCTCCGGCCACCTATCTCTATTCACTATTGACTGTTTGTGTTACAATTCGGCAAGTTTGGTCTAAACAGCCTGGGTGTAGAATTCAGACGGGCGTTTCTTGAATCAGTTGTGATGGATAGGACAAGTGTCGGTGATACCCAAAACAAGAGGGCTGCTCTACTCGTGGCTACACTGGGTTCTTTCCTCACGCCCTTTATGGGTTCCTCCATCACCATTGCGCTCCCGTCAATTGGGAGTGAACTGGCGATGGATGCCATTTCTCTGGGCTGGGTGGCCACCGCATACCTTCTGGCTGCAGCGATGTTTCTTGTCCCCCTCGGAAGAATAGCCGACATATACGGAAGAAAGAGGATTTTTGCATACGGCATACTCACCTACACTGTCGCCTCTATCCTTTCGGCAGTTGCAATTTCCGCCGCTATGCTTATCGCCTCCAGGGTCTTGCAGGGGATAGGAGGGGCAATGATCTTCAGTACTGGAGTAGCCATTCTAACTTCAGTATTCCCCGCTGAGGAGAGAGGCAAAGCGCTGGGAATAAATGTCGCCGCAGTTTATTTGGGGCTCTCTCTCGGGCCATTCCTGGGCGGACTTCTAACCGAGCATTTTGGCTGGAGAAGCATTTTCGTGTTGAACGTACCTCTGGGCCTAATAATAATTGCCTTTATCTTCTGGAAATTGAAGGGGGAGTGGGCCGAGGCAAAGGGAGAGAAATTCGATATTACGGGCTCCGTGATTTACAGCCTGATGCTCGTTGCGACAATGTATGGATTTACTCAACTGCCAGATATATCAGGTGTGTGGCTAATTGTGATTGGTGTGGTGGGGCTTGTGGGGTTTGTCAAGTGGGAAATGAAGGTGAAAAGCCCTGTCCTGAACATAGGCCTGTTCAGGAACAACACAGTGTTCGCCTTATCCAACCTGGCAGCGCTAATCAATTACAGTGCCACATTCGCCGTGGGATTTCTGTTGAGCCTTTACTTGCAGTACATAAAAGGGCTCAGCCCTCAAAACGCAGGCCTGATATTGGTAGCTGCCCCGGTGGTACAGGCTGTTTTCTCACCGCTTGCCGGCAGACTTTCCGACAGGATTGAACCGAGAATCGTAGCCTCAGCGGGTATGGGGTTGACATCGGTAGGCCTTGTCCTTTTAACATTCTTGGGTGAGAAAACAAGCTTGGGGTTCATCGTCGCCAGTTTGGTTGTCCTTGGTTTTGGCTTCGCCCTCTTCTCGTCTCCCAACACAAATGCGGTTATGAGTTCTGTTGAAAAGAGATTCTACGGCGTAGCCTCAGGAATGCTGGCAACAATGCGGCAGGTTGGGATGACGTTCAGCATGGGAATGGCTATGTTGCTATTTGCCCTATACATCGGCAGGGTCCAAATTACACCGGAATACTATTCGCTTTTCTTGAGAAGTGTGAACGTGGCCTTCGTCATTTTTGCCTCCCTTTGCTTCGCGGGCACATTTGCCTCGCTGGCAAGAGGCAAGATACGATGAAGACCTTTAGGGAATAACCACCACGGCAAACAGCACTTCGTCGTTTGTCTTAGTTAACGCAGGCGGTGTTGCCTTCTTCGGTGCAATGAAGAAAAATGGAGAGGTGACTTCCCCCAGCGCACTACCGCTCCATCAGTTTCCGGGCCGCGTCCACGATGCGCCTCGTGCTGGGGAGAACCTGATCCTCAAGTTCCCGGGAATAAGGGATGGTCTCTTCTGTGCAAACACGGCTGTACTTGAGTGGGATTCCGGCCTCCAGTATAATGGCTCCAAGTTCTCCAGAAAGGCCGAAGTCCCGGTAGTCCTCATCCACAACGAGCAGACGTCGGCTTGTGGAGACAGCGTCACACAGGGCCCCATGGTCAAGTGGTGAAACGGTTCTCAGGTCCAGCACACTGGCAGAGATCCCCTGTTCTTCGAGAACGGCTGCAGCCTCCAGGCAACGGTGGACGCCGACAGCCACGCTCACCATGGTTATATCGTCGCCCTCGCGTAGAGTGGCTGCCTTTCCCAGTGGCACCGCGGTCCAACTGTCAGGAACCGGCCCATTCATGCCTTCCGACGGTACGTCAAACCGAACAGTACTCCGTCCACCCACCCCCATGTTGTCCAGCCAATAGCTGGCAAGCAGCTTGTGTTCGAGGTAGACTACCGGCCCTTCATGTTCGATGGCTGAGAGCATGATTCCGCCGGCATCCGCAGGGTTTGAAGGCACCACCACACTTAGTCCAGGAATATGTGCCAGCCAACCCCACAAGGACTGCTCATGTTGCCCTGCATCTCCGTAGCCACCCCCACACGCAGCTCGGACGACCATGGGGACCTTCCATTTTCCGCCGGAAAATGCCTCGATCTTGGCAGCGTGGTTGAGCAACGCATCCATGGCCACCCCTATGAAGTCCACCAACATTACCTCAACCACGGGCCGCAGGCCTGCCATGGCGGCTCCAACTGCGGCGCCCACGAATGCGGCCTCGCTGATGGGGGCTGGACGAACTCTCCGTTCCCCGAAACGCGCAAACAGGTTGAGGCGCAGCGTGTGAACGTCCTCCCCAAAGACCACAATCCTGGGGTCACTGGCCATAGCTTGAGCTAGGGCATCCTCGATGGCATCAGCAAAGCTCATGGTTCTCATCTTTTGTTCCTCTGAATCCAGCGAAGGCTGACAGGCTGACTGTATCGACTTGGTAAGGTTTCCATCAGCGTAAGTCAGGACGACGACAACGCAACTTCCAACACGTGTTGGATTTCCTCCTCCACCCCTTTTTCAACCTCATTCAGGCGAGCTTTTTCTACCTTCAGCCTCCGTCGAAGCCGGTCAATGGGGTCACGGCGGTTCCAGTGCTGGTCAGCGGTGATTCGACCAATCAGAGAGCCAACAGTGCCAAGACTGGCAATGCGCTCACCTGGGGACCCTCCTTGTTTTGCCGAGACCGAGCGAAAGAGCGGTCCGGCTAACTCGCCTAACTGGTTTCGTAGCAGCGGATCACCCAAGAAATGTCCCTCCAGCCGGGGGCAGAGGGCCAGCAAAAAAGTGGGCCCGTTTCCATTTCGCGCCCGATCTGCTCCCTGGCCTGCAGCATTCCATACCTCCTCCACGTCTGTCCCGTCCACCTCGAGGGCGGGCATGCCGAAGCTCTTGGCTCGTTCCACCAGGTTTCCCCCAGTAACACCATGGGAACGGGTGGTAACTGCCCATTCGTTGTCCTTGCAGACAAAGAGCACGGGCAGCTTCCAGGCCACGGCGAGGTTAATGCTCTCCACCAGCATCCCCTGGTTCATGGCCCCTTCACCGAAAAAGGCCACAGCTAGATTCCCCGGATGGAGGTATTGAACGGCCAGAGCGAAGCCTGCAGCCGCGGGGCCGGATGAACCCACAATCCCTGAAGAGGCAGCCAGATGCCGAGGAGAAAACAGGTGCATATGTCCACCCATGCCGCAACAGAGGCCGTCTGCACTACCTAGAAACTCCCGCACAAGAAGTAGGAGGTCGACTCCGCGGACAACGAGTGGAGGCGTGCTGCGGTGGTCGAGGGCCATTGCATCTCCCTCCTGAAGTTGGCTTACAACACCCGCAGCAATGGCCTCTTCTCCAATTCCTAGGTGCATCTCTCCGGAGATTTTCCCTTGTTCCCACAGGTCCTTGACAGACTCCTCAAACCGTCTGCTCCGGAGCATTTGTCGGTAAAGAGACCATAGATCAGGTTCCATATTCTCCTACCCGGAGTGATAGTCTATGTTGCTGCTATTGTATGCTTCTCTTGCCGTAAATGTCTAGCTTCTGTTCCAAACCAGATTGTGCAGTTGCAACGTTGGCTACGAGAACACAGGGATGGCATCGTCACAATATCCGGACCCTGTTCCTTGTTCTCCAGGAACAATCGGCACCTCAATCGGCGTAGAAGGCGATGGCGAGAAGGCCCGGCCCGGTGTGAACGCCCATGACGGGGGTAAACTCGGTAAGATACAGCTCAAGGCAGTTGAACCTCGACTTAATCTCAGCGGCGAGCTTTTCCGCCTCCTCCAACTCATCAGCATGATGCACCATGACATGCACTTTGGACTCTCCCATCCTCTGTGCCATTATCTCCAGCATGCGCTCCACGGCCTTTGTCTTGGTTCTGGGGCGTGCCACAGGCGTTGTCTCTCCTATCGCCGGGGAATGTTCTACAATAGGTTTCATACTTAGTAATGACCCGGCCCAAGCTGCCGCTCTGGCAATACGGCCAAGTCTGGCAAGATAGTATAGAGTATCCAACATGGCCAGGAAATTAACCTTGCCCATCATGTTTCGTGCCGCCTCAACTGCCTGACCCAAGTTCGCCCCCTGGCTGGCCACACGAGCTGCCTCGAGGACGATAAACCCCAATGCGCCGGATACAGCTCGGCTATCAAACGCCTCGACAGCAGTATTGGGTAGCTCTTCTTCAGCAATCTCCCTGGCTGCTGATGCTGCATCGAAGGTCATGCTCTGCAAGCTGGTGAGAGTGATACACAGTATGCTTTCAGCTTCCTGTCCCAACTGGCGGTAGGCATTCAGGAAGTCTCCCGCTGACGCAGTCGATGTGGTAGGCATATTCTGCCTTTTGCGCATAATCTTGTAGACTTCGCCGGGAGTCATGTCAATCCCGTCGCGGTAGCTCTTACCTTCATAGATTATTTCAAGGGGTACTACGCAAATATCGTACTGCTCCACGAGTTCCGGCGGCAGACAACATGTGCTGTCAGTGAGGATAGCGACTTTTTTCATGACGTACATCCCCCAAACAAGTAGTCCGTACTACTTTGCCATACGAGGTAGTCCCTTGTCAATAGAAGGATAGCTTCCCATCGAACCGTGCTTGACGTTAGAAGAACATGTAGGAACAGATCCAGAGACCTGTCCATAGCGTGACTGTCACCCTGAGAGCAGCGAAGGGTCTCAAAGTGGAAATTTAAAAGGTCAGAATGTAAGACGCAGAATTTCTTGTGAGACTCACCTGAGAAAGAGAGCAGAAGGCCTAGCCGGGGGCCGGAGGGCTACCGTTGATACGTACCTATCAGCCGGCATTCGTCAAAGATGTGCCCCTCCATGAAACCGAGCACCTCCTCCTTGGATACACCTACACCCAAGTCCAGGGGCTGGTCCAACACGTACAAAGTGAAGCGGTAGTGGTGGACAGCGCCCTGCGGTGGACAGGGGCCGAAGTAGCCGACCTTACCGAAGTCGTTCTTCCCTTGCAGAGCTCCGCTTGGCAGTTCGCCCTCCGGAGGGACGCCTTCCGGTAGCTCCCGCGTATACGGCAGCAGGTTGAAGAGAACCCAATGCGTAAAAGCGCCACCGGGTGCATCAGGGTCATCCATTATCAGGGCGAGCGAATTGGCCCCTGCCGGCACACCGCTCCAGCCAAGCGGTGGCGAGATGTTCTCACCATCGCAGGTGTACTTGACTGGGATCTTTCCCCCTTCCTCAAAAGCAGGACTAGACACCGATAACGCCTTCACTCCCCCCTCCGGTAATGGCGGCGCTTCAGGTTCCGGTGGTGCAGCTTCTTCCGGCGGTGCCGCAGGCTGAGCACAGCCAGCAACAGCCACACCCGTGAGCAGCAACAAGCTCATGAAGATTAGCACAGCTTTTGGCATCTCTTGGCACCTCCTTCGTTATTCAGTGGCAACATAATGTATTCCTATTCGCCATCCGCACTTGAAAAGACTTCGTCACTTGCTGCAATCAACGCAAATCGTATTAGCTCCTCTCGCGGCTGTCAAGTTTGTAACCTCTGTCTTGGAACACATTAACCCGAATGTGACCGACGCCACAGCTATAGCAGCTTGTCCGCCGACTGTTACTCAGTTATACTGTGAGTCAGGAACTGAGGGAAAAGGTACTGGTCAGGGACAAATCTAGGAAGACTGGATACGAGAAACGACGATAAGTGTCTAACAATCAAAGGAGGTTATGAATGATTAACAGAATTGCCATTTCCAAGCCTCAGCCCTTCCCCTTGGTGCTGAAATACAATAACGTTCGCAGCTATGTTCTTACGGCTGCCTTCGTCTCACTGGCTGTTTTGGTGCCGTGGGTTTTTCACCAATTCCACTTAGCTGGCCCCACCTTCTTGCCCATGCATATCTTTGTATTGATGGCCGGACTATTATTTGGCTGGCGGGCAGGTCTGGCTGTTGGGCTACTCACCCCTCTTTCCAGCTATGCCGTCTCGCAAATGCCAGTTCTGACCATCCTGCCACAAATATTAATAGAGCTTTCAGCCTATGGTCTAATAGCCGGGATACTGCGTGAGAAGTACAACCTGCGAGCAATATGGTCATTACTCGGAGCCATGATAGGCGGGCGCTTGGCCCTATTACTGGCACTACCAGTTATATACCTTGTTGCGGGAGAAAGCTATAGTCCACTGGGCTTGGAGACAAGTCCTTTTGTTGCCTTTTCATCGGTGATTAAGCAGGGCTGGCCGGGTATAGTTCTCCAACTGGTTTCGATACCGGCGCTGATTTGGCTAGCGGGAAAACTAGCAGCCAAAAACGGTGAAGAGTGAATAGCTCCAGATGCACAGGCGCCTATTCAACGAATTCTTGACAGGCGGTAACACCCTTCAAGTATTCGAAGACAACGAGCTAGTCTTTACGTCAAATAAGGACAGATTGCTGCCGTTGCTTGAATACATAGAGGACTTCGCCCCTTACCACCGAGAGGTAGTAATCTTCGACAAGATTATGGGTCGCGCCGCAGCCTTGCTTTGTGTCAAGGCAAGTTGCCAGGAGGTTTACAGCCCGCTAGGCAGTCAACTTGCCATCGAGGCACTGGACAAATATGGGATTAAGTATCACCTGACCCAAATTGTGCCTTATATCCAAAAGGCCGACCAGAAAGATATGTGTCCCATGGAGAGATTATCGCTGGATAAAGGGCCTGAAGAGTTCTACGAAGCAATCAGAAGCATTGTCAGCAAGGTGCAAGCAGAGGACTCCGACAAAAATTGATGCCTCGCAGCCTACCCGGCTATATCGGCCTGACCAGCCGGCTGTGCACAACCTTGACCTGTGACATTCGTTCAGTTTCTCCCGTATTCACTGCCCTGCCTTGATATGTTTGGCGATGATGTCTATAGCTTCAAATAAATCGGGTGTTGGCAGGAAGTAGCTCGTCCTGATCCTGGTATATTCATACTTTGGCTCAGGGTGAATCGAAATGCCTCCCCTGAGAACATTAATGTCAACCGCCAGCAGCCTGTCCGTCAGACGGTAGTCGAGGTTAAGCTTCCGGACCAGATAATCATCTCCCTTCCACTCAATACTGGTCACTTTGCCCGAGAAAGCTGCGCTTCTCCTTCTGACCATCATAGTCTTCTTCTTATTCTCTCTCCCTGTCAAACTAACGCTCCTCACCAGAAAGTCGAGAAAGTAGCGGGCTCCATGCTGGCTGGCCACGCCGATAACGTTTATTGAATCTATGTTCCTGTCGGTCAGTTTGATAGCCCCAACTGACTTCTGTCCCCAAGAGCGTTTCCGTCCGACTTTTTCCTGGCCGGTGCTTTCTTCGAGGTGAGACGCCTTGACCCCTATCCCCAGAAGATGCTGACAAAGCTCATCAACCTTCTGGGGACCACCCTTCTTTCGGCTCCTGAAAGCCAGAGACAATCCTATAGCTGCCAGAATCCCAAACAGAATAGGTAAAGCATCGCTCCAGTCCATCCGATGTTCCCTCGTAGATTAGTTAGTTTGAAGTTACCACGTTACGCTTCAGCCTGCAATCTTTTTTCTGAGACCACCACAGCCCCTAGCCCAAAGAGTGCTGTAGCCAGCCCAACCCAAAATCCGAGGAAGGGGATCAGCCTCAGAATACCAAGAATGACAAGACCCAAAGCTAGGGCTCCCACCAGCAGGCCTTTAGATTCCATTTCGGTGGACCGCCTGATAATCAACCGCCCAATAAGCAAAGCCACCGGGATCTGACTGAGATAGATGGCTATTCCGTACACAGCCAAGGCGATCAAGCCGACAGGTATCCCGATGACCGTGAAACACACGATTATGGCAGCGATAGGGGTGGCGAATAAAATAACAGCCCCCCAGCCCAGGCTTGGCAGCGGGTACATTCGGATTGAATCCGCCATTGATACTATCCTCCGCGGCATGATGAGTATGATAATAATCCCTACCACCAGTATCATCAGGAAAGCCACTACCTTGCCCATGGCCGTAGCGGCTATTCCAGCACCCAGGGCAGCTTTGGCCGGCTCCTCTTCCACTGGCTGGTGGGTGGTTGTGCCCCCGACCTGAGCGCCGGACTCGATTTCGGCTTCGTTCTCACTGGTATAGGTAAGGTCGCCTTCAATGTTGGCTGTAGATGCCACTGTCAGGTTGTCAACTTCAAGTTCAACGTTCCCCCGCACCCCGTTGGTAATGGTGACTTCGCCGGCACCACCCTTAACATCACCTTCAATGAGTGCGTCAATACGCACGTTTCCAGCACCGACGAGGAGGTCACCGCCGATTTCGGCCGTGTTGGCGATATTTGCAGCGCTGCAAAAAGCGATCAAGTCACCGCCAACGTCACCCCTGATGTTGAGCGTTTCTCCCGCCAGCCGAGCAGCATGGGCAACATCACCATTCACATTGATTGTCTCGGCAGCGGCGACAATGCTACCGTTGACTGTGCCATTAACGGTCACCTCTCTACCCACAGCCCAGAGGTCACCATTAATCGTGCCATCAATGACGATGCTCTCACCGGCTATGTAGAGGTCGTCATTGATTACTTCCCCGCTGGCAACGGTGATGGTGTCTCCACTGCGAAGGTCAGCCGCCAGAACGGGCGCCGCAGCGAACAATGTCACCGATATGGCAACCAAAACGCCGCCGAGCACCGTCAAAAAGCGTTTTGACATAATTCACCTCTCACAAAGAACTTGTTTGGAAAAAACAAAACAGTCCAGTTAAGGCAGGGTAACCTGTGCCGTACCCACGGCTACGTTTTCTCCGTCCTGATTCATCGCCCACAGGTCAAGAGCCACGAAGTCCTGTCCTTTGCCGATAGGGTGTTTCTCGGTCACGACAGCACCATAGGTACAAGTAGAACCTTCAGGCACAGGCTTAATCAGCTTAACCTCCACTCTCTTCAGCCTGCCGCCTACGGGAAATGCCCAATTAGTGATGACGGTGGCCATGAGTGACATAGTCTGATTACCATGCATCACCGTAACGGGCAAGCCAAACACCTGGGCTGTCTTACACCACTCAGGGCTTGTGTGAACGGGATTATAGTCGAGTGAAGTAACGGCATGTCTCCACATGTCCTCTTGAGTTATGTGTTGCCTGACCTCGGGCAACATATCGCCGCAGTTTACTGACTCGAAGGTTAGCTTGTCTGCCATCCTGGTTACCTCCTGCTGATAGTTTTCCTACGAAGCTACCGGGGTTGGCTCACGCTTCCAGAGCATGTTCCCCTTTCACGAATCTCAGTACGTCAGCTCTGGACTTGGGCAAAACCAGGGTGATGAAGCCTCTCATCTTTAGCTTGCCATCCTGGTCATGCAGTTCTGATTGATACCTCATGTAGTATTTTCCTCTCTTAATCCACTTGTCGTAGCCCTTCGTCTTAAGAGTAAGGACATCACCCACGCGGATTGGGTCGTACCACTCAATTATCTGGCCTGGATTTCTGGACCCTGGAGTTCTAATCCAGCTGCCATGCCCTTTGCCCAAAAGGAAAAAAAGGACCTGCGTAGTAAACATAGGATGAGCAACTATCCCATCATAGCCGCATTTCTTGGCGTATTCCTCGTCATAGAACAGAGGGTTGGCATCAGGGACTCCTTCTGCATAGGCCTTCATATCCTCGGCCTTTACCTCAAACTTGGTTGGCACTACCGATTCTTTGCCTATTTCTATTTCATCCCAGAATTCGTAGTCGTCTATCTGCTGCCGCTCAAGGAAATCGGCTGAGAAGATTTTTTGTTTTTCCGTCTTCTGATATTTCGCCATTTCTTCTAGATAACCCATTTTCACCTCCTGTTTGATGCCTTGTTAGCATGTTTTGCTCTTGCCTCCTGGCCGAAGTTGGTTGACCGGCTTTGCAGAGTAGATGTGGTGAGTCTAGCGAAGGAAGACACGCACTCTTCTACGCAAGACAAAGCCGGCTATGAGGCCAAAAATCAGACCACCAAGGTGACCTTGCCAGGCTACATTGGGGAAGAAGGACATAATGATGAAACCTCCAATCACTGCCACCCAGAGAGGCATGGGCACAGGTATCGGTATCATGAAAACCCGCAATCTGGGCGTTAGCACAGCAAGTGTCCCACCCAGGGCAAAAATGGCGCCTGAAGCACCAACAACTATGGCGAAGGGTGACCCTAGAAGCATAAAAAAGATATTGCCCAGTATCCCTCCGAAGAAGTATATGACCAGGAAGCTTCTAGTGCCGATCAGCCCGCTCAAAAACCTGCCGAAAAAGAAGAGAGTCAACATATTGGCCGCCAGGTGCCAGATGCCACCGTGGACGAAAAGGTTGGTCACGATTGTCCAAGGCATCGCCAAGAAACTCGCTGGCTGCAATCCGAGGAGAAGTATGAGCTCGTAATCTACAAGACGTGCCACAATGGTGGCTATATATACCAAGAGGCATACAATTATTATGGCCAACACAGGACTCAGGCCAAAACCTCGATAGCTACTGTATCTCATTGTTCTGCATACCTCTTGGCAGAATCTCCAATAGCCTTGCTTTCATATGATAGGCCTGTGGCTGCCCGGGACTGAGCCCGCTGTGCTGTCTCAAGAGCAGTCTGAAGAGCTTTCTCGGCGACAGGCTCAATACGATACTTCCTGATACTTCGTCGCTCTATTATCGCTTGGATGACGTCCGTATCAGTCACCTCCTTGATGCTCACTCCAACGAGTACAATATGTTGTGGTCCTTCGTCTTTTTCCGTATCTTCCCGACTGCTTCCAGATAGTCCAGATGAGCGATGGTTTCTCCAACAGCAAACCATTTCTGCACCGGAGGGAACTCTTCCCACGAGCTACAGTCTATGTCCCAGGCTATGTAGGGGGCAACCTCCCATGCGCTCTTATCCCCACCTTCAAGAGCAGACAGACCCTCACGTAGCCTGCTTTGATGATGTTCCTGTAATTCCCTGATTCTTCTTCTGTGGTCATTCCAGATCCTTCGATGGCCTGGCAGGACAAGGCTCACATCAAGGGGGTACACCTTTTCCAGGCTTGCCAGATACGCTCCGAGCGCATTTTCCAGTTCCGGCCAGCAAGTAATGTTGGGAGTGATGTCAATAAGGATGTGGTCACCAGCCACCAGGATTTTCTTGTTAGCCTCGTAGAGACACATATGACCCGGCGAGTGTCCCGGGGTTTCAATGCACCTGAACGAGTAGTCTCCAATCTCTATTGCGTCGCCTTCTTTCAACACACAAAAATCTAGCCGACGTTTTGGGCTGTATCGAAAGCCAGGATGGCCTTCCAGCACTTTCTTCATCTCGTCCTCAGGAAAGCCATTCGAACAGAAAAATCTGAAGCGTTCTTCCCAGTGCTCTTTAGCTTTTTCAATCTCGGCACCCATAATAGAGGCTTCCACTTCGCTGAAGTAGATTTTCGAAGTATCCGTGGCCAACTTTCCCACCAGGCCCGAGTGATCCGCGTGCAAGTGAGTAATGAAGAAGTCTGTCTTGCTTAAGTCGACGTCCAGTTTCTCTAAACTCGCCCGCATCGGGCGCAAACATTCCTCGCGGTTCATCCCCGTATCAATAATCAAAGACCGCCCCCCATCCTTTATCAAGTATGAGTTCAAAGCCTTTAGAGGGCTTTTGGGGAGAGGAATTTCAATCCTGTAAAGGTCAGGCAATATCTCTTCAAACACTAGGTTAACCTCCGACTCAAAACGTTTCGACTATTGTACCACCTTTTTTGGCTTTTGTCCTCGCTCCGATTTCAATCACAAGAAATGTAACCCAAGACAATCTAGATATGGCCCGATTATCAATCTCAAGCAAGGCTAAAACGGGGGCATATGGGGCAATGGACATGTATTCAAGGAATGAATGCCCAACGGCTGTAAGGGACAGGCAGCCTCAGGGCCAACATGATGAGAGCAGGCCTGGTAGTGCTCAGATTGGAATAGTCGTAACCATACTGCCTAAGCTATAAGATATTGAGGGCTAACTGCGCAGCCCTGTTTCTTTCAGTTCTGTGACTAAGCAGGGAAGGATATCGCACAGGTCTCCCACCAAGCCTATGTCCGCCACATCAAAGATCGGGGCATTGGGGTTCTGATCAATGGCCAAGACAACCTTTGCCTTCAGGAAACCGGCAGTGAACTGAGGAGCACCTGAAGCACCAACACTAATGAACAGCTTCGGGCTCACTGTTTTACCGCTCTGGCCAACCATTCTGTGCTCAGGAATCCACCCGCTATCTACAGCTGGCCGAGTACCGGCTACTGCCCCACCTAGAACCTTTGCCAATTCCTCAACTAGTTCAAATCCTCCGGCGGAAAGCAGACCCCACCCACCAGCCACCACCACCTCAGCCTCCTCCAGGGCTGCTCCAGTGCTCTCCTCGTGGACCATTTCCAGCGTCTCTACCCTAAGCTCTTGTTGCACATCAACAGCTAGCGTAATAATCTCCCCCTCCCTCTCCTCCCAGTCGCATTTTGTCATGACCCCGGGACTCACGGTAGCTATCTGAGGTCTTCTCACAGGGCAGGCAATATTTACCATTAGATTCCCCCCCCAGCCCGGCACCACCTGAACCAATTGGGGCTTCTCAGTGTCTTCATTGACAATACGTAGCTCCACGCAGTGAGCAGTCAGTCCGGTCTTCAGCTTAGCCGCTATCCTCGGAGCTAAGTCCCTGCCAATGCTAGTGGCTCCAATCAGTACGATTCCCGGTTTGTGTGTATCGACAAGCTTTGCTACCAAATCAGCATATACTTCGCTCTGGTAAAATCGAAGCCTCGGGTCCTCCCCTACGTAAACCCTGTCCGCACCGTAGCATACCAGTTGGCGAGTCAGTGCCCGAACCCTGTCTCCCAACAAGACGGCAGCCAATCCTACCTTCAGCTGCCGAGCTAATTCCGTCCCCTTGCCTAAAAGCTCAAAGGAGACGTTCATCAGTTTTCCCACCCTTTGCTCAGCGATGACCCAGACCTCGTTCATGTTGTTATCAACTCGTGAAGCCTATTCACTGCTTTCTTGGCTATCTGTCTAGGTGGCCCCTCGAGGATCTCCCTTCGGCGTGTTGTATCCCGTTCAAATATCCCAGTGACGTGAGTTGGCGAGCCCTCAAGCCCAATCATGTCCTGAGTGGCTCCAATATCGGAAGCCCCCCAGATTTGCATCTCCTTACTCCCTGCTTCCATTATCGCCCATACTGTAGGCAACCTAGGTTGGTTGATCCCCTTGGCCACTGCGAGCATAGCTGGCAATTTCACCCTAACCTTCATATAGCCCTCCTCCAAGGCTTGCTTGACTATCAAGCTACTTCCTTGCTCAAAGGCAATCTGAATAACAGAGGTTACATGGGGAATATCGAGGAACTCGGCAAGTTGTGGCCCTACCTGGCCGGTGCCACTATCTATCGTCTCGTTGCCACAAAGGATGAGACCGAAGCGCCCCAGCTTCTTGATACCGCAAGCCAGGGAATAAGCAGTGGCCAGAGTATCCGCCCCAGCGAAGGACTTGTCACAGAGCAGAACGGCGTCGTCAGCTCCGATTGCCAGTGCCTCCTCGAGGGCGCATTTTGCTTGCGGAGGCCCCATGCTTATCGCCGTCACCTTGCCCGAAAACTCCTCTCGAATCCTCAACGCCTCCTCCAGGGCATGAAGGTCCGGCGGATTGATTACCGCAGGGATGCCTTCTCTGCTTATCGTCTGCCGGATAGGGTCAAGAGTAATCCGGGAGAAATGCTCAGGATGTGGAACCTGCTTGATGCAAACTATGATATTGAGAGACATGGACGTGGTCTAAACCAGTCTGCTATCGAGCAATAGCGCCGCCGATGATGACTCTCTGTACGTCCTGGGCACCTGCCGCTGGCAGCATCTCTAAGGCATCCCTGAGACGGCGCACAAGCTGATATTCAGGAATAAGTCCATAGCCGCCCATTATTTCCGCTGCCTTGAGGCATACCTTGTTGGCGACATCTGTGGCATACAACTTCGCTCTGGCTATGTCCGAGCCTATCTCCCCCGGGCTCTTGCCCTGGTCCAAGAGCCAGCCTGTGTAGTAGCATAACCATCTCGCTGCTTCAATTTCCACATTCATGTTCACCAGTGCAAACTGAACTGCCTGAAGCTGAACTATGGGCTTGCCATATAGGTTTCTCTCCTTGGCAAACCTGAGGGTCACCTCATAAGCCCCCTGGGCAATACCTAAGCTGACTGCCGCTGCCCCGGGCCTGCCCACAGCCCCGATGCCAGCGAGTGCTAACCGCACGCCTCGTCCTTCCTGGCCAACCAGGTTTTCCTTGGGAATTCGGCAATTGGTAAAAGCTAACTCACTGACGGGAATCGACCCCAGTCCCAGCCTTCCCTCCCTTCTGGGAGTTGTGAACCCCGGGGTTCCTTTCTCAACCAGCAGGAGGTTGGTGCCGTCCCCTGCTTTGGCGACGAAGCCAACCACGTCGGCCGTTTCGCCCGCTGTAATAAAGACCTTGCGGCCGTTGACGTTATACTCATCGCCTACCAATTCGGCAGTCGTCTGGAGTGTGGACGCATCAGAGCCGCCTGTCGCCTCGGTAAGGGCCCAGGCCATAACTGTATCTCCCTGGCAAAGAGGAGGCAAGTACTTCTTCTTCTGTTCGTCGCTGCCGAAGTTCTGTAGTCCATACATACCTATCTGCCCGGTCTGGAAGTAGAAGCCCAGAGGGGGATAAACTCGCGATATCTCCTCAATCATAATCATCCTGGCCAGATGGCCCATGTCCGACCCGCCATACTCCTTGGAGTTGATTATCCCCACCAGCCCCAGCTTGGCTGCCTTCTTCAACGCCTCGAACGGGAACTCTCCCTTCTCATCGAAGCTCAAGGCGTTGGGCGCGAGTTCGCTCTCGGCAAACGCTCGAACCATGTCCCTCAGCATCTCTTGCTCTCGAGTCGGAGCAAAATCCATAGTAAATCCCTCCTTCTAAAAGATTATGTAGTTTGACCCCCAGCCGACTTTGCCTTAGGCACAATTTACGCTAGGCAACAGAATTATAACAAAACACGAGGGAAATGACAGCTGAGGACAATGCCTGCTTCATTGTATCATACGCCTGCGGATGGAGCGAAGACGACGCTGAGGGCGAAAAGGGGTTTGTCGGTTTTACGAAAGCAATGGACTATGCCGCGAACGACGATGCGGCAAAGGCACGTTTGGATAGTGTCAGGCAGGCTAAGCTAGACAAGGGGCAATATGCTGGGGTCGTCTTTTCGCCCTTGGAAAGAAGCAAAGTCGAGCCAGACCTGGTCATGGTGTTTTGCAACCCGGCCCAACTAATGAGACTGGTGCACGGAGCAACCTAGGGAGCGGGTACAAGCCTACGCCCTGCTTTCCGTGGTTTTGCGGCATCCTGTGTCGAAGGGATTCTGCAAACACTCAAGGATAGGGAGCCAAAGGTAGCACTACCCGGAAACGGCGAGAGAGTCTGGGCCATGGTGCAGGATGATGAGTTCCTTTTCACCATCCCCGCCGGTTCACTCGATCAGGTTATTGCCGGCCTTGAAGCTACTGACCGAAGCGGCGTCCGATACCCGATACCCGTCGACGTGAGACACCAGCCAACCTTGCCAAAATGGCCTTAAGAAAGCCGGCAAGAAAGCTGCTGAAGACCCGTTGGTCATTCTTTAACCACGCCAGCGGCCAATTGGCTTGCCGCCTGACCGCGCTGGAGAGACACAGTCAACCCAGCAATTGTCGGGGGGAACGGTGTGGCAGTCCTATTATCTCAGCGGTTTTCCACAGAATTCGGCATAGAGGCAAGAAAAGCGGCAAACCAGCTACAGACCCTGTTCCCCGAGACGGCAGTCATGTCCGCAGCAATTCGGCACGTGGCCGTGGGGAGGCCGCTTTAGCCCCCGGGGCAGCGCTTTGGGCTTGATATCCAGAACCAGCAGACTTCTATGCACCCTCAGCCAATATGCGATTTATTTCCTTCTTTAGCTGCTCAGCATCAAAGGGTTTATCGATGCGAAGGGCTTTTGTCCTGGAAAGGAAAGCTGTGGTGTCGGCTCCCATAACATCACCAGTGATGAAGACCACTCTCCTGGCTAACGATTGAGCCGTTTTCTTGAAATGGTTATACAGCTCGATACCACTCATTCCGGGCATTTTGATGTCCAGCAGGATGAGGCTGTACCTTTCAGTCTCGACCTTTTCCAGGGCATCATCGGCATTGTCTACAGTTTCTACCTCGTGTCCTTCATCAGTCAGCACATGGCTTAGGAAGTCCCTGATGACAGGCTCATCATCTACTACCAGTATTCTGGCTTTAGCTGCCTCTTGAGATTCCTCAACCTCTGGTTCAGCCAGTCCCAATTGTCGAGGTCTGGTGACGATGGGTAATTCCACGATGAAGGTAGCCCCTTGGCCTCGCTTGCTCTCAGCATATATCTGCCCATTGTGTTCAGCGATAATCCCGTGACACACGCTCAAACCAAGTCCTGTTCCCTGGCCTACTTCCCGGGTAGTAAAGAAGGGGTCAAATAGTCTTGCCATATTCTCCCTGGCTATCCCTGGGCCATTATCTTTGAAAGATATCCGTATCGTGTTATCTATGGCCTCTGTCCTAATGGAG
The DNA here is from genome assembly GCA_964582065.1 of uncultured Dehalococcoidales bacterium. Lineage (GTDB taxonomy): Bacteria > Chloroflexota > Dehalococcoidia > GIF9 > UBA5629 > JACNFS01. The sequence goes on from CAZOQG010000001.1 coordinate 47,841, forward strand.
AGCTTACCCTTACCATGAGCCAATTTCATCTCGGTCTCGGCATTCACGATCAGGTTCAGGAACACTTGTTGCAGCTGAGCGCCATCTGCAATGGTCGCTCGCAATTCGGGAGCAAAGTAGGTGCTAACCTTTATATTGTTGGTCTCCAGTTCATAAGTACGAAAGGCGAGAGTGGTTTCGATAAGCTCGTTTATACTGACATAGTCTCGCTGTGGTTTATGCTGCCGGGCGAAGGTAAGCAGCCTCTTTACGACACCGGCTACCCGTTGGGCACCATCATGGATAAGCTTCACATCGTTCTTGATGTCTCCCGGGATATCCCTTCCCATCAGCAACTGGGCGTAGCCGATAACGCCGGTGAGGGGATTATTTATCTCGTGGGCAATGCCTGATGCCATCTCGCCGACCGTAGCCAGGCGGCTTGCCATCTGGGCCTTCTGCTCCAATTGCCGTCTTTCTTCCTCTGCCTGCCTACGCTGGGTGATGTCACGGCTGACTCCACGAAATCCGATGATGTCGCCGTCCGAGTTTCGTACAGGCGAAGCTGAGGTTTCCAGGGAGCGTTTGGAGCCATCTTTTCGAACGATTTCCCAGGAAAAGCCCTGCATTGGTTTGCCAGTCCGATAGACTTCGTTAAAGGCCTGGTACACGCGCTTAGCATCCTCTCCGACCGAGTAAGTACGCGAGCTCACTCCCATCGACTCTTCTGCGGCATACCCGAAGATGCGGCACAATGCCTCGTTGAAGAAGGTGATGTTGCCGGCAATGTCTACCTCGAAGTAGCCGTCTTCGACACCTTCCAGGATAGTCCGGTATCTCTCCTCAGATTGCCGCAAAGCCTCCTCGGCCTGCTTGCGCTCGGTGATGTCCCTGCCGATTCCCCGAAAGCCGATAATCTGCCCGTCTTGGTTATGCAGAGGAAGGACTGTGGTTTCGGCAAATCCTGTGCTCCGATCCCCCCGAACAATTTCCCAGGAAAAGCTTTTGACCGGCTTGCCTGTCCGATAGGCCTCATTGAAGGCCTTGTACACGTCGTCAATGCTCTTTTCCGCAGAGAAGGTTTTATAGCTTGCCCCCATCAATTCTTGTCTGGAAAGTCGCAGGTTGCGACAAGTTGCCTCATTGGCGAAGGTGATATGGCCACTCAGGTCTACCTCAAAGTAGCTATCTTCCATCTCATCCAGTACAGTCCGGTACCTCTCTTCAGACTGCCTTAGCGCTTCTTCTGCTTGCTTACGCTCGGTGATGTCTCTGGCGACACCCTGAATCGCATAGGGCTTCCCCCCATGGTAAATAACAGATGCTTTGGTTTCCACACACACATATTCACCGTTCTTCCTCTCTAACATATACTCCGTTAGCTCTTGTTGAGAACCGGTTTCTTTTAGCTCTTGAAGCATGTCAAAAGCCTGTGGAATTTGGTCTTCGCTTAGCAACGATGCAAAATTAAGAGAAAGGATTTCTTCCTTGTCATAACCGAGCAGGTTTAAGGCTACTTGGTTTGCGTCAATGAAATTGCCTTCAAAATCATGGACGTACACGCAATCAAGCGAGCGGTCAAACAAGGCCCGGTAGCGCTCCTCGCTTTGCCGCAGCGCTTGCTCTGCCTGCTTGCGTTCAGCCAACTCCAATTGAAGCTGCTCATTGGCCATCTGCAGTTCAGCTGTGCGCTGTTCCACCAGCGTCTCAAGATGCTGGCGATGTTTTGTTAATTCCTCCTCCATTCGCTTGCGCTCGGTGGTGTCTCTAGCAATACCTAAAGCGGCAACCATATTTCCTTGAGAGTCTAGTATTGGCGAGGCGTCATTTAAGATATTGATATAGAAACCGTGTTTGGTTCTATATCTGTATTCCATGGTTTCCTGAGTCTTGTGTTCAACCAACCGGCTAAATTGCTCTCTCACAGCTTCTGAATCTTCAGGATGAACTAATTCAAACCCGTTTATTTCCTTTATTTCTTCAGGTGAATACCCCAGGTGTTTCATAAATGCCTTGTTGGTGAACAAGAAATCCCCCTTTATGTCCACTGTAAATATCATATCCGAGGAGAGTTCTATCAAGTCCCCATTCACTTGTTCAGATTCTCCTGGCGCCTCCTCCTGCTCGCGCTCGGTTTTCGATGCTTCCAATTGAGCAATCCGTTGGCACGCACGTTCCAACTCGGCCATGAGCTGCTCTGTTGTTTTATCTTTGACTTTCATCTTGTGTTCGTCCTGGAATCGGGTGATTACGGAGAACTGACAATCCCACCTGATCCTTCCTAACTGATTAAAATCATGCAGCTTGCTTGGCAATATATGACCCTGCTCCTATCTATCTCGGTCAGTTGCAAGTTGTTACGGTATACCAGCACCAATCCTCCTATTTATCCCGAATGTAGCACCATCTCCGTTCCGATTATACGCCCAACCGAAGGTGAATATAATAGGAATTTGGTAACAGGCAGAATAGCCATTTAGTAACCCATTACTTGGCTGTGTGCTTCTAGAGAGGGCAAAGCAAATATACCCCTCCAGATTTTGTAGCTAAACGGATAAACAGATGCGGCTTTGTCGTAGTGGCTAACCCGTGCCCGCGCGCAGTGCAATTACAACTTTGGAGGGGGACGTAGTATTGCGAGAGATTGGCTGGGTTCCAGTTTAGTAGGCCCATAATGTGTAACAAGAAGGCTGGATATCCTCTGTTTCC
>CAZOQG010000002.1:0-45740 GCA_964582065.1 uncultured Dehalococcoidales bacterium
GACTATGGGTACCTCGGCAGCTCGGGCATGATTTATAGCTTCTACAGTCTGCGGCATCACTCCATCATCAGCGGCTACTACGAGTACAGCGATATTAGTAGCCCGCGCGCCTCGAGCCCTCATGGCGGTGAAAGCCTGATGCCCTGGTGTGTCCAGAAAAGTGATTCTTCGCTCGTTCACCTCAGCTTGGTAAGCTCCAATATGCTGAGTAATAGCCCCTGCTTCGGAGGCAATTATGTTGCTTTGGCGAATAGCGTCAAGAAGGCTTGTCTTACCGTGGTCAACATGCCCCATGATGGTAATTACTGGTGGGCAAGGAGAGAGTTTACCACCTTTTGCTGTCGCAGAGGGTTTTGTTTGAACAGGCACTGGTTGCTTATTAGCTTTGTAACCAAAATTGGCCGCTATCACTGCCGCGGTGTCAAAATCAATGGCCTGGTTAATGTTGGCCATGACGCCGGTTCTCATGAGCTGCTTGATAACCTCGACTGCACCTATGCCCAAGAGGTCTGCCAATTGCTTTACGCTCAGAGCCGAGGGGAGGTCAACCTGAGGCAACTCCTGTGAGCCGGAGTCAGCCCCTTGGCCATCCTTGTCTTGTTTCACAATCGGTTCTTTCTTGTCGTCACTCATCCCCGGTTATCTCTCCCTGATGGCAGGCTGTTGCCGTATTGTACCAGCGCCTGGCGGTTTTCCATAGTGAGCTTGGTCCGCAAAGTATATTCCAGGCGGTTACCTTTTAGCCCTGTCTCCCAGCATTCACGTACTGGGCACAAATAAGCTCCCCGGCCTGTCTTTTTGCCCTTGGGGTCTATCTCTACAGTGCCAGCACTGCATACCAAACGGACCAAATCTCTCTTTGCCTTTGGTTCTCGGCAGGCCACGCAGCTACGCTCGGGTATGCGCCTATACGGCAGACTTTGCTTCTTCGAACTCCTTTTCAAGTTCGTCTTCATCTGGATAGCTCTCCGGTCTTCAACCTGCTTTCTTGGTTTTGCTCCCACCTTTTCTCGACTCGGCAGCCTTCTTCCCCGTCTTCTTTGCTTTAGCTGACTTTGCAGGCAGGATATCCACTTTCTCTGCTGAAGCATCTACTGTTTGGGATTGCTCCTCAAGTTTGTCTTCGGCTACCGAAGAGCTTGGTACGTACAATTGCTCTTCAAGTTCATCTTCCTCTGGATAACTCACTCGTCTTGAACGCGCTTTCTTAGCCTTGCTTCTGCCTTCTTCCGACTCTGCAGTCTTGTTGCTGCTCTTTTTTGCTTTAGCTGGCCTCGGAGGCAGGATGTCTTCGGCGAAACGAATCTGGGGTGCCTGTGCAGGCTCGGCTGGTGACGGAATCTCCGAAGCTAAAACAAGCTCGTAGTCAGTGGAAGCTGCAGCTACCTCGGCCATTTCTTTCTCAGCTACTGGCTCTGGTTCACTGACTGGTTCTGAAGTCAGGGGTTCCTCAGCAGTGGCAAGCTCAGGGATGAGTTCCTCCAATTCGGTGGTTGTCTCCTCCGCTTCCACAGCAGCTTCTGTGACCAAACTCGCCTTCGCCGCTTCGATGGCAGAAGTGCTCTTAATATCGATTCGCCAGCCAGTTAGCTTTGCCGCCAGTCTGGCATTTTGACCCTCTTTGCCAATAGCCAGTGACAGCTGTCTATCGGGGACGCCGACCACAGCAGTGCCTTCTGCTTGGTTGAATTCCACGCTTGATACTTGGGCTGGGCTGAGAGCATTGGCGACAAACTTTGCCGGGTCCTCATCCCATCCGACCACATCTATCTTTTCACCATTTAACTCATTTACGATGCTTTGTATTCTGATACCACGCAGCCCCACACAGCAACCTACCGGGTCAACACCCTCTTGGCGTGCTGCCACAGCCACCTTGCTTCGATAGCCTGCCTCACGGGCAACTGACTTTAGGTCTACAGTGCCGCTACATATTTCAGGGACCTCCAGCTCAAAAAGCCTGCGTAACAAGTTGCGATGCGCTCGTGACACTATTATCTGAGGCCCTCTGCTAGTTCTGGTCACGTCTAGGAGATACAGTTTCAATCTTTGTCCGATGCGATGACGCTCGTTGTGCACCTGTTCGCTGCTTGGAAGTATTGCCTCAGCTTTGCCCAGGTCAACGTAAATCTGCTCCGGGGTAATGCGCTGTACCCTCCCAGTAACGATGTCCTCCTCTTTGCCGGTGAACTCCTCGTAAATTGCGTGGTGCTCGGCCTCATGCAGCCGCTGTAGAATAACCTGTCTTGCTGTCTGAGCAGCAATACGCCCAGCGTTCGGCGGTGTGGATTCTATATTGACAACTTCGCCAATCTGGGTAGTTTTGTTGATTTCCTTGGCTTCAGTGAGGGATATCTCGCGAAGTGGGTCAGTTAGCGTCTCAACCACTGCTTTCTTGACATAAACCTTAACTTCGCCGGTGTTGGGATCAACCTTGGCTGAGATATCTTGGCCAGCGGCGAAAGCATCTTTCCTATAAGCTGAAACGAGTGCTGACTCCACAGCGGCCAGGACTACTCCCTTAGGCAGATGCTTCTCAGCTGACAGCTGGGTAAGGGCAACCATAAATTCAGTTTTCATCGAATACCGCTCGGCCCCCGGTTTTCTATTCCCTTTGTTAACAAAAAAGTGGGAACTTGGCCCCACTTTTCTAGATATAGTCTTAGGTTCCTTTTGCACTATAACACAAGTAAAACAAAAATGCAAATGAAGCTCGCTAGCGCATCATTTGTTCATCCTCTCGCCTGTGTTTTCCAGCCACTGAGCTTGGTGACGACGTGGTAAACTTCAATTTCGGCAGTGTCCTCTGGTGCAACTTATGTTTTGAGTTCGCAAAGTGAGTTGAAAGTCCGTGTTGCGGTCGAGGGAACCCAGTGCTTACGACCAGGCGGGGACCTGAGCATCTAGGACTTGGGTTAGACTCCAGGCATGGCTCACAGTTGACTCAGGTTCAGTTCGGTATCGGACACTGTTCACTCTGGCGCCAGGCTGCCAAAGCGACGCTGCCGCTGACTAAAGATAGTGAGAGCTTTGTCAATCTCTTTCTTGTCAAAGTCAGGCCACAGGACTGGTGTGAAATAGATTTCAGCGTAGGCGGACTGCCACGTCAGGAAGTTGCTAAGTCGCATTTCGCCACCAGTGCGTATAATCAGGTCAGGGTCGGGAATGCCGGCGGTATAAAGATATTGACCGACGACAGTTTCATCTACGTCCTGTGCCGGGATACCTTTGAGGATAAGACGCCGCGTTGCCTCCACAATCTCATCCCTGCCTCCGTAGTTAAAAGCTAAGCCAAGAGTCATCCTGGTATTATCTTGGGTCAGCTCCAGAGCCCGCCTTATCGCGTCCTGCATTTTGGGCGATAGTCCGTTAAGCTTACCCAGGTGATGGATTCTTATCCCCTCTTTCTGGGCAAGGCTAATCCCTTCATCAAGCCTTTTCCCTAGGAGTCGGAACAGCCCCCTTACTTCACGTTGTGGTCGGTTCCAATTCTCAGTTGAGAAAGCATATAAGGTGAGGTAGGGGATCTTGTATTCGACAAAGACTTCAACGACATGCTGGGCGGTGGTAGCTCCCTGCTTATGCCCTACCAGTCTGGGCAGGCCGCGTTGCCTGGCCCACCGGCCGTTACCATCCATGATAATGGCTACGTGCTGAGGTAGACGCTTCAATTGCCCTGGTGACCTCATTCCAGACTCAACATCGATGGAAATCTACAATTTCTCAACAGTTCTGCTCCCGGTTATCGGTGCCAGCCAAGCCAAGTACAGAGGCTCTCGGATTGTGCTAGGTCTCTCCGCCTAATTTCTCAAGTTTTTCTTTGAGCTTCTTTTTCTTTGTTTCGTCCAACTCAGGCTGGTTGCGCAGAACCCGGTAATGAGGCTCAGCCAGAATCTTCTTGCCTGGCTCGAGGTCTTTTGTGAGGCAAACATGAGAACCGACAATAGAGTTTGGACCAATTCTCGTGCCAGGCATAACGCTGGCATTGATTCCGGTCTTGCAGTTATCGCCGACTATGGCGCCCAGCTTATCTCGCCCCGTATCAACGACTTCATCTCCAACCCTCACCGAGATATTCTGCTCGTCAAAACGGAAGTTCGCTAGGACCGTACCAGCACCAAATGAACAATCCTTGCCTATCACGGAGTCGCCAATGTAGCTGGAATGAAACCAGCAGCGGTCGCCGATATAGGAACTCTTGACTTCCGTGCAGTAGCCGATAACACAATCAGCGCCGATATGGCTGTAGTCTCGCACTAGAGCATTGTTGCCGATGATGCAATTGGGGCCAATGTAGACCGGCCCCCTTATTACGGCATTTTCTAGCACCCTGACATTATCGCCAATAATGACTCTGCCTTCGATAGTGGCCTTTTCTGAGATGGAAGCTGAAGCAGAAATCCGTGGCTGACACGTATTTAAGAAATGGTTGACCACTTCGAGGATATGCCACGGGTATTTTATGGGTGCCCAGAAATCGGGATAGGGTACCACCCTAATTTTGTATCCATCTTTGGCCAGGTTATCCAGCGCGCATTCGTAGACATCATCCCTTGTGGTTTCGACTTTTTCAATATACTCCAGGACTTTCTTGGGTTCGGTGTGGAGATGGACTAGGATGTTTACCAAGTGGCTTGGCTCCTGGCCCGGCTTCGGCTTTTCCACGATGTGTTTCAGCTCATTCGTTGAGTCTACTGCTAAATAGCCTCCAGGGAAGTAGTCCTTGACTTCATAGCCCAACATATATGAAGCAGCAGCCCTTTTTTTTCTTTCTTGGACGAGGCTGGTGTACGCCGAGACTGTGAAAACGTCGTTGGGATTCACTACCACGATGTCCCCGTCTAGAAAAGGTTGAGCGCTTTTCAAAGCATCGGCTATACCTAACGGTTGTCGCTGTAAGGCCACTTCAATCTTGACACCGGGACTCACCCTGGTTATTTGCTCTATCTGTTCCATATTTGCCGGGTTACCGATGACTAAGAACTGGTTCAAGCCGGCTTCTTTGGCCATTTCCATCTGGTGTTCAAAGAGTGTTTTGCCTAAGAAATCGAGCAGTAGCTTGTCCTCGGTGATGGGGGACATCCTTTTACCAATACCGCCACAGAGAAAGACTACTTTCATGCTTTCATCCTACGCTTGGCCACACAATCAGGCAGACCTTTTGTCTCATTTTACTCCATTTTTCAATCTCGTGGTATTGTCTAGCATTTGATGGTCACCTAATCACCCGTGGTTGCATTATTTCTTGACAGCGTCTTAATCGCCTGGGTGGGAATACTAACGGCCAAATGCTTCAGCGTCTTCAAGATAAGCTGACCATGCCAATCGAAGGAGAGCTCCTCCAACCCAGTTATGAACTGGGGTATGCCATTGTCGCTTGCAAAATTGTGCAGGCGCTCAATCTGCCGATTGTTCAGCCTTTCATATAGTTGATGCGCCCAATAGCCGGTTCGGAGCTCCTTGCCTAGCTTGGCCCGCCACTGTTTCTGATAAGAAGCCAGTTTGGGTGCGGAGAAGTCGTTGGCTAGAAATGCCTGGTGAAGACTGTCAGCGGCCATATCAGCACATAGGAGACCGTAATATATACCGCCACCAGTGGTCGGTTTGACCTGACCAGCTGCCTCGCCGACTGCCAGTATTCGGTCAGCATATGTTCTGGGGAGAGGTCGGAGGGGAATGGCACCGTAACCCTGAACGACTTTGGCTGAGGCTATTTTGGCTTGAGCTTTCAGGTTTGACAGCAACTTGTTCAAGTAGTACTCTGGCTGCTGACGAGTCATCAGTCCGGCCAGGCCTTTGCTATCTCTGGTAGGCACCAGCCAGGCAAAACCACCGGGAGCCAGAGTCTGGTCGAAATAGACCTCCACCTCATCGACTCCGTCCATATTTACGTCGGCCTGAGCTCCAACGATAAAGTTGCTTATCTTCCCTAAATGAAGCTTACCGGGCAGAGACGAGCCAAACCCGGTGGCAATAACCGCTGTCTCGGCTTCAAATAGGCTATTCTGCCCGCAGCAGTCTGCTTCCACACGAAGACAATCTGCTCCAATCTGAATATCTGCCACCTGAGCACTGAAAAGATAATTAGCGCCTGCTGCCTGAGCTCGGCTGGCCAGTGCCCGGTCAAGCGCTGGCCGGTCAAGAATATAGGACACCGCATCATCTCGCCACAGCCTAAGCGACTTGCCTGAGGGAACGAAGAATCTGGCTGAGCTGGCTTGCCTGACAATGAGGCTATTGTCAATAGCCAGTAACTTAAGGCATTCCCTGCCAACAATGCCGGTGCAGCAAATATCCTGCCCTGCAGCCGCTTTCTTGTCCAGGACGAGTACCTTGTGGTCAAGCCGGGCTAACCTGGCAGCGAGATAGCTGCCAATCGGTCCGGCGCCAATTATGACAGTGTTATACAATATTGTCCTCTAATGTATTGTGATTTCTTGAGGTGGCTTGGCGAGGCTAGAGCCCTCCTGTGCACACGTCTAATAGTACACTACGGGGATATAACATCGATATACAGGTGGAGGGGGTCGTCGAGGTAGGGTTCATCTTCATCGTTCTTGTACAAACAAAAATCCACTCTCTGCCTTTCACCGACTACTTGAGGAATGAAACTGACTCTTTCTTCCCACCCTTCCTTGTGAGCCAGTGTGCCTACAGTTACGTTGGTTTTCTCGGTGCCCTCTATCGTTATCTTCACCAGATAGCTGGCCGGCTGATACTCGTGGTTGACTACACCGACGACTATATCAACAGGGTCACCCAATATTACTTGCTTTGGGTAGCCCTCAGCCTTACCTTCTGTGCCCAGGATGTAGAATTCGGTAAACTTCTCGCCTTGATTTGGCGTAGCCACAAAGTAGCCAAGGCAGCCTAATGCTGCCACTATAGCTACCATCAGGGATATAGATAAGCCTGTATCTAGCTTGCTCGTGCCTAGCCAGTTAGGCAAGCCTGCGTTCACGGAACATACCAGCCAACTATTGAGTTTCATTCCATAATCGATGCAAATTATACATAGGTGCCATCTAACCTGCAATGATTGGTTGCACTTCTCTTTGCGGCCTATGGGCAAGCGCTTATTGCCATCGCCGGAATCGCTAACGCTTGGCGGATTGTCTTCCAGCTGGCTGACGTGGCGGTGTCCAGAGACCTATTTGCTGCCATTCTGGAGAGGATAACCCGGTTATGCCTGTCACCCGGCTGAGGACACCTGAGAGCAAGCAGGCAGCTGAAAAAGATAGGAGAAGTATCGTCTTTTTTCGGGTGGACAGCTTCGCCAGCGCTGATAGACGAGGATTCTGAGGTCTGTAGTGCACGGCTCGCATGTCCAGGACTACTGCGGGGCTCCGAGAGGGGGATTGACAACCAGGTGCCATGGATATATTATTAGTGACAAGAGCGATGAGGGTCAGGATACCTAATCGCGAATTGAAATGGGAAATCCCGAATTATGGGTGAGGATCACCTCATTGTGAGTTGAAATGGGAAATCCCAAATAATAGGTGAACCTATCGATAGTACTATTCTTGACAGCCCAAAATATTTTGCTACAATATGATAAAATGAATATGCGGGGTAGCAAAAATAAAAAAGGAGGTAATTAATTCATGAAAAAAACTTGGGTATTGGTCAGTTTCATATTGTTTTGCATAGGCCTGGTACTAGCTGTTATTGGAGGTATAGTACTTCCCGCAAATGCCATCATTGCAATGGTACTAGCAGTCTTCGGCCTGGCAATCGGGATTATCTATGTTGTCTATGCCAAACAAGTTGAGGGCTTGCATACCTTGCTTCTCGCTACCATAGCCCTGCTGGCAATGACAGCTGCTTTCACCCCCATTGCAGTTCTGGGCGTAGGTGCAGCAGTTACCAGCATGCTCGTGAATTTTGCTGCTCTGATGGCACCAGTGGCCCTTATTGCTGCAGCAAAAGCACTGCTAACAATAGGTATGGAGAGGTAGCTTTAAGAAGTAGTCTAGCCTATAATCCAGAGCTAGACAAATCTCTGCAAATCCTGTATTATTGGTTATGGGGGTCACCATACCATGAGGCGTATGGTTGTTGGCCACAGGTATTCGGTTCTGGTCAGGTATGGATGGCCCCCTACTGCTGCCTCATTGAATTAGTTCATAGCCCTTAAACATATCTTCTCAACTCAAATAGCTTGCCGCAGTGCGGGCATCGAGGGCAGCACTCCTCACATTGAGCGACTTCCCCCACCGGACCGACCGCACACTCGCCGTTATGTTCAAGCTGGCGAGGCAGGTAGATGGCGTCACATTTCTTACAATAGCGGACGCTTGGTTTTTCCCACTTAACATAGTGACAGTAATCGATATGGAAGATGCCGGCTTAATGCTGGCGCAAGCCGAAGGATAAGGAGAATATGAGAGAGATAGTAGCAGATCTCAGGGCCGAACAAGAAGCTTTGGATAGTTTTCTGTGTACGCTTAAGGACGAACAGTGGGACTTGCAAACGCCAGCGGAAGGATGGACTGTCAAGGACTCTGTTTCGCATATCGCTTACATTGACGAAGTCTCTGTTTCTTTTCTCGGAGGAGATTATGCACCATTGGATGAAGCAGCCAAGCTTGGTATGAGCTATAACGAGACTGGTCCCAAGAGAGGACGAACAATGCAACCTTCACAAATTCTGAAATGGTGGAGGGACATGAGGGGCACAATGGATGATTGTCTTGTGAAGATTGAACCCAAAACGAGGATCCCCTGGTTTGCGATGCCTATGGGCGCACGCGCATTTGCTACGGCACGACTTATGGAAACATGGGCCCACGGACTCGATTGTTATGATGCAGTAGGGGTTGAACCTGTTGATACAGACCGCCTGCGGCATGTAGCCCTGATCGCATATATGGCAAGACCTTACGCCTATCAAGTAAACGGTTTGGAGTTACCGGATACTCCTATTCGCATAGAACTGTTGCTTCCGTCCGGCAAGGCTTGGAGTCAAGGTTCCGAAGACGCAAGCGATATTATCCGTGGAACAGCCAGGGATTTCTGTCGCGTGGCAGTTCGAAGAAGACATTGGAAAGATACAGAATTAGAGATCGTGGGTAGTGAGGCAAAGCGTTTTATCGAGATTGTTCAGACATATGCCGGTCCGCCAGGCTCTGGTCGGAAGCCGAAAAATCAATAGACCTACCATAATCTTTGAACCTTTGGTAGGCTTCTGCCAATCGATGATCCTTTCGCATCCTTCTCATATTCTGGGGGGGGTATTCGGTCTCCCTTTCGCTGGATGTACAGTTCCGACAGTCTGTCGTATACTACCGAAATATAGTCAAATCTGGAGGTTTCGATGTGAAAATATGCAGTCTGGACAAGGTCAAAAAGGTGAATCCCAACATGAAAGACGCGGAAGGCATCTGGAAACAGGTTCCTATATCGAAAGATGACGGCTCTCCATCCTTTTGCTTTCGCGTATTTACCTTTGAACCCGGCGGCCACACTCCCTTTCACAGACACCCCAACGAACATCTGAACTACATAATTGAAGGTAATGGCGTTATAGTCATGGAAAACGGTGAAGAGCGTCAGATCAGAAAAGGCGATTTTGCTCTAATCCTCCCCGACGAAAAACACCAGTTCAAGAACAAATCCACAAGCGAGCCTATGACCATAATCTGCGCGGTTCCCAAGGAATACGAATGAACCTGGACTTGATTGACAGAACCGCTCTCAGGACTCGTGATCGCATTCCACGCACACGGGTTCATCTCTTCGGCCAGTATTGAAGCAAGCTTGCATTACGACGATGCCTGTTTCGGAAACATGTGGCCCTTTGGCCTGTTACTGGGGTTTGGTCTCTTTTTCTACTAGGTTCCTGTAAGCTGACATAAGTCGTCGGGTTAGTGGCCCCGGTTTTGCCGAGCCGATGGGCTTATCGCCAAACCGGGTGAGGGGCATTATCTCAAGTACCGAGTTGGTTAAGAAAGCTTCCTCAGCTTCAGCGAGTTCACCTAGCGCTACTTCCCTCTCAACCGCCTTGATTCTCAAGGATTGAGCCAATTCCAAAACCGCCTCCCTGGTGATGCCAGGTAGGGAGCCGCTTTCTAGAGAAGGCGTAACCAGCCTTTCGTTCCTTACCAGAAAAATATTGGTCGTGCTGCCTTCGGCTACAAAACCCCGCTCGTTGAGAAGGAGCGCTTCATCGGCCCCGGCTGCCCTGGCTTCTTGCCTGGCCAAAACGTTTTCCAAATAACAGGTAGACTTGAGTCGTGACAATGGCGATTGGCTGTTGCGCTGCAAAGATGACAGGACTGTACTGAAGCCTTTCTCATAGCTTTCAGGCGCCAAGGGAGCAAGTCTTCGCACAGCAATAAATACGGTGATACCGCTACAGGTATCCGGGTTGGGGGTCATGTCACCTTCGCCAGCCGATACAGTAAGCCTGAGACGGGCTTCGCAAAGCCTGTTTGCTTCTAGAATGTCATAACAAGCTTTTTGTAGCTCAGAAGAGGCTAGCCTAGAAGCTATACCCAGGGTCTCAGCCGACTGCTGAAGCCGGGCCAGGTGGCGGTTAAGGCGAAAGACGCAGCCGTTGTAGGCCCGCATCGTCTCGAAAAGACCGTAGCCGTAAAGGAAACCGTGGTCGAAGGGCGATAGCTTAGCCTGGGAACGGAGAACTAGGTCACTGTTAAGGTAAACAATCTCTTCCATTAGCGGACTTTAATGCCACACCGGCTTAGAAAAACGAAGGAAGTTAGCCAACAGGTCGTACCCCACTTCGGTGAGAATAGATTCAGGATGTATCTGGGTTCCTTCAACTACATAATCTCGATGTCTTACACCCATTATCTCCCCTTCATCGGTCTGAGCAGTGACCTCAAGACAGGAGGGGAAACTGTCTGGCTTGATGATCAAGGAATGGTAACGAGCTGCTGGAAATGGGTTTGCTATACCTTCATAGATAGCTTTGCCATCATGGTGGATAACAGATGTCTTGCCGTGGACTGGCACTGAGGCTCGCCCAACGACACCACCGTAGGCGTAGCCAATGCACTGGTGCCCAAGGCAAACACCGAGGATGGAGATTTTGCCGCCAAAGTGGCGTACTACATCGTTGGAAATGCCAGCCTCCAAAGGGGTACGCGGCCCTGGAGAGATGACAATGTGGCTGGGAAGAAGTTCTCCGATTTCAGCTAAGCTGATCTGGTCGTTACGATAGACTAGCGGCTCCCAACCTAGTTCACCCAGGCGTTGAGCCAGGTTATAAGCGAAAGAGTCGTAGTTGTCGATAACCAGTATCATTTTGCCTCCACCGCTACTCTCGGTGCCAAGCGAAGCGCCTGAATCAGGGCCTTAGCTTTATCCAGAGTTTCCACGTATTCCGCCTCAGCGTTGGAATCATAAATAATGGCGCCGCCTACTTGGAAATAGGCTTTTCCATCTTTAATTAGAAAAGTGCGGATAACAATGTTAAGGTCGAGACTATTCCCGAAGCTGAGGTAACCAATAGCGCCGGTGTAAACGCTCCTTCTTGTCGGTTCGAGTTCATCGATAATTTCCATGGCCCGCACCTTGGGGGCACCGGTAATGGAACCTCCGGGGAAAGTAGCCTTGAGCAAGTCGATGCGATTCGTGTCGGGACGCAGCCTGCCAACAACAGTAGAAGTCAAATGGAAGACGGTGGGAAAGGTCTCAAGGATAGCCAGCTCGGTCACTCTAACCGTGCCATATTGACACACCCTGCCCAGATCATTCCTCTCCAGGTCAACAATCATCACATTCTCAGCGCGGTCTTTACTGCTCTGAGTCAGCTCTTCAGCCAGCATTGCGTCGTCAACTGAGTCTTTGCCCCTTGGCCTGGTACCTTTTATCGGTCGTGTCTCTACCCAGTCACCATCTACGCGAAGGAATCTCTCTGGCGAGGCACCGATGATGGTTACCTCATCGAAGTTGAGGTAGCTAGCAAAAGGGGCTGGGTTAATCTGTCTCAATCGTTGGTACAGTTCGTAGGTAGAAACGGTCAAATCGGTCTCGAAACGCTGAGAGATGTTAACCTGAAATACATCGCCGGCAGCGATATATTGTCTCACCCTGTCCACAGCTTTCATATAGCCTTCAGGAGTGAAATTCGACTTGAGCACAGCTTTAGCTTTCCCTTCAGCGCTCCGGAAATCGGCTTCCGGCGTAGATGGGCAAGACGAAGACAGCCACCCCTTGATTTGCTCACGGCGTACTTCGGCCCTCTTTAGTCTTCGGCTCTCGCCAAGCTCGGGAAAGCCTGTGGAAACGATATAGGCTTTGCCCTCCAGATTATCAAAGGCAAGAATGGCGTCATAGAAAGCAAAATAGCTCTCCGGGAGCTGCAGGTCATCTATAGCTGTGGATGGTAGGCGCTCCACGAAGTGGCACAGGTCATAGCTCAGGTACCCCACGGCACCACCCCAAAAGGGAATGGGTGCTGGGAAAGAGTCCAGCCTGTATGTTTCCAGCAACCTACCCAGGACATCGAACGGATTGCCCCGTTCGATTTGTTGCTCGTCTTGCCGCATGAGGGTGACCTGATTGCCTCGGCTTGTCATCACTAGAAACGGGTCGATGCCGATGAAGGAGTACCTGCCTAGCCTCTGAGGGTCCATGCCGCTGTCCAGGAAAAAGCTGTAGCGGTAGCCGTGGAACGGCTCAAAAGCTTCATGCGCAGCTAGCGGAGTAGGGATTTCTTCAATCAGGGGGTAACGGTTCATTGCTCAGTTCGCCGCCGGTGCCAGTCTATTGCCCTGCATCTAGAATCCTATCCCCGTGCTTTTCGTGCCTCGATTGCCTGTCTTAGTCGCTGGAAAATATCAGCGCCGAGGGCCTGGATTCTTAGGTTAGTTATGGTATCGAACGGGAGGTCGTCAAAATGGCCACGGTCCTGGATATATTCAATGTGCAGTTTGCCGTCCAAATTATGAGAGTGGAACATGGCGTCGTTTTTGCCATCGAACTCCACTGGGCTAATTCGGTTCTTTTGGCACATTTTCAGGTCGAAGGCAGGAGTAGCTTTGACCCATTTCCCTTCGATATACAGCTCAGCATAACCATGGGAGGGGAATAGGTTTGTCCCCGTCAGCTCTTTTAATTTGTCGGGCATAAGATGGTTCCGAATGGCGGCAAGGTGTAGGCGGGCGGGGATGCCCACGGCTCGGGCCAATGTAGCCAGGAGCACGGCTTTTTGTATGCAGAATCCCTCTCCTACCTCCAAAACCCTACTTGCCCGGTAGTATTCAGGAAGGTCACTCAGCACATAGATGTTGTACTTAATCTCATCCCTTACGAAATAGAAAAGGCTTTTAGCTTTGTCTGCGACCTTTTCCTGACCTGCACTTAAATCTTTGGCTTTTCCTTTTATCGATTCGTTGTCGCAGTCAAATGTAGGTGTAGGTCTCAAATACCTTTTCATTGGGTCCATGATACTATCCGTCCAGCACTTCCTGCTGCGCCTTCTCTGGATTAATGAAGTGGTAGAACTGCTTACTAGACTCCATCTTATAGACCTTAGCCCAGGCAGCAAGTATTTCATCCAGCGGCACATCCTCATAATAGCCATGGTCTTTGACATATTCAATATGCAATTCACCGTCCAAATTATGAGAGTGGAATATGGCATCGCGTTTGCCATCGAACTCCACCGGGATGATTCGGTTTTCTTGGCACATTTTCAGGTCGAAGGCTGGAGTCGCTTTGACCCACTTTCCCTCAACGTATAGCCCGCTATAACCGTGGTAGCTGAACAGGTCTGTCCCTATTAGCTGTTTTAGCCTGTTGGGAACGAGATGGTTTCGAATGTCAGCAAGGTGTAGACGGGCCGGGATGCCCGCAGCTCGGGCCAGGGCAACAAGGAGAGATGCCTTCTCAACACAAAATCCCCTTCCAGTTGTCAGAGTCTTACTTGCTTGATAATCTTCAAGAAGATGCACTGGTAGCGGGTTGTATTTAATCTCATCCCTTACGAAATAGAAAAGGCTTTTAGCTTTGTCTACGACTTCCTCCTGACTTCTGGTTAGATCTTGGGATTTTTGTCTTATGGACTTGTTGTCGCAGTCAATTCTAGGTGTAGGTCTCAAATACTCTTTCACTTGGTCCATGATGCTATGCCCCGTGCACTTTCTACTTCGCTTTTTCTGCCTTAACCAACTGGTTCAACTGTGATCGAGACCCCCACCCGTAGTCCCGAACCCACCCATCATATATCTCGTCCAGCGGCACATCCTCATAACGGCCATGGTCTTTGACATATTCAATATGCAGTTGCCCGTCTCGGTTAAGTGAGTGGAATAAGGCATCGTTCTTGCCATCGAACTCCACCGGCATGATTTGGTTCTTTTGGCACATTTTGAGGTCGAAGGCAGGAGTCGCTTTGACCCACTTCTCTTGAATGTACAACTCGCAATAGCCGTGGTATGTGACCAGGGTAGTCCCAAGCATCTCTCTTGGTTTATCGGGAAGAAGATGATTCCGAATGTCGGCGAGGTGCAGAGCCGCTGGGATGCCTGCGGCTCGTGCTAGGGCAATCAGGAGCAGCGCCTTTTGAACACACCATCCCTCTCCTATCTCCAGAATCCTGCTTGCCCGGTAGTGTTCAGGAAGGTCACTTGGTACATAGAAAGTGTACTTAATCTCGTCCCTCACGAAATAAAAGAGGCTCTTAGCCTTGCCCGTAATTTCTTGCTGACCCTTAGTTAGGTTTTGACCTTTTTGTTTCACCGACTCGTTGTCGCAGTCGATTGTAGGTGTAGGTTTGAGATACTCTTCCATTTCTCGCACAATTATGCCTGTAGCACCTTCTTCATGGTAAGCCCGGTTTCAGCGGGGTTAGGGACTATGTTAACTCCGGCGGAGGCCAAGGCTGCTATCTTGTCCTGAGCTCTGCCTGAACTGCCGCTGATGATGGCCCCGGCGTGTCCCATTCTTCTCCCCGGCGGAGCCGTAGCTCCAGCTACAAAGGCGACCACCGGCTTGGTTACCTTCTCCTTAATGAATTCCGCGACCTCCTGTTCTGCGGTGCCCCCAATCTCACCGATGAGCACCACTGCCTTGGTATCTTTATCTTCCTGGAAGAGTTTCAATATGTCAACGAAACTGCTGCCGGGCAGAGGGTCACCACCAATGCCAACGCAGGTGGATTGGCCGATGCCCAGGGCGGTTAGCTGGGAGACTGCTTCGTAGGTTAGAGTGCCGCTGCGGGAAACAACGCCAACATTGCCTGGAAGGTGAATGTCGCCGACCATAAGCCCCGCCTTGCATTTTCCCGGGGAAATGACGCCGGGGCAGTTGGGGCCGATAAGGCGAGTCGACTTATCTTTGAGATAGTCATGCACCGTCACCATATCTGAAACCGGGATACCTTCGGTAATACACACAACCAGGGGAATGCCCGCATCGGCGGCTTCCATAATAGCATCAGCGGCAAAGGCAGGTGGTACAAAAACCATGCTGGCATTAGCTCCAGTTTCCTTCACCGCCTCCCCTACCGTGTTGAACACGGCTACACCCGATACCTCACTGCCTCCCTTCCCCGGGGTAACGCCGGCGACTACTTTGGTGCCATACTCGATACACCGCTGGGCGTGAAAGCTGCCCTCACCGCCGGTGATTCCCTGAATCAGTAACCGAGTTTTCTCGTCAATCAGGATGCTCAATTGCTGCCTCCTTTGTCAATTAGGAACCTTTGGCTGCTGCCACTGCCTTGCGGGCGGCGTCATAGAAGTCGGCTGCCTCAATGAAGTCTATCTTGGATTCGGCCAGGATGCGCTTACCTTCATCGACATTAGTCCCGGCCAATCTGATGACCAGTGGAACCCGGACATCCATCTGCTTATGAGCTTCAACGATGCCCTGGGCGATAACATCCACCCTTGCGATTCCGCCGAACACATTCGCTAGTATCGCCTTCACGCTGGGGTCAGTAGTGAACACCCTGAAGGCGTTGACGACACGGTCTGCGTTGTTGACGGCGCCGATATCGAGAAAATTGGCCGGGCTGCCACCAGCGTAAGTGATGAGATCCATGACTGCCATAGCCAGGCCGGCTCCGTTGACCATACAGCCAATGTTGCCATCCATCTTAACGTAGTTCTTAATCCCCAGTTCGTTAGCTCTAGCTTCAAGAGGGTCTTCCTGTTCCAGGTCATGGAGTTGCTCGATATCACTGTGGCGGAAAAGAGCGTTGTCCTCAAAGTTCAGCTTGGCATCGAGAGCCAGAAGGTCGCCATCTACTGTAACAACCAGGGGATTGATTTCGGCTAGGGAGCAGTCCTTGGCTTGAAAAAGCTTATACAGATTGGTCATCAAACTGGTGGCTGGTCTGACCTGGGTGGGGCTTAAGTTCATTCCGTATCCCAGCTTACGGCCGTGGAAAGCTTGAAAGCCGGCCGCCTGGTCGACATAGACTTTGAGGATCTTCTCCGGGGTAGTCCGAGCTACCTCCTCGATATCCATGCCGCCGGCCTCACTGGCCATCATTACCGGCATCCGGCTGGCGTTATCGACGATAATGCTGAGGTAAAGCTCGCGCTTCACGTCAACAGCCTTCTCCACCAGGACTTTGCTCACCGGCACCCCTTCTGGGGTTGTCTGATGTGTTACCAGCCTGGTGCCGAGTATCTCGCCTGCCAGCTTTTCCGCCTCTTCGGGGGTGTTGGCCACCTTTATGCCCCCGGCCTTGCCCCTGCCACCGGCATAGACCTGAGCTTTAATTACCACCTTACCTCCCAGCTCAGCAGCTATCTTCTTGGCTTCGGCTAGGGTGGCGGCCACTCCACCCTCAGGGACAGGGATGCCAAACTCAGATAGCAGCGCCTTAGCCTGGTATTCGTGGATCTTCATAAATTAGCCTCCTTTGCAAACGAGCGAATGGACGGAATTCTCGCAATGAAAAGCAAGTAACGCCAAACGTTATCTCTTAACTTCCCATTTCGTCACATAATCGTTTAAAAATATCCTCCGCTAGTTCATAGATTTTGTCCATGAGAGCATAGCAATAGCTACTTACCTCCAAATTATCAGGCATATTTTTAGCGTCGGGTAAAGATTGAAAACACATCTTAATTCTTGTCTGTGGCAATTCTAATTTATACGCAGCGGGGACCACTACATTGTGTGTTATTAAATTTCTCAAGCTAAAGAAATAATCGTTTTCATCACGAAAGCAGTTTATTTTGTGGCCAATTGACTTGTAGTTATGCTTTTCATTAAGGCGTTTTGATAGTTTCTTATCAAAATAAACGGCATTTTCTTTTATGCCTAGTTTGCAAATTTTGTTTAAGGCGTTAGCCAAGCAATCTAGAGAACTCTTAAAAATGAAAATGACCGCCTCTGCATTCGCTTTAAAGACTAAAGCGATGTCACGCTCCTGAGAAATCGTATTATACTGTTCTTTACCCTCTTCATACTTTTCGACAAAATATCTGGCAAAATCCAATTTTTCTTTGAAGCTATCAAGGTGTTTCTTAATGCTCGAATTGTCGATTGTTTTTTGAAATTCTTCTAAATGGGTTAGCTTTTTGATTTCAGTTTGTCTTTTTTTAATTGACATCTATATTGCCTCCAGCAGGAAAAGCTGCCTTTGTCTGTTTCTACTTCTGGCGGAGGGGGTGGGATTCGAACCCACGTTCGCCAAAGGCGAAAACGGTTTTCAAGACCGTCACCATCAACCACTCGGACACCCCTCCGAGCACAAAGCTAAGGGGGAGACGGTCTCCCCCAAAACGCCAAATTCACCCAGATAGTGGACTAGACATACGGCCTCTGCTAGTGGCTACATGCTTGATTGCGAAGCTACCGGGAAGTCTCCTGCAACGATAGAATATTATACAGGGAAACTGAGCAAGTTTCTATGGTGGACAGCGTCTCATTAGCTCACGCCTTTTCTTAGAGTAAGATGTAGGTACGGGTCTTTGGACCTGAAGAGGCTGTCTGAAAACCCAGGGGGGCTTGTCCCAAGTGGGGAGCTATCATCAAGAAAACCTCCTATTTCCAACCCAAGTGGGAAATCCAGACCGAAAGCACCACTTTCTTCCCAGCAAAGTGGGAAATGAAATCTCATGGTTCGACTTTTGGGACAGGCTGTGAAGGTCCGTCCCTACGGTTCTCCATCCCCTGTCGGGGTGGGGTTAGGCGGAGGGGGAATCCTCATCGTCTTCGAACCAACACACGATTTGAAATTCCCTTGACTTGTATAGTGAAGTTTGGCAAGGTGTTGCTTTTGCCAGCAGCTTGAACGGCAAATCGGAGGAATACGCAGATTCAAAATGGATTTGAGAGTCTGTCATTTGACAGTTCCTGTCCCCAAATGTTGGCAGCCCGTATTTGAAAACTGGCCGCGGACATGTACGAAATCATGCCCAAATGACGCCGCACTATTCCTGTTGATATGCTGTTGTCGTCTCACAAGAGAGTCTTCCCGAGGCCAATACTTGTCGCAACTATCTAGGCCGGAGAAACGGCCGTGGTGGAACGTGCCGAGACGGACAAAGGAGATAAGAAGGTCAAATCACAAAGCTGCGCCTGAGGAAGAACTTCTGAAGTATGATGGGTTCCCGTCTCTTGAATTAAGCTTCCGCTAAAAGTGCCTCGGCTACTATCAGCCGTCTTACCTCAGATGTGCCGGCTCCGATCTCGATGAGTTTGGCGTCCCTCAGCAGTCGGTTGACCGGATAATCCAGCGTGTAGCCATAGCCACCGTGAATCTGGACGGCATCCAGAGCAGCTTTGGTGGCGGCTTCAGCACAAAACAGAATTGCAGCCGCAGCTAGTTTGTGGATCTCTGTCCCCTTGCCGCCCCTTTCCGATTTCGATGCTAGGGCGGCGGCTTCGTATGCCAACAGCCTTGATGCTTCTACAGCTACATACATATCAGCCAGCTTGCCTTGAATCAACTGGAACTTACCTATTGGCTGTCCAAACTGAACTCTCTCCTTGGCATATTTCACGGATAGCTCCAGGGCTCTCCGCGCCATGCCCAGGGAAAGCCCGCAAGCCATAGCCCTTTCTGTATCCAGGCCCGACATCATCACCCCAATACCCTGGTCTTCTCCACCTAGTATATTCTGGCGAGGCACCCGGTAATCTTGGAACGACAGCTCTGCAGTTGGCGAGCCTCTATGTCCCATCTTGTCAATGTGGCTTGATGTGAAGGAGCCCTGGAAGCCTTTCTCAACTATGAAAGCAGTTATGCCTCTGGCACCTCTTTCCGGGGCTGTCTTGGCATATACTATGATAACATCAGCAATGGTACCATTGGTGATAAACATCTTAGTTCCATTGAGGATATAGTAGTCGCCATCTCTTCTGGCGGTGGTCTGGATTGATACAGCATCGGAGCCAGCGTTGGGTTCCGTCAGGGCAAGAGCGCCGATCTTCTCACCTCTACACAACGGCGGCAGGTATTTTTCTCGCTGCTCTTCCGTCCCATTCCGGTAGAGGTTGTCGCAACACAGGTTTGAGTGCGCGCCACAGGATAAAGCTATGGCAGGGCAGATTCGACTTATCTGCTCACCGCAGATAGCCTCCGCCAGGGAATCAAAGCCGGCTCCCCCATACTTCTCTGGAATTGTAATCCCCAGCACCCCCAGCTCAGCCAGCCTCTTCCACACCCAATCAGGGAATTTGTCTTCTCTATCGATTTGCTGGGCAATCGGTTCAATCTCCTTTTCCATGAAATCATGAACCATGCTAGCTAGCATCTTGTGTTGTTCGCTCAATTCAAAGTCCATATGTATCTCCTTCTGTGGCTTGATTGAAGGTTCTTGCTATGTTGAAAGACCGAGTCAGCCGCGGTTTCCTGCATTCCTGTGGCAATTATACACTCTGACGACGACAAACGCCCCCCTAGTCTCGTGTTTGTGCTTGAAAGTTCAGGACTTTGGCGCTTTCGCCCCGTCCCATCACCGCCTCATAACGGAATGACCATTCTTCAGAATCTGCCCCAAAGTACTACTTGCCATAACAGTGTAGATTCAGAGCTACTACAGTGGTAGAATAATCCCAAAAGATGGTCAGACTTTGCGAGGCTAGGGTGGAGATGATTAAAGGCTTGCCGATGGTTAAGCTAAAGGAAATCCGTCTTGATGAAGCCAGTTACTTGATAGCTTAGCGGTCCTGTTGCACGTTAACGTTGCACTCAGGGAGACAGGAGGTGAAATTATGGAGAAAAAGGGCTTTCAGCTTGGACAAGTTCTTACCACAAGGGCCATCACCGAAAAGGTAAAAGAGAGCAAGGAGTTTGCCGAATTTGTACGGGAGAGCGTACGCGAGCACGCAAATTGCAACTGGGGCGACCTTGACGAGGGCGTGGCAGCCCAAAACAAACAGGCCCTGGAGTACGGCGGCCGACTAATCTCAACCTGGGAACACACGGAATTGCCGAAGATTTGGATTATCACCAAGCCTGACAGGTCGGCCACCGTAATTCACTTCCCGGGGGAGCATCCGGAGTAATACGGGCAAGGACGAGAGTTGAGGCTAGGAGTAGGTCTCCGTTCCCACCCCGGCAACCCTACCCACCCAACCACCTCCCCTGGCCCGTAGGTATAGGCTGTTTTTCAGAACCGACCCCAAGTCCTGGCTGTTTTTTCACATGCAACTCAAATCTGGGGACATTGCATTTGGAAACCGTATCACTTCAAGCTTTCTTTCCATGACGACGGAGACCAATGTTATAATTGGGGCCCAGGAGGTGACTGCAATGGAAATCAAGGTTTTGGGAATATGTGGTAGTCCTATCAAAGGCGGTAATACCGAAGCTTTTCTCAGGCAGAGCCTTGAAGCTGCCGAAGCCACCGGCTATGCCAAGACCGAGCTGATAACCCTGGCCGGCAAAGACATAAAAGACTGTCGTCATTGCAACTGGTGCGTCAAAAAGCAGGAGGAGGGTAAATTCTGCGCTCAGCAGGACGATATGGTCGGAATATATCCTCACATATTAGGGGCTGATGCTTTGCTATTGGCCAGCCCTGTCTATATTGGTCGACTGTCCGGATATATGGCTTGCTTTACTGATAGGCTCCGGGCTTTCGCCTTCGGCAATATCTATGGCCAAAGACTGGGGAATAAGGTGGGTGGTGCCTTAGCTGTAAGCTGGGGAAGGAACTACGGCATAGAGACGACACTGCTCACTATCATCTCTACATTCTTTATGATGGGAGTGATACCCGTTGGTCCGCCCCACGGTTTGGGCTCTCCTCTTGGTGCTGCCGGCCTGGCCAGTGAAGGTGGAACGGGAAAGTTCGACCCCGGAGACAAGCTAGGCGTGCTGCGAGATGAATATGGCCTTAAGGGGGCTCGGGCTTTGGGCAAGCGGGTTGCTGAAATCACCAGGTTAGTTAGAGCCGGAGAAGCTGCACAAATTGAAGGGCGATAAACAAGTTCTTGAGTTCGCTGAGAGTGTCAAATTGTCAGCATGAGCGGCAGCGAAGGGTCTCAAGGTCGGAATGCAAAAGTTGAGGATAAAAATGCAAAATGGCAGATTGGAATTTGAAAAGCAATCCATGCCCTTTTTGTCATTGCGAGGAGCACAAGCGGTTGCGAGGCGTAGCCGAAGCAAACTCGGAGTGGGATTCCTCGCTTGCGCTCGGAACAAGCTCCGCAATCTCGGTAGGGGGCAATGAGATTGCCACGCTTCGCTCGCAATGACACTCGCGAATAAGGGCCGGCTCTAAAGGGGGGTAGAAAACAATATTTGTCATTTCAACTTTTGAGTCTGAAATTCTAAGTCAGCAATAATGAAAGGCTCAGAATGACAGCCAGGATTGATAAACGACTTCACTCGTTAGTGATGATAGAGGGCTAGAGTGAGTTGAGGATGCTCTCTATTTCCTCCGGGCTGTGAAAACGCCCTTCCTTTACTTCCCTGATAATACCATCGGCATCGATAAAGGAAGTTGTGGGGAAAAGCGCGGGTTGGTAAACCTCGTCAACCATTCCTTCTGAATCGAGCAGGACGGGGAAACTCAGTCCTTGGTTGTCAACAAAGCTCCTTACAGTTTCGGTGCTCTCTCTAACATTGATGGCAAGTATTACCAAGTCGTCATCTGACCATTCCTCAAAAACTGCCTGGATGTGAGGCATTTCAACTATACAAGGCTGGCACCCGCTCAGCCAGAAGTTGATCATTACTATCTTACCGCGAAGGCCGCTCAAAGTCAGGCTTTCGCCATCAATAGTCGGGAGGGTGAAATCAGGGGCGCGCATGCCTGCTCCGGTGCCGATGGGTAAGGCAGAGAGAGTTATTACTGGAAAGATATGAAGTGTCGCTTCATGTCCGGTAGCATCTTTTGACTTCAGTTCGACGTGATAGCGCGTATAGGGCTGTAGCCCGCTCAAACTTACACTATGGTCACTGGTCGACTCGTCAAGAGATACTGTGATTGACTCCCAAGAATCAGTTATCCAATACTCAACCTCGCTGGTGCCAGGTTCATCAGTTTGCCACTTTATCGTGGCACTTGATTCGGCAACATTGGAAACGTCCACATGCCAAATCACTGGAGGGCTTACATCGGTTAGAGTCGTGAATGAATACTTCTTAGACAGAGCTTGATTCTCTAGGTTATAGCCAGACAACACTTGGAAGTGACACGTAGTATCGGGGGCGAGACCATGCACCGCTACGCTATGCTCAGTAACCAGGGTTCCATCGGGCGAAGTGGGTACGTGGGGGCCATGTTCAGTGTCGCATACTATGGCGTCGCTGGCAGACGGCTCATCGGTCACCCAGGTGATAATGGCGCTCTTATCCGTAGCTGAGGCCGATACATCGGAAATTGTGGGCGCTATGCTCTTCATGTCTGTATTGGTCTTTATGCTGTTGAGTATATCTTCTATTTCATCTTGGCTACTGAAATGTCCCACGGTTGCCAATCTGATAATGCCCCTGGCATCGATGAACAAATGCACGGGGCAGCGCATGATATCGTAATCTGCGCCGACTCCTTCTGAATCAAGCAGGACGGGAAAAGTTAAACCATGTCTTGTGATGAATTCTTCGACCGCAGCGCGGTCCGCCCAAACATTAATGCCCAATATCGCCAATTCCTTTTCTGGCCATTTATCGCGGGCTCCCTGGATGGAGTGAATCTCCTGGTCTAGTCTCCCGTCGTGGTTACCAAGATCCCCCCAAAAAGTGAGCATCACCATCCTGCCCCGAAAGTCCCTCAAACTGACGTTCTGGCCATCAGTGGTTTGCAGACTAAACTCCGGGGCTCGATTGCCGACCTCGGGACCTATTTCAGGAGCGGTGATTAATGCAACCACGCCCCAGATACCCGCTCCAAGAAGACAGACACTGATTACGGCTGTAGCAAAGACATGCTGCGGAGCAACTTTCCCTGCTGTCCTCAGGGGTGCGAAGAACCTGGAAAGTATGGCATTGGAAGACTTGGCAGCTCTGCGCCTTGATTTCCCGACTGTGTTATCCTTTTTTTTCGGCATCGCCAACTACCCTGGTTCTCAGCCGTTGAGCTGTACTGCTCGCCGCAGGTTCTTGATTGTGTTATCGGCGGATTGGAGGACGGTAAACATGTGGTCACATTCAGCAGCCACGATTACAGGTTACTAGAGAGAGTCGAGTATCTCCTCAATTTTCTCCTGGCTGCTGAAATACCCAACCTGTACTTCCTGAATAATACCCTCAGTATCGATGAAGAAAGTAGTGGGCCATTGATTTACGCTGTAATTGGCATGGACTGCTCCTACCGAATCAAGCAAGGCGGGGAAAGTCAATTCTTCGCTGTCCATGAAACTCCGGATAGTGTCAGCGTTATCAATTTTATTGACTCCGAGTATTGCCAATTCATCGGCTGACCAGTTATCGGAAACCGCCTGGATGTGAGGCATTTCAGCTGCGCAGGGACCACAAGCTACAAACCAGAAGTTGACCATCACTATTTTGCCTCGAAAATCACTGAGAGTCACGTCTTGCCCGTCGAGGTTATGCAGGGTGAAGGGGGGAGCGCGGTTGCCTTCTTGATAACCTACCGGGATGGTGGGGAGAGTCTTAAATTGGTCTGCATCAGAGGTGGTTTCATTTCCGCTGGTGTCTTTCGACTTCACCCTGAAGTGATAGGTCGTGTCGGCCTCCAGGTCGGTTAGTGTGACGCTATGGCTGGTGGTCAGCTCCTCATCCAGTGTTGTGGTTGAACCGTAATCAACGGTTGTCCCGTATTCCACCTGGCTGGTGGCTTCTTCGTCCGTTGACCATTCAATGGTGGCGCCTGTTTCGGTAGTATCGGAGACATCGACATCCGAAATCAGCGGCGTCGTCGTATCAGCCTGGGCTGAAGTTGTGAAATCCCGTTCGTATGTCGTCTCATTTTCGCTTTCGTCTTCTGATATCAGAGTCAAGTGATAAGTCGTATTTGGGTCGAGGTCGCTTAAGGTTACAGAATGGTTAGTAACCAAAGCCTCGTCGGGCTCTGTCCAAGTACAAACTTCACCAGGGTCGCATATCATGACCTGGCTGGTAGCTGGCTCGTCGGTCTCCCAGGTAACAATAGCCCCTGTGGCGGTTATTGACGAAAGCGACACGTCTTGGATTACCGGGGGCGTGCTATCTGGAGCGGTGGGTGGTGGTGTGGTTCCTGGCTGGGAGAATGTGTAGTACAAATAGAGGCCGAGAAAGCCTACAAACACGGCCAGGAGACCGAACGAGGAGATTCTTAGCAGCAGCCGTCGTGTCGGCGGTAAGATGCCCCATTCTCCTGGCGCCGGGCGTGCCACTTGATACGGATAGGGGCGCCCCGGCGACAGAGGCCTCGCCGTTGCTGTCGTAACGCTGGCTGCTACTGGTGCAGCACGTAGTGCTTGCTGCTGCATCCCACCATATGGCGTGGCAGGAGGCGGACCATAACTTGGAGGATATCCGGAACCGGGGCCAGCAGGAACGCCATGCGTGGGGTAATTATACTGAGGGCCAGTGATATAGCCTCCGCGGAATTGCTGGCCTGTAGCGCTTTGTGGCCTCGGTGGTGCCGGGCTTGGTGGTGCTGGTGGGGGAGGGCTTGGTGTGGCGAAGGGTGTAGGGGTGGCTGCTGCTGGGGCGGCGGGTGCTGCTTGGCCCTGCATCTTTTCGAGTAGCTTCTTGCCAAGAAGCAAACCACACCTTGGGCACTGTCCGGTTGCAGGGTTAACCGCAATGCCACACTGGGGGCAATTGAGTTGGACACTTGTCTGAGG
The DNA here is from genome assembly GCA_964582065.1 of uncultured Dehalococcoidales bacterium. Taxonomy (GTDB): domain Bacteria; phylum Chloroflexota; class Dehalococcoidia; order GIF9; family UBA5629; genus JACNFS01. The sequence continues at coordinate 25,180 of CAZOQG010000002.1, forward strand.
GGCTCTGGGAAACTGCTGACCAACAACAGTTTGCCGGCCGGGCGCAAGATACGTTACTTGCTGCTGCATCGCCGGGGCTGCCTGCGGCACGCCTCCATATCCGGCCGTACCACCGAGAAAGCCGCAATTAGGGCAGTATTTGGATCGGGTAGGAATAGTGCCGCCACATCTGGGGCAGCCAGGGACTAGTCTGGCACCGCATTGTAAGCAGAATTGCTGTCCTATTGCATTGTGCCAGCCACAATTAGGGCATCTGGTTATTTGCTGCACGCTGTAACCGTTTCCCGATTGCTTCGGCGCATCTTGCCCTTTCTGCTATCCACTTGTCTTCCTGTTGTGCCTCTATTAGTTTTGCAGGACATACCGAATGTCTTCCCTATTATACACCTAGGCAAAGCAAAAAGTAGAACATCAAGTGCGGAACCCGTAGCCGCAAGTGATGCTGGAAGGTACGGCGACAGGCTTGATGGGCTGTATGTCGGCAGGGGCGAAGCCTGTCACAGCGCTTTAGTTTGCTCTGGCTGCACTAGAAACAAGTTAGGCAAACCGCCGAGGAGCTGATGGCAGCAAAGAAGTCATTGAATTCGGTCGAATACACCTTCTATTTCCGCTGCGTCGAGGAAACGTCCAATCTTGATTTCTCTGATAATTCCGTCACAGTCGATGAAAACGCTTGTGGGTACTGTCCAGATATGATAGCTATCGATAGTCGTATCTTCTGTATCAAGTAATATGGGAAAACGGAAATGCCCATATTCGTCTGTATGTCTCTCGATAATCGTTTCAATACGGTCAGTTCTGTCTCCATCAACGCATACAGTAATCACTGCCAAACATGCGCTATCATCATTTTGCCTGCATGCATCGCCATGATAAACCTCGCGAATGAAGGGAAACTCTACTACGCAGGCTCCACAACGGGTTGACCAGAAGTTAAGCAATAGCTTCTTCTTGCCCACGAACTTGGTTAAGTCAACGGTCTCACCGTCGTTGGGCGATTCGGGATCATTGGCATCATTGTACTCTGGCAGGGATGGGATTAGTGGAGCGCGGTCGCCTACTTCGTGGCCGATAGGGATGGCGCGAAGAGTTATTAGTGTTTTGGTATTGGAGGTGGCCTCATTTCCGCTGGCATCTACCGATTTTGCCCTGAAGTGATAGGTTGTATTTGGCTTTAGGCCGGTCAGTCGGACAGTATGGCTCTGTTTCAAGTTGTCCTCTAAGGGCGTGGTTTCGTGGCCGCCGTCAGTTTTCCAATACTCAACCTGGCTGGTGGCATCTTCGTCAGTCTGCCAGGTCATGGCGGTGCTTATGTCCGTCGGTGGGGAAACCTCGACTGCCAAAATGTCCGGCGGGGTTGTATCCTTGAGTTTGAAATATGCGGTAACGTTCTTATTCGAGTCCATAATAATCGGAATAACGGGGATTTCTGCCGAGGAACCTGGGACATCACCCCCCCAGTGCTCGAAAGTGTAACCACTCGCGGCGGCAGCGGTCAGTGTCACCTCAATACCAGATGTATATGTTTCATTCTCGGGAGACCGAGATACCTGTCCTCCGGCTTCGGGCTTACGGTTTGTGGCCAAGATATAGGTTTGGGCGGCGGCAGGAGGGGGAATTGGATTAGTAATAGGGTTGGCGGTTGAAGTCGAAGGCAGTGAAACATTCCCTATTTTGGTCACAGCGTAGTAGCCGCCAAGGCCTGCGATTGCAAGAAACACGGCTGCCCAGAACCCTCGCAGTAGAAGCTGTCTCGTTGACGGTGGGATGCTCCACCCTCTCGGTGCGGGCCAGGAAGGACGCGCCGCTTTTCGTGCTGCGCTGGCTACGTTGGCTAGCGTTTGCCTTGTCCAATGCGGGATGTCCCACTCTCTCCGTTCACCGCGTGTTATTTCTGTTAGGAGCGGGCTCCGCGGCGCGACCACATCCGGCTCTTTCGGTTCGGTGGCGGTAATTTCGTTTAGAAGCGGACTCCGTGATGGTGGAATGGTCCCTTCGCTCGCTGCAACCGGTGCAGCCGGTGTTGATTGCTCATGAGTCTTCCGAGGTGGCCCGTACATCCAGCCGCACTGTGGGCACAGTCCGGATTCTGGGTCAACGCTAGCGTCGCACTTGGGGCATCTGTACTCGTGTGCCGCGTCAGGAACTCCAGGGGATTGCTGATGTGCAATGGTTTGTGGGCTTGGTGCCGACACAGGTCTCACTGGCGTTGGCGCAGGCCCTGTTTCTTCGAGTGTACCACTTCCTGTTGGCTGCGGAGTCTCTATAGGTAGCATCTTACCCCGGTGGTCGCAGCTCGGACAACATCCATCCGCAGTATTAACCGTGGTGTGACACCTGGGGCACATGTATTTGGGCCCCGGGTAAGAAGGTTTCGGGGATTGCTGGTGTGCAGAAGCTTGCGATTCGCCTTTATCTAACTGCTTCCAGGGGGCATCCTGCGGAGTGCACTCCTGGCAGAAATAGGTACGTGCATTATGGGGCAACTTTGCGCCGCATTTCCTACAGAAACGCTGACCGGAGGCGTCTTCGGGCGGCACGAAATACTTGGGCTTGTGGCTCATCGGGGACATGCTATCACTACTCCCCGATTCCTTCGGTGCAACTCAGCACTTCTGCTATCTTTATTGGTGCCTCTTTTGGGCTTATCGGTTTGAAGAAACACGGCATATACCTATCTTAATTATACATGCAGGAAAAACAAAGTAAAATCAACTGTACTCGTTCAACCCATTGGCGAGGCATCTCTCTTGTCTCAAGGCTGTAGGGACGGACCTTCAGGTCTGTCCGCTTCGGACGGGCCTGAAGACCCATCCCCACATTTGCTGTGGCACTGGGGTTGACGTTGTTTCGCTGTGCTGTCCTAAACTTTATGAGACTTCTCTTTTCGTGCGAGCCGCGTAGCGTGAGGTTTTGACCTCGTCCGATCCTACTAGGCGACCTTAGAAGGTCGCGCTTACATTCAGTGACTTGTAGCATTGTTTGCGAAATTGCTTCGCGGAGCCTGTCCCGACCTTCACGAGATTCTTCGGTCGCTACGCTCCCTGGGAATGAGAGAAGGCGAAGTGCTCAGAACCACACCAAATTGTCATTGCTACGAAAATAGATTCTCATCCTTTATGTTGGGTAGATTGGAGCATCGGCTCCAATCACGCCTAGAGCAGATGCTCTAGGCTACCCTTATTTTCGTCCTCCGTGGTGCCGATTGCAATAGGCATGACTGATTGCGAGGAGCGTAAGCGACCAAGCAATCTAGGACGAAGGCGCGACTGTGAGATTGCTTCGCTTCGCTCGCAATGACAGGAAGGGAGAGCTCGCAATGACAGGAAGGGAGAGCTCGCAATGACAGGAAGGGAGAACTGAGAATGACACAAGGCGAAGCGGTCGGAATGGCCCGGAACCGAGAATACGGTATCCACATTCTGAGTAAGACGGTATCACCTATCTGAAGGAGATAGTGAACTGGCGAGGCGACGTGATTGCCACACACTGCGTCCCAGTAGGGTAAACAGATGCACTCAGTCAGGTGTTGCAGTTGTGGTCTTATTCTACAGCGTAGACTAACGCTGATTGTGTCGATCCCTACACGTGGGCTTGTGGGTTCAGTAGCTGTTGCGCCGCCGTTCGCTTATTGATGGTTGTCCCTGGATTGCATAGGGCCGCTGTAGCCGCAACTTCGTTCATTTGGGCATCGTCCATATGCTTTGTTAATCCTGGCGCCACAGCGGGGGCATGTGTATCGTGATGTCATGCGGAGAACATGCGGGGATTTTCGGGTTTCAGCGTCCTGGCGCCCTGTCAGCGGAGGAACAGTCGCCGCTTTCGCCGCCGCATTTGTTGCTCGAAGTCGGATATCCTTATGTTCCATTTGGCCAATGAAGCCACACTCCGGACAGTTTCCAGAGGCGATCTTAGTTTTGGCACCACACTTGGGGCACCTGTATCGGGACTTGAAATCATCTTGTACTTCGTGTGGCATACCGTTGCGTTTCACTGTAGCACAACCGAAGTCGCACTTCAAACGTTTACAGAAGAGCCTGTTGTGGGCTGGCTCTCAATGCTTATCCTGTCCGAATTATCTCTGTTCCTAGGTATGGCTTCAGGGAGTCGGGCACTGCCACGCTGCCGTCAGCTTGCTGATAGTTCTCCAGTATTGAGATGATTACTCGAGGCAAGGCGAGCCCCGAGCCGTTAAGGGTGTGGACGAAACAGGGTTTGGCCTCGGGTCCCGGACGGTAGCGAATGTTTGCCCGCCTGGCCTGGAAATCACTGCAATTGCTGCATGAGCTAACTTCCAGCCATTCGCCGCAGCCGGGAGCCCATACTTCAATATCGAATGACTTGGCCCCAGCAAAGCCCAGGTCGCCGGTACACAATTGCACCACTCGATAAGGGATATCTAGCCTACGACACACTTCCTCGGCATTCATCACCATCTTATCCAGTTCTTGGTCGGAGACTCCTGGCTCGGTGAATTTATAGAGCTCGACCTTGTCAAATTGATGTCCTCGTTTAATGCCTCGGGTGTCTTTGCCGGCTGCCATCTTCTCTCGGCGGAAACAGGCAGTGTAGGCAACATAATAGAGCGGCAAAGTGCCGGGCGGCAGGATTTCATCGCGATGCAGGTTTGTCAACGGCACTTCAGCGGTAGGTACAAACCAGAAGTCATCCTCTTCATCATGGTATAGATTATCGGCAAATTTGGGCAAATTACTTGAGCCCACCATACACTCCCGTTTTACCATAAAAGGGGGATAGATTTCAGTATAGCCATGCTCATTCACGTGAAGGTCCAGCATAAAGGCGATGAGCGCCCGCTGGAGATGAGCTCCTAGTCCCTTGAGAACATAGAACCGGCTGCCGGAAAGCTTGACGCCCCGCTGAAAATCGATAATGTCCAGCCTTTCTCCCAGCTCCCAGTGGGGTAGCGGCGTGAAGGAAAAATCCGGCAACTCTCCCCAAGAGCGCACCACCACATTATCTCGTTCGTCCTCACCAACAGGCACATCGGTCGCCGGGATGTTAGGCAACCGCAGGAGATGGTCTTCCAGCTCAGCCTCAACCTGACCTATTTCCCTCTCTAGAGAAGTAATCTTTTCGCCGATTTGGCGCATGTCGGAAATGAGCTGAGGCGGCTTGTCTGCCATCCTGCCCAGTTGTTTGCTCACTTCATTGCGCCGAGCTCGGAGTGTCTCCATCTCGTGAAGCAACTGGCGGCGTCGCTCGTCGAGCTCTATGATTTCATCGAGTGGAGCGCTGTCGCCACGCTTTTCCAAAGCCTGGCGGATTAAGTCGGGGTTATCACGGATTAGCTTAATGTCCAGCATAGTAGAATAGAGCGGTTCTGGCTATTGCGCCTTTAGTTGTGGGAAAAGGATAATCTCACGGATGGACTGCTTATCGGTCAGCAGCATTACCAAACGGTCAATGCCTACACCCAGACCTCCAGTAGGCGGCATACCATATTCTAGGGCAAGGAGAAAATCCTCGTCGATGGCCTCGGTTTCTGGCTCCTCGGCATCCAATTTCGCCATCACTGACTCAGTGACTTGCGTTTCTCTCTGCCGGCGGAAGCGTTCCTTTTGTTCCACGGGGTCATTGAGCTCGGTAAAGGCATTGGCAATCTCCATGCCGCCGATGAAAGCCTCGAAGCGCTCCACTAAGCGCTGGTTGTCTCGCTTTCTCTTAGCCAAAGGCGACATCTCCACTGGATAATCCATGAGGAAAGTGGGCTGTATCAGGTTGGGTTCAACAAAGGTGGAGATAAGCTCGTCTACCAGCCTGCCCCTGTCCTTGCTGGGGTCTGGCTGTATTCCCACTTGCTCCATCCTCGTCCGCAGCGAGTCAACCTCAGGATAGTCCTCGAAATCAATGCCGCAGCGCTCTTTGATTACGTCCCGCAGGGGAAGGCGTTGCCACGCAGGTGCAAGGCTGATAAGCTCACCACCGAATTTGACTTCGGTCCCGCCAACGACTTCCTTGGCAACGTGGCAGACCATGTCTTCCACCAGTTTCATCACGTCATTGTAGTCAGCGTAAGCTTGATAGCTTTCCAGCATGGTGAATTCGGGATTATGTTTGGTAGAAATGCCTTCGTTGCGGAATACACGCCCAATCTCATAAACCTTGTCGAAGCCGCCTATTATCAGCCGTTTGAGATGAAGTTCTAAGGCGATGCGTAGATAAAGGTCCTGGTCAAGGGCTTGGTGGTGAGTCTTGAAGCGACGAGCTAGAGCACCCCCCGCCACCGGTTGTAGTACTGGAGTTTCCACCTCGATGAATCCTTGCTCATTCAGAAAACGTCGCAAAGCCGTGATGATGTGGCTGCGGAGCGCGAAAGCGGGCTTAACGTCTTCATTGGAGATTAAGTCAAGGTAGCGCTGCCGGTAGCGCTTCTCAACATCAACCAGTCCGTGCCATTTCTCTGGCAACGGTTGAAGAGATTTGGACAGGAGGGTGAAATCAGCTACCTCGAGGGTGATTTCCCCGCTCTTGGTTCGAAAAAGCTTTCCCTTGGCGCCAATGATGTCGCCGATGTCGAGTTCATCAAGGAATTCATACTTTTCGTTGGCGAGGAGGTCATGGCTGAAATGAAACTGAATCTTGCCAGAACCGTCGCGAATATCAAAGAAGGCTATTTTCCCCATGAAGCGACTAGCTGTGATTCGACCGGCGAGACTCAATTCTGAACTCGGGACAGCCTGCGGGCTTTCTTCCTGGTGCTCGAATAGAGCCACCGCCTCTTGGGCAGTATGGCTGCGATGATAAGAGTGAGGATAAGGGTTTATCCCTCGGTCTCGGATCCTTTCCAGCTTTTCCAAACGCTGTTGGGCAATGTGTTTCAATCTCGCCATGGTACTCAGGTTACTTCGATTATTGTCAGCTTAAGCATCCCCGCCGGGGTTGGTACTTCAACTTCATCGCCGACTTTTCTATCCAGGAGGGCTTGCCCTACCGGCGACTCGTTGGAAATCTTGCCCTCAACAGGATTCGCTTCAGCGCTGCCCACGATAGTAAATTGGTCTATCTTGCCGTCCTGATTTTGAATAAGCACCTTGTTACCAAACTCGACTACGCCTGGCAAAGATGGTGACTCTATGACCACGGCATTCTTAACGATGTTCTCCAGCGTAAGGATTCTGCCCTCGACGAAAGCCTGTTCATTCTTAGCATCATCATACTCGGCATTGTTGTCAGTGCCCCCCATCTCTCTGGCACGCTTGATCTTACCAGCTACCTCTCCCCTTCGGGCTGAAAGTAGCTCTTCCAGTTCAGATTGTAGCTTGGCTAAACCTTCTTGAGTAATCCTGATTTTCTTTTCGGTCATGTGATATTCCTCAGTTCGAAAGGTAGTAAAAAAACTGAGAGTTTGGAAACCCTCAGTCAACCGTTGAAGTTTAACATATATTATAGGCCGCTGCGGGCTGGTTGTAAAGAGCCAAACAAAATAATATAATAACCAAGTTCAGATAGTCGGGAGGGAACATGGTTGCTCTATATTTAACTTCTGTGGAAGCCGCAGGCAAAACAGCTTTGTGTGCTGGCATTGGCAGGAAGTTGCTCAGCCAGGGGAAGAAAGTAGGCTACTTTGCGCCAGTCCAGCTTTCTGAGACCAGCGGTACAGATGGCTACAGAGACGCCGCTTTTGTGAAGGAAGCCTTCGAATTGGCGGAATCTACTGACCTGCTTTGTCCTACCCGCCTATCCCGTCGAGACCTATGGCAAAGCTTGACTGATGAGGTGGCAGACTTCACACAAAGTCTTAGACAGGCCTATGCTAACATATCACGGGGCAAAGACATCGTCCTTGTGGAAGGGCTCAGCGGTTTGGGCGTAGACAACGTGTCTACTCTGGCTTGCTATACGATTGCTGAGACACTGGATGCCAAAGTGATTGCTGTTCTCCGTTACTCTTCAACCTTAGACCCGGTAGAAATCGCACAAATAGGCAAGAAACTGGAAGGGCGGCTACTTGGGGTTGTCATTAACTTCGTGCCAGAGTTGAAGATAGAAGTGTTGAAGGGGTACATGGTATCCTCGTTTGAGGAAGCCGGGGTAAAGATCTTAGGTACGCTTCCTGAGGTCAGGAGTTTGCTTGGCGTAAGCGTCAAGGATTTGGCGGAAGTTCTAGAAGGGGAAATCCTAACTTGCCCGGATAACACTGGGGAGATAGTGGAGAATGTAATGTTGGGGGCCATGACCCCCGACTCAGGAATAGACTATTTCAGCCGTGAGACAAATAAGGCAGCAGTGATTCGAGGCGAGCGTGCCGACATGCAGCTAGCCGCTTTAGAGACTTCAATCAAGTGCCTCATTCTTACTGATAATTCAAAGCCCTTGCCAGCTGTTGTCCACCAGGCTGAAGACAAGCACGTGCCCATTATGATAGTAAAACAGGATATTTCTGGCGTCATAGCCGGTATCGAAGAGGCTCTAGCCAAAACCAGCTTTCACAACCCTGAAAAGCTACGGAGGTTTGAGAGTATCCTGGGCCACCACTTTGATTTCAAAGCTCTCAGTTCGGAGCTTGGCCTGAAAGCTTAGTACTCTCCTCTTTCCCCAGCCATTAGAATCTCTTTTGCATGTTGAGCCAAAGAGGACGGCACCTGTATCTCTACGTGCCCCAAACCATCAATGGTAAGACCATAAACAAGGCCAGCACTCTCATAGCGAAGCATAGTCGGTATGCCTTCAGTTTCGAGGCGCCCCTTGACGATTTGTGCCTCTGGTTGGCTGCTGGCCACGTAAACCGTAATCAATCCAGCCTCTTCAGACAAGTCTACACACTCCCCTTGGTCAAAAGAATGGACGGAATAGAGACCTTACTCAACTTCCCTCTCCTTTGATGGGAGAGGTTAGGTGAGGGTGAACAAAACTGAGAAGTGAGAAGTTAAAGGTCAAAGGCCAAAAGTCAAAATGGCAAATGGGAATACAAATAGTGAGTTTTTGCTCTTCAGAGCTAGATCACTGAACTCCTTTTTGGATTTTGACTTGTAATTTTGCATTTTACATTTCAACTCTTACATTCCTACCTGCGGACCCTTCGCTGCGCTCAGGGGGACAGTCATGCTGGTCATGTCGGGGGACCTCACACTCACAAGAATCTGAACCAACCGCTCTGGGTATTGGGTTGCCTCGTTTGGCTTCCAATGACAGCGGCCAAGGGCTCAGCGTCACAGTGACATTTATTGTGAATAGACAACTTGATGATATAGAGGCAGCCAAGATATGGGAACGTCAAGCTAAGGTACTGCGCAAGGGAATAGCTGTGAAACTCAATCTAGCGTCGGCATTAGGCAAAAGACAGCCCATGAGCAAAAAGCAAACCTACGTTGGAAGTGCAACAGACTTCCAACGTAGGCCCTCAGGCTTTGCAGCCAATTTAGCTCTTGAGTACTTGTCTTATCCAATCCGGGTTATAGGCAGCCGTCACCAAAATCCTGAAGGAGATTGTCCTGGAGAGCCCAACAGTGGGCAACGCATTCCGTATGTGTGGATCCAGTGGTCCCCCAGTCGCCTCCCCAGTTCTCAGCGCCGCCGGCGCTATTGCCGAAGTGGTTCGGGTGCTCGTTGTTCCACCTTGGGTGTGGACTGATGTCACCACCACCCCAGCTCTTGTTGGCAAAGCAGAGGCTGATTCCCCAGCAGCAGCAGCAATGTGCCGTTTTATATCCCGTCGCTGCTTGGCACTCTCCATCGCTCATTCCCAGTGCTGGACAAGCCGTGGCGGCCTGGGACAGTTCGCACTCTACCGGGTCGTCGCAGCATGCCAGGCATCCTTGCTCCTCGTTACAGGAGCAGCAACCGCCTTCACAGGAAGGGATGTCACACCCCGTGACTCTTGAGCCAGGGCACAAGCCTGACAAATTACAGTTATCGTGTAACATGTCGGGATAAGCGAGGCCTGCCAGGCGAGACATGGCAGTGACCGGAGTCCTTCCCCAGTGCTGCAGGTACAAAACCACCGAATTCTCGTTGTCCTCCCACTTCACCGGATCCCAGGTGCAATCGTCACCTAAGCCTGCTGAGACAGGCGATGGTACCAGCACCAGGGACACTGCCAGCATAAAGACAAACAGGCTACCGACAATTTTCCTCAATTTGTCACCTCCTTATTTGATTTGAGTTTTGATTGATTCTACAAGGTCAATCAGCCTTTGTCAAGTGATTTTACAAGGTCAAAAGCTGTTTGTCAATAGGCAAAAGGTAAGGGGGCTTGAAAATCGTCTTTCCAATATATACAATTACAGCTTGTTGCCATCTATTCTGCGAAAGATTGGGGGTGAGAACTTCGTCAAATAAAAAATCTTAAGGAGGGACGGTGATTTGAATGCTCTTGGAAGACACTTGCTACTAGAACTGAAAAATTGCGATTTGGAGGTGCTCAATGACCTAGATTATCTTAGGGATTGTCTTCATGATGCTGCTAAACAAATCGGAGCTACTGTAGTAAATGATGCTTTCTATCGATTTAGCCCTCATGGCATAAGCGGTGTGGTAATTATCTCTGAATCCCATCTTTGCATTCATACCTGGCCGGAACACGGTTATGCCGCCGTAGATGTATTCACTTGTGGGGATTCTGTTGAGCCTGAGCGAGCTGTCAAGCCACTGGTAGAGAAGCTGGGGTCAAAGGATCCCTCTTTTATTGAGCTTAAGCGGGGTATTTTACCAGAAAGCCGGGTTGGCTGTGAGTTAAAATGAGCGACCCAGATAACCCTGACAAAAGTAAGTGGCTGCATGATGAGGTGAGTCCTGACCTCGTTCAGCTACATAGCATTAAGCGGGTAATATATTCAGGACAAACCGAGTTCCAGTCCATAGACATTGTTGATACCGGAAGCTTCGGCGTTTGTCTCGTGCTGGATGGTAAGATTCAGTCCAGCGAGGCAGATGAGTTCATTTATCATGAGGCTCTGGTCCATCCTGCAATGCTCAGCCATTCATATCCCGAGACGATCCTTGTTGCTGGGGGTGGCGAGGGAGCTACTTTGCGCGAGGTGCTGGCTCATAACACAGTAAAAAAGGCGGTCATGGTGGATGTCGATAGGCAGGTGATAGATGTCTGCCGTCGCTTCCTTTCCTCCTTCCACCAGGACTCTTTTGATGATTCGCGTGCGGCACTTCACTTCACGGATGCCCGAAGGTACGTACAGGAAACCAATGATAGATTCGACGTTGTCATTATTGACTTGGTTGAGCCCCTCGAGGCGGGGCCGGCCTGCCTATTATATACCCAGGAGTTTTATCAGCTCCTCAGAGAAAGATTGAATCCTGAAGGCATTGTGTCCATCCAGTCTGGAGCTTCTGGCTGGACCAACCTGGAAAACTTCACTGCAATTATCAACACTCTGAAGAGTGTTTTTTCCGTAGTCTGCCCCTACCAGGTTTATGTTCCTTCCTTTGTTGACCTGTGGGGATTCTCGACAGCTTCCCAGAGAATCGACCCGGCAAAGCTGTCCCCCAAGGAAGTAGATCGTAGGATTTCGACCAGGCTGTCGAGGAAGCTAAAGTCCTACGATGGTCTTACTCACCAGGCTTCATTCACTCTCCCCAAACACCTCCGCCACCGTCTAGCCAGAACTAAAAGAATCATCACTGACAAGAAACCTATTTTTGCCTATTGAGATTGTGACCGGACGTCCGCATCTTTTGTGGGCAGCAAGGCAGTCAGTGATTAAGGTGCGACCTAACCTTAGCATAACTTGCAGCGACGCCGAGCGCTTTGGCCGCAGTTTCGAGGTTAAGGTAGGCCGGCAACCCCAGCGCTTCTAGCTCGCGCGATAGCTCTTCCTTGGCTGATAATTTTGGTCCGTAAATCCAGACCGTCATCGGCTTTGAGAACTGTTGCTTCAGCCGGCGAAACATGTCAACTGTAGCTGGTGTTTGAGACGTCGAGGTGGCCCAAAAGACGATGAAAGCACAATCTACATTGCTATCAGCTAGCACTGTAGCCGCTATCGACTCAAGTGTCTGAGTGAAGTCACTAATAGATGGTGCCACCTGACCGACATCAACAGGGTTGCTGGCCAGTCTGGGCGATAGCCTGGCTAGCCTGTCAGTTGTCACAGAGGATAACTGAGCAATGGTCAGTCCATTTTCCACGGCTGCATCAATTGCCATTATGCCAACTGCTCCAGAAACAGTGACAATGGCAATTCGGTTGCCTGCGGGCAACGGTTGGGAGGCGAAGACTCTGGGTATGTCTAAAAATTCCTGCCAGGTGTCAAGTCGAACAATCCCAGCCTGCCTGAAAGCACTATCATAGATTTGGTCGGATCCCGCCAGTGAGCCGGTATGGGAAGCCACCGCTTTGGCGCTTGCCTCGCTCCGCCCCGGTTTGAGAATCAGTACCGGCTTATGAGGCACTACCCTTCTGGCTATATCCACAAACTGCTGACCGTCCTTTATATCTTCCAGATGCATGGCAATGACTTTTGTGGTCGGGTCAACTGCCAGATACTCAAGGAGGTCGATTTCATTAACGTCACACTTATTGCCGAAATCGCATATTTTGTTGATAGGATAGGCGCAGTCCTCAAGGGGCAGTGCCTGTGCGCCGGTAATACCAGTCTGGGATGCATATGCTATGGTTCCTCTCTGGATTCTGTTGTAACCTGTGAAATAGGGGGTGGTCACCAAGCCACTGGCAGTGTTGACAATGCCTATTGTGTTTGGTCCGATAAGACGGATTCCGGCATCCTGGGCAATATCGACCACTTGCTGCTGGAGTCTAGCTCCTCCCCTGCCCGTCTCGGCAAAACCATCAGATACAATAATAGCCGCCTTTATTCCTTTCTGAGCACATTGCTCGATAATGGTTGGCACTACATGTGAAGGTGTGATGATAATGGCGAGATCAATGGCATCAGTGACATGGTTGACCGTAGGATAGACCGCCATACCTAGAACTTCGTTATAGGATGGGTTAATGGGATAGATATTGCCTGAGAACCCGAAATTGAGCAGGTTCTTGACTACCCCGTACCCTCCCATCCACTCTTCCTTGAAGGAGCCGATTGCGGCAACATTACGAGCTTCAAAGAATGTCCCAAGGTCACTGTTTATCTTCAATCCCATTGGCCTGACTGCCCTCGATTCTCCTTGAGTTCGACCCCTATTTCGCTTACCTCTGCGGTTCAGTTCGGCGGAGAATCTCCATAATTATAAAGTCGTGGTCTCCGCGAATGAGCTGTCCGCAGGGAAGGAAGCCGCATTTTTCGAAGCACTTCTGCGCCCGGAGATTCCAATTCAGGGTCCTGAGGTAGACCCTTTCTAGCCCGACTTGCGAATGAATATGATTTACCAAGGTGAGTATGGCATCGGTTCCGTAACCCTGGTTCCAGTAAGCTCTGTCACCAATCATTATGCCGATCTCGGTCTGCTTATTGGTCTTGTCTATATTGAAATAACTACAATTGCCAATGTGCCTTCCATCCATGGTTTCGATGGCAAAACGGGAACCTGGACCGGGATAGCGCAGCTCTTCAGCATAACCCTTTAGGTATTCCTCAAGGCAGCTAAGTATCGGGGGAGCGGCATCGAGGCGGCATAATTCGGTATCCGTCCGCCAACCATAATCGTTGGCGGCATCTTGGAGGTGTTTTGGGCGCAGCTTGACCTTGTTGCCAACTAATATTGGTGGTCTGGCTAAAGGTCTAAAGATGGTAGGTCTTCGCAAAAGAGAAGCTCCTTCAAGGCGGATTTGGCTGCCTGACGGATTCGAGGCTGAGGGTTTCTTGCCAGCTTGTTCAGGGTTTGCTTAGCTTCCTCACTGCCGATTTCACCTAATGCCTTTATGGCTGCTTCTTGAACCTGAACATCTTCGTCCTCGATCAGCCCGGTGAGATGAAGTACAGCCTCCTCAGCACCAAGTTCGCCACAGGCATTGGCAGCCTCGTAGCGTAGCTCAGGCTGATTGCTGCTTAGTTCGGTCAATAAAGTCGTCAGCCACGCTGAATCGCAATTGCGTCCCATGGCATATATAGCGCTGCCTTTAAGTTTGACATCATTGCTGTGATAGGCTTCTTCTATCAGCTCCTTAACTCGTGGCAGGCTGAGAGGAGCAATAGCCTCCAAGGCTCGGCGCTTCACTTCGACTGGCTCCGTCTTGTTATCCAAGACCTCTAGCAAAGCTCTGCGAACCTTATCGGTAAAGTCAGTGGATAGCTTGTCTAACTCGCCCAGCAGGGCAAATCTGCCTAAAGCTGCGGCTGCTGCTGCCCTAACTCTGGCAGAACTATCTTGTTTCAATGCCTGCACCAGCGGACCGACAAAAATGTGATTTTCCTCCGACTCTAAGCCGACAATAGCCTGGGTTCTAACTGTTTCGTCGGGGTCACGGAGGCAAAAAACGAAGGTACTGCTGAAATCAAGCTTGAGGTCAGCTTCGCTGAGGTGGATAAGGTGAGAGATAACTTGCTGCCGCCGATTCGCATCCGCTTTGGCCCAGACTTGTTTCAGGAATTCCAGCTCCTCGCCAGAGAGGTCCGACAAGTAGGCCAATGTGGAGCTGACTAGAGGCTTGCTAGAGTCAAGGATTTCGGCGATAGGCTGCTTGTAAGAGGCTGATTCCGCTGCCATCTATTCTTCCTCGTCCTCCTCCTCCTCCTCCTCCTCCTCTTCTTCCTCTGGTGGCCAAACGGGCCTGGTGTAGCGGTCGATGAATTCCCCCATAGCTTCAGCGGCCAGCCTCTTCATTTCCTCCTCTGACTCCTTAGCCACTTTGGCAAGTTCAGCCAAATTGATGTCTATGCCGAGGATTTTGGTCAGGATGGCGAGTACGGCCAAGGAGGCCTTTGGATTGGGTATTCGAGTGGTATAACCAGGCACCTCACCTAATAGGCAGATACCATCAATTCCCCTCTCCTTGGCTACTCCCAAGAACAAGCCGTTGAGCCCAGCAATCTGAAGTTCGCCGCGAAGAACGATGTCATGTTTCTTTAGCTCTTCGATAAGTTTTTGATTCGTGGTGGCCCCCCAGACCCTTGATGGTTCGGTGTGGTGAATTCGAGCAATAGCCGCAGCACAGGTGTATACCCTTTTCACCTTGAATTTCTGACTGACATCCAAAACACAGTTGGCCAGCTCATAGCCTTTTGAGCTAGGTTGCTCATCGCCAATAAACAAGACTATGTCCCTCTCGGAGTTGGGATTGTGCCAATAATAGAATTTGCTTTCCGGGAATTGAGGAGCTTCTACTATGTTGCCTTTGACCATAACGCCGATGGGGTCAAAGAAATGGGAGGGTTGAATTTCCCCAATCTCTTCAGCATTTAGCTTGTCTTTCATATACCGGGCAACGATAAGTGCCACGTTTCCAATCCCAGGCCAAGCTGCAATCAGGTCACATGCCTTAGGATGTGGTTCTTTATAGAGTCTGACCGTGTCTTTCATACCTTTCACCCCGCGAGTGTTTCTATTGTCACCCGCTACGTTTGAACCCTTCGCTTTCTGTCGTTCTGTCGGGACAGACCTCTGAATCAGTCCCGACCTTTGGACTTACCCTGCCTTCGTAGCTACTGATAGACTGGAGCAGTAGAGGCAAGGAGTCCGTAGGAAACCTCCGATCCACCTTGCCTCCTGCCCTACTGCCTCAAGCTGCCCTAAGACGTGGTACACATTCCCAGAAACCATAGTATCTTTTACTCTGCCTGTTATCTCTCCTCTTTCTACCTTGTAGCCCAGCAGAACATTGCCACTAAAGTCCCCGTTCAGTATGTTACCCTGTTCGGCACCTATTAGCTGGTCTACAATTAGACCCTGCTTCATGTCTCTTACCATGTCCCAGAAGGAGACAGCACCTTCGCTGATAACTAGAGAGCTTGGGGATGGCGTGGGCAAACCGCCATGGCGGCTGCCATTACCGGTGCTCTGGGTATTGGCCAGAGCTGCTGTCTGTAGGTCATAGAGGAACTGTAATACCACACCATGGTCAATAAGCGGCGTTGGCTGGCTTGGTACGCCTTCATCATCACAAGGGCAACTGGCTATCTGGTAAGGCAAGGTGGCATCATCCCAAAAGGAGAATCTCTTGTCAAAAACTTGCTTATGGCGTTTATCTCTTAGTGGTGAAACTCCGTCAAGCACTATTTTACCATTGAAAGCTGTCACCAGGGGAGCTATCAGGGCACTGGCCACTCCTCGTGGCGTGAGAATCACTCGCATCGGCCCAGTCGGCGCAACAACATTGTTCTTGGCTAGCTCTAGCTGCATGGTTACCTCTCCAGCCACCGTCTTGAAATCAAGGACGGGATGGCACGAGCTCTGGCTATCACCAACGAAGAGCATATCATCATCTTGGATGAGGACACCTTCAAGGCTCAGGTCAAAAAAGCTCTTGTCATAGTTGGCTTGGCCTCCTGAGGAGTTGATGATGTGGACTGAAGTTATACCTTTCGTCACCGATGCTTCGCACACAAGATCGGGTGTGTGTTGTTTTATTGCAGCTATAAGTTGCTCTCCAAGCTCAGCCATGTCGTTAATAGTTGCCTCGTCTACTTGCGAATCGAAGATATCTACCTGAGGGTAAGCCTTCGGGCTTGGGAAATCGAATTTGGCTGCGGTGCCGAATTGACAGGTCTCCATTGCCATATTGACCAGCGCTTCAGGTTCGATGAAGCCATTAGACTGCGCAAAGCCGACCTTGCCACGTTTAATGAGTCTTAGGGCAGTGCTGGTGCCTTCTTTGGTCTGGATTTGTTTCAACCGGTTGGCTTCAAAATGTACTGCGGTCATTCTGGAGGAGACTTGAAAGACTTCGGCCTGTTCGGCTCCTCTTTTGGCTCGTGATAAGATCTCTTCCACTTAACTACCCCCGACCAGGCAGCGGCGGATTCTTATGTGCGGACTGCCATTGGAAACAGGTAGAGGCGACTGTCCACCTTTGCCACAACCACCACCCTGATTCATTGCTAGCTCGTTGCCAATGGCGTCAATATTGCCCAGAGTAGCGAAGACATTGCCGCTGAGCACTACGGGACGGAGCAACTCGGCTACTTTGCCGTTGCGAATAATATAAGCCTCGGCGGCAGAGAAAGTAAACATTTCCAGGCTGGTTGTGCCTCCATACCAGTCCTTGACGTAGATGCCTTCTTTGATGTCGCCGAGCATATCTTCAAAAGATATCGACCCGGGTTCAATGAAGGTGTTGGTCATGCGCACTATAGGAGGGAAACGGTAGTTGAGAGCACGGGCATTGCCGGTGAGCATCTCTCCCATCTTGGCGGCTGTTTCTCGGGAGTGGAGTCTACTTTCAAGTACACCTTCCCGGATAAGGTAGGTCCTTGTTCCTGGAACTCCCTCGTCATCATATTTATAGCTACCTCGTAATCCAGGGACAGCAGCGCCATCGACAATATTGAGATGCTTGCCACCGAATCTTCGTCCTAAGACCATGATGTCTTGCAGTCGCTTGTTTTCGTAGACGTGGTCCGCTTCTGACAAATGCCCGAAGGCTTCGTGAGCGAAGACTCCAGCCAAGATTGGGTCTAGGACAACGGTATATTCGCCTCCTTTCGCTTGGGGTGCGGAAAGAAGCCTGACCGCTCGCTGTGCCATCTCCCTTACCTGCTCTTGCAAACTCTCTACGGCCGAGAAGTCGCCCTGGCTACCCAAACTCAAACCAATCTGCTGCACCTGGCCATCTTCTGCAGCTATAGCTGTTAGACGCAGGCTTAGGTCTACTTTAGTCTGTTCTATATAGGAGCCTTCGGAGTTGGCAAATGTTATCTTCCTCTGGCTGTCGTGATAGCCGATGTTCGATGTTTGAATCTTGGGCGTGCTCAGAATAATGTCGTTGTACTCATCAAGCATCTGCTTTTTTGACGCCAGAGGAACGGTCGTTGGGTCCTTCTTCGTTTCGGCAGTCACTATGTCGACTGCAGGCTCGGTTTGGCTGAACTTGCTGTCTTCCTTACCGACAAGCCTTGCCTGCTTTACGGCTAGCTCTACCCTATCCCGTAACCCCTTGACGTTATTGAAGCTAACGAAGCCCCAGCCGCCTTTAACCAAAGCTCGGACATTGCCACCAAGGCTGGTTGTTCTGCCTATTTCCTCCAACCTTTGGCCACGGTAGACAATCCGAGTTACTTGGCTCTCCTCGAGCCGAATCTCGACATAATCCGCGTTATGTCCTCTTGAAGCATTAGCAAGCTCGTTGCGCATCTTCCCGCTTTCTGAAACCCTTCTATTGTAGCAAATAGCAATATGTAGTGCGAGGCTAAAGCCTCGCACGAAACGCCAGGCGACCTTGAAAGGTCGCACTACATTTTTGATTTTGTTCCTTAATCCTGTGGATTATATAGCTAATTGCGTGGACTTTTTGAGGGCCCCGTTATATACTTATTTGTGGAGGTGCCGCGATGCAGTCTAGTCTCATTGGAAAGGTTGAAAAAGCCAAACGTTATGCCCAGGAGCCTGAGCGTGTTACCCTGTCAGAATTCGCCGCTAGTTTTCGCGGCGAGCACAGTAGTTATAGTGTTAGTTATAAGGATAGGAAATGGCATTGCACTTGCCACTTCTTTTCTCAGTGGGGGCTTTGCAGCCATGTGATGGCATTACAACAACTTCTTGCCGAGATGTTGCCTGAAGAAGCCCTTGCTTCGGCCGGTGGTGATTCCCCCGACTAACGTTTTCTATCTCTGTTTTCCGCTTTCTGTGGACAGACCTTCAGAGCTTGTCCTGAGCGAGATTCTTTGGGCGCTCCGCTCCCTCAGAAATAAAAGCCTAAATCCTGAACAATACAAAAATCCAAATGACCAAAACCTCATTGTTTAGAGATTAGAAATTCGAATTTGGGATTTGGAGAGACCTGTCCCTACTTTTTTGGGGTCTCAAAACTGGTTGCATCTTTATTATTCGAGCATCTTGCGCTATAGTCTATTGCCTCGGCGACGACAAAAAGAGACCCTGTAACCAGGATAAGGTCGGTCTTTTCAGCTAGGGCCAGAGCCTGAGGCAAAGCTCCGGAAACGTTTTCGGCTACGTTTACTTCAATGCTCAGCCTAGCAAACTTCCTAGCCAGCATTGAGGTAGAAGCTGCCCTGGGATGAGAAGAGCTGGTAACGATAACGTTTTCGGCGAGAGACTTGAGTTCTTGCGCCATGCCGGGGATGTCTTTGTCACATGATGTTCCAAACACAATAAGACACTCATTATAGTCAAAGTATTTCTTTATGGCTTCAGTCAATTTCCTCATTGAGTAAGCATTATGAGCGCCGTCGACCACTACCATAGGTTCACGGCTCAAAATCTGAAGCCTGCCCGGCCAGTCCGTGTGGCTGAATCCCTGAACCATGTTCTCGGCCGAAACCCTGGTTCCAAGGTGAGCCAAAGCTTCTAAGGCTGCCACAGCCGTAGCTGCATTTTCCAGTTGGTGGTCGCCAAGCAAAGGAATTGTCAGATTATATTTGCCGATTTCGCCCTGAACCGTGGCGAACTGCTGATACAGGTCCCCGCCCGTTCTGTGCCAGGTGACATCTTTACCGACTTGAATCAATCTTGTTTGTTGTTGACGGCAGATTTCCTCAATTACTTCGGTTGCTTCCTTGTCTTGTGGGGAGTTGACCACTATGCATCCCGGCTTGACTATGCCTGCTTTCTCGGCAGCTATCTTGGCAACAGTGTCACCCAGAATCTCGGTATGGTCGAGGCTCAGGGAAGTAATGACACAGACATTAGCTTGGACCACATTGGTGGCATCAAGCCTGCCTCCTAAGCCTACCTCAAGCACCTGAAAATCCACGTGGCTCTTCTTGAAATAGGCAAAGACAACAGCTGTCAGTATCTCGAAGGTAGTCAGTTCACCATAGGCGGCCTCCCGATTCACCGCCTCGACGATTGGCTTGAGTTGTGTCACCAGAGCGGCAAAATCAGCCTCGGAAATCGAAGTGCCGTTAATCCTGATGCGCTCTCTCAGGGCGTGGAGGTGAGGGGAAGTAAAAAGTCCTGTCTTATAGCCGGCGGCGATGAGGACCTGGGCAACCATGGCTGCCGTGCTTCCCTTCCCCTTGGTGCCGGCTATATGTACTGTCTTTGTTCCTTGGTGTGGGTTGCTTGCGGGCTGCAACAGTCTTTCCATCCGCCTCAAGTCATAGTTGCCCGAAGTATAGGCGATGCCCGGGATTTTCTCGTAGTCGGTAAAACTCAGGATATAGTCTTCAGCCTGCTGATAATCCATTTGAAGCGTCATTATAGCACCAGCCAAATGACAACATGTAGTGCGAGGAATGTCAACGCGAGCTCTTTACCTCCTGTAATTGCCAGCGGAGCGAAGCAACCTAGCCTCGCACAAAACCATTGCCGAGGCAACCTTTTAAGGTCGCACTACATCGGTTAAATGCTAAACAAATTCAAGGCGCGAAATTCAAGGGTAGATTGGAGCATCGGCTCCAATCACGCCTAGAGCAGATGCTCTAGGCTACCCTATATGAAAGCTTGGATGCTTTACCTCTTTAAGCTATAATTTGGCTTGAGCATTCGTGAAATTTAGTGACAAGCTTCTCAGCACTAGCCGTCGGAATAACAGCCTGCTCTGTATTGGGCTTGACCCTGACCCGGCA
>CAZOQG010000003.1:0-42250 GCA_964582065.1 uncultured Dehalococcoidales bacterium
GCTCTCAAGCTATGTCATTCTGAAAGTGAGCTACCAGAGAAGGTCAGGATGCCAGTGCGTGACCTGGGATATCAGGTTACCCTGTGTCAGGCGGTTGGACTAGCAAGACGCTTCCGGTGGGTGCTGGCCGTCGGAAGTAGTGACCAGTGTTGTCTCGGCGGAGCCCTGGCAATGGGCTTCATTGCCAGACCACCTGAAGGGTCAGTGTTTCAAGCCCAGCCCGAGAAGCAGCTTGAAGCTGGGAAATTTAGCCACTTGCTGATAGCACCCATCACGATAGCTGACTTCGAGCCGGACATGGTCGTCATCTATTGCGACCCCGCCCAAGGGAATAGATTGGTGCAGGCAATGACCATGGGTGCTGGCCCGGGGGTTTCCGCCATTGCTCCTGGAGGCATGAGCTGTGGTGACGTTGCAGGCCGGACAACTCTCAGTGACAAATGTCAGTTCATCCTGCCCGGCGGCGGTGATCGGGTCTTTGGCGGAACGCAAGACCACGAGGTGGTACTCACCATACCGAAAAGCAAGCTGGAGGCAGTGCTCAAAGGTCTAGAGGATACGCATAAGCTCGGCTTCAGATATCCGGTAATGGCCGATTTGAGGCATCAGCCGGCGCTTGCGCCCTTCCTGGAGATGCCGAAAGGCGCTTGAGCCGCGACTATACCTCACTTGTCCAGCTTGTTATCGTCAACGCCACAGTAGCTGACATTAACTAACCCACTCGCTCCAAGTACGAGTGGGTTAGGAGGCAAAGGAGATAGAAAGCGATGTCACTAAGCGAGGATATAAAAGATTTCGGCCTTGATTTGGGTTACAGCAAGGTAGGCATTACCCCAGCCGACAGCTTTCCCACCTACATTGCGGAACTCAAGTCCAGGTATGAGATGTATGCCTTTCACATTGAGGGCTCTTTCCAGCCCTTGAAAGGCGCTGACCCCAAGAGCATCATGCCGTCAGCCAAGTCCATTGTAGCGGTGGTCTATGATGGCTCCAAGGAGGCTTTCCCTGAGAAGCTCGTTGGCAAGATAGGCCGCCTCTACCAGGCAAGGTGTTACCTGACCCCCCGCGACCGCATCAACGGGGCTCGACGTCAATTGATGCGGCAATTCCTGGAGAAAAACGGGTGCGAAGTCGCCCAACGACTGGTTGTTCCCGAACGGCTATCGGCGGCGCGAGCTGGGATTGTCACCTACGGAAAGAACACCTTTGCCTTCGCTGACGGCATAGGGTCGTTCATCCTCATGACCGCCTTCGTAGTCGACGTCGAGCTTGACTATGACGAGCCCACTATAAGAGAAGACTGCCCGCCTAAATGCACCGCCTGCATCGATGCCTGCCCCACCGGTGCCTTATACGAGCCGTTGAAAATGGACCCGCGCCGCTGCATCGCCTACAACTGCTTCATGACCATTGACGGCTGGCCGGCCACCAGTAGCTACATTCCACCTGACATCAGAGACAAGATGGGCTCCTGGATTCACGGCTGCGATATCTGTCAGGAGATATGCCCCAGAAATCAGAAGCGGCTCAAGGCAAAACTGCCAGAAAACGAGTTTCTGGTGAAAGCAGCACAGGATTTCGAGCTAACCAAGCTTCTCAATCTCACCGACGAGTTCTACGCCAAGACAGTCCAACCGCTGATGTACAACTACATCAGAGAGAAGAAATATTTCCAGAGAAATGCCGCAATTGCGCTGGGGAATACTGGCGATCCGGCTTTCATCCCTGACCTTGCCCAGGCAATGCAGGATTCGGAAGAGCTGGTGCGGGGCTACGCTGCCTGGGCGCTGGGAAAGATTGGGGGCAGCCAGGCCAAACAGGTACTGGAGGCCAGTCTGACACGTGAAACAACTGACTCGGCTAGAAAGGAAATCGAGGCGGCCCTGCTTGCCGCCTGAGCTAGCCAGTTACCTTATGTCAAGAAGTACCCACATGTACTACCTGGAGACGGCATAAGAGAGGTGAACCATGCCAGTTATCCGCACACCAGACGAACGTTTTGACAACCTGCCCGGTTATCCCTTCGCGCCACACTACGCTGAGGTCAACGGAATGCGCGTGCACTACGTGGACGAAGGCGAGGGAGAAATTATCCTCTGCCTGCACGGTGAACCGAGTTGGTCTTTCTTGTACCGCAAGATGATTCCACCCCTAGCGGCCAACCATCGTGTCATCGCCATGGATTTCATCGGCTTCGGTAAATCAGACAAGTTCACTGAGCGCGAAGCATATTCGTTCCAGATGCACCACGATACACTGGTGGGTTTCATAGAGGCGCTGGTGCTTGACCGCATCACACTCGTCGGGCAGGACTGGGGCGGAGAGATTGGTCTGCCGGTTGCAACCGAGATGCCACAGCGGTTTGCTAGGCTGGTCATCATGAATACCGGCCTGCCCACCGGCGATGAACCGATGGGCGAGGGATTTTTGAGGTGGCGACAGTTCGCCGAAACAACGCCTGACATGTCCATCGGGCGTGTCATACGCACCAGTGCCGTACATCCTGACAGCATTCCACCGGAAGTCATCGCCGCGTACGACGCCCCATTTCCCGATGCCTCTTACAAGGCCGGTGCTGCGGCGTGGCCTCTCCTTGTACCCATTCACCCTAACGACCCCGGTGCCGCTGAGATGCGGCAGGCTCGGCAGGTTCTGTCCAAATGTGACAAGCCAGTCCTGGTGATGTTCTCTGACGGCGATCCTGTTACACGAGGCGGTGACAAATTCTTCCGTCGGCTCATACCTACGGCCAAAGACCAGCCTGAAATTGTGATTAAGGGTGCCGGTCACTTTCTCCAAGAGGAAAAGGGTGAGGAAATCGCCGGGCACATCTTGGACTTCATCGATCGAACCCCAATGGCCTAATCCTGCCCCAGTAGTCTCCCTCCATCCAATACGGGCCGCTCAGGATTTTTTGTGGCACTTCGACGGGGATTGACGGCCAGCAGCCACAGAGGTACCATTGGTCTCGAAAGCAATGATAGTGTTTGCCCATCGTCATTACCGAGTGGAATCGGAGACGTCGGCTTCAAGGAGGGACTATGAACATCGGCAGCCTTATCGAGGATAACGTTAAGAGGTTCGGCGAATACGAGTCCGTCCACTTCGAAGGGAAGTGGTACACGAATGCTGAAATCAATCGGAACGCCAACCGCCTGGGCAACGCACTGAAGGCCCTCGGCATTGGCAAGGGTGACCGAGTGGCGGTACAGATGCCCAACAGCCCGCCGGTGTTCTCAGCCTTCCCGGCCATATACAAGATAGGGGCTGTCGTTGTGCCACTGAATCCGCTGCTGCGGCCCGACCAGGCCGCCTACGTATATCGCGACTGCGGGGCAAAAGCCATCCTGACCAGCACAGATTACCTGGGCTGGATTCGAGAGGCACAGAGAGATGCCCCCGACCTGAAGCATATCATCTTGACAGATGGGGACGATGTTCCCGGCACCATCTCCTATCGGAAGCTGACGTCGGATAGCTCGGATGAACTGGTGCTGGAAGAGACCGATAACGATGACCTGGCGGCTCTCATATACACCGCAGGCACCACCGGTCAGCCCAAGGGGGTCATGCACACCCATTATTCCCTCTACATCAACGCCCTGGCATTCTACGAGTTCCTTCTGGTTCATCGCCCGGTGACCTTGCGCCTAAGCAGCCAGGCCATAGACGCCAAAACGCTTCAACCCATTGAGGTAGTGGAAGAGGTTACGGGTATCAGCCGGATTGGGGTCGGCCTGGGTGTGCTGCCTCTATCTCACTCGTATGGCATCGCGTTCATGAATTTAGGCTACCTTGTAGGAGGAAGGTCGGTCGTGCTCAAGTGGTGGAATGTTGAAGAGGCACTAAAGACCATAGAGACCTGTCGGGTTGCTCACATGGCCGCAGTCCCCACGATGTATATCCAGATGTTGAATTACCCTGACCTGGACAAGTACGACCTGAGTTCACTGGAGAACTGTACCTCGGGTGCAGCACCACTCCCAGTAGAAGTTGCCCAAGCCTGGAAGCGGAGGACGGGGAGCGACATAAGAGAAGGCTGGGGCTTAACCGAGACGGGAGCTACTACTTCAGGAGCGCCGGCGGGGCTTCCACCGAAGTACGGCTCCATCGGTCAGTGCTTGTTGAAGTGCAACGCCATTAAGGTGTTCAACGAGAACGGTGGCGAGTTCCCGCAGGGCCAGGTGGGTGAGCTCGTAGTCAAAGGCCCCACACTGATGAAGGGCTACTGGAATCTCCCCGAAGAGACGGCCAAGACCATCAGGGACGGCTGGCTCTACACCGGCGACATAGGGTATGTGGATGCCGACGGCTACTTCTACATCACCGACCGCAAGAAGGATATCATCATCAGGGGCGGGGAGAATCTGTCACCAAGAGAGGTGGAGGAGGTTCTCCACCAGCATCCCAAGGTAGCCGAAGCCGGAGTTATCGGCATCCCCGACGAAGTGTATGGCGAGGAGATAAAGGCCTTCGTGGCTCTCAAAGCCGGTAAGCAGGCTGGTGAAGAGGAGATAATTGCCTTTTGCAAGGAACGCCTGCCCACCTTCAAGACACCGAAGACTGTTCAGTTCATGGAGGCACTGCCAAAGAATCTTTTGGGCAAGGTACTGAGAGCAGAACTGCGCAAGCTGGGCTAGTTACCACGAGCAAGGTCGGCCTGACTTCTTCTGAGTGACATACTTAGCCGCGGTTCCAAATTGCGCGGTTGGCCGAGCTGTGCCGACAGGGCGGTTGCAAGCCGCTCGCAAGGGGATTTCTTCAACACCCGAGTGACAAACAAATGGTATAATAATGGCCACAATGGCGAGAACGCTCATAAGCGCTGCCCGTCCTTGTTTCAGTGGTGAACAGGGAAAGCGTGGAAAAGCGGCGAGATGTTGTATCCTCCTTCAATACAATGTCTTCGAGCGAGACGATACTGTGAAGAACTCATCCAAAATAGACTGATGTAAAACAAAAGGAGGCAGGAAAAACAATGAAAGATTATGATGTCGTGGTGGTGGGTGCTGGCCTGGGAGGTCTTTCCGCTGCGACCTTTCTCGCCAAGGCAGGGAAAAAAGTGTTAGTTCTGGAAAAAAATAACGTTCCTGGGGGATATGCTTCGTCCTTCACCCGAGGACGCTTCGAGTTCGAGATCGCCCTGCACGAGCTTTCCGGGTTGGGAACCGAGGCCAATCAAGGGCCTGCTCGCAGGATATTGAACCAATGTGGGGTGGCACAAAAGGTAGAGTTTATCCCCATCCCCGATTTCTATCGTGGCGTACTTCCCGACGTGGATATCATCATACCTTTAGGACGTCAAAACTTCGAGGAGGTCCTGTGTAGTCAATTTCCTGCGGATGCCGAGGGGCTAAAGCGCTTCTGCTCCACCATGTTCAATTTTGCTGAGGAGGCATTGAAGGCAAATCGTGTGGGGATGAAGAGGGTTATGGAGGAGCCCTCTCAATTCCCTACTCTGCTGGCCAACTTTGGCCGTAGCCTGAGCGAAGTGCTCAATCCGGAGGTATCTGACAAAAAAGCGCGCGCGGTGATTGGCCAGATTTGCGGCTACTACGGCCAACCTCCGTCGAAGCTCTCCTTTATGACCTACGCTTTGGGAACGATGAGTTATCTCAAGTTTGGGCCGGCACACATAAAGGGGAAGTCGCACGCGCTATCTCAAGCCTTCGTTGACACCATTGAGGAGTACGGCGGAGAGGTGTGGTTAAACAACGGAGCGGCACGCATTCTCACTTCCGGCGGCAAGTTGCGGGGCGTGGTGGCCGAGGACGGCACGGAGGTCATCAGCCCATACGTGGTATGCAACGCCAACCCTATGATAACCTGTCTTGACCTCATCGGAAGGGAAGAGGTCCCCGATTGGTATCTAAGGCGCCTGGGGGCATGGTCTGGAGGTGTATCCACCATAAACGTCTATCTCGGCCTCGACTGCCCCTACACAGATCTTGGTCTGAAGACACATGAAACTTTTGTCAACCTGGGATATGACCTGGATAGACAGTATGAGTTGGCGAGAACTGACATCAGTCTTGCTCCTGATGGAGCAGGGGTAACAGCCTACAACGTGGTAGACGAGGGATTCTCTCCTCCGGGCACTTCAGTGGTGGTCCTGACTCTGATAGCCTACGCTGACCCCTGGCTGAAGCTTCCCCCCTCTCAATATATGGAAACGAAGAATCTGCTGGCAGACAAGGTCATCGATCTTGCGGAAAGAGTGGCACCGGGTCTGAGAGACCACATTGAGGTATTGGAGGTCGCCACCCCTCTGACCAATATACGGTATACGGGAAACCTCGGAGGCAGCATCATCGGATTTGATGAAAACTACCAGGGAACGGGGCAGACGCATCTGCCCAACCGCGGACCACTGGAAGGACTATATTTTGCCAATGCCTGGGTGAATCTCGGTGGGGGATATGAGACATGTATGTTCTCCGGGCATCAGGCTTCAAAGGAAGTGCTGGAGGATATGGAGCGAGGCGGCAGGGACGTAGTCGTAATGGAGAAGTTAAAAAGTCGACTCGATGAGCAGGCCAAAGACGCGGATGAGGTGAAGGATATCCCATTCCGCCGGGCTAAAGAGACTATATCGAAATTGCACCCCGAACGCATCTCTCTGAAAGTAAAGGAGATAATCGAGGAGACTCCGACCACGAAGACCCTGAGGATGGTAGCAGAGAACGGAACACTGCCCTATTTCAGAGCCGGCCAATACGTCAATTTGTTCGTCAACATCGATGGAGTCTTAACCTCCCGTCCTTACAGCATTTCATCCCCTCCTGGGAAGCCCTATTATGATTTCACCGTGCGCCGAATGGAGGCAGGTTTCGTCTCACATTATCTTTTGGACCGTGTGAAGCCAGGCGATGCCTTCCAATCTACCGGGCCCAACGGGAGCTTTTACTATGAACCACTCATGGACTCTTCTGACCTGGTCTTTCTTGCTGGCGGAAGCGGCATAACTCCCGTCGCATCCATCATCAGGGAGGTGGCGGAGAAAGGACTGCCTTTGAATATTCACCTTCTCTACGGCAGCCGGAACCCGGCAGATATCATCTATGAAAAGGAACTAAAAGAGCTTGCGGCAAGGCATCAAAACATAAGGGTGGACTTTGTCATCAGCGAGCCTCCAGAGGGATGGCAGGAACCTTGCGGCTTCCTGGACACAGCGATGATATCCTCGCTAGTAGGCTCAGTCAAGGGCAAGACCTTCTTGCTGTGTGGTCCTGAACAGATGTACATCTTGTGCGAGGAGGCACTCAAGACACTGGGCATACCTTTGAGGCGCACAAAGAAAGAGGTTTACGGGCCGCCAGCAGACGTCACCTCAGAACCCGGCTGGCCGGGAATCCCCCCTGATACAGAGTTCGAAGTCACCGAAGAGAGATCAGGGCGTACCTTAAAGGCCAAGGCCGGAGAACCACTGATGATATCGCTTGAGCGTGCAGGGATAGTGGTCCCCGCTCTGTGCCGGTCGGGAGAGTGCACTACCTGCCGCACGCGGCTTGTTTCAGGCAAGGTGTTCGCTCCGGCTCGGGTACACCGGCGCTGGTCAGATGAGAAAGCAGGCTATATTCATCCGTGCATGAGCTACCCATTGGAGAACCTGCGTATTCGGCTCTGAAGGAGTGGACACCGTTCTCCAAGACCCACTACAAATTCAAACACGTTTTCAGCAGTGTGACGGGAGTTGGATATGGCAGAAATATTACTGGCGACCCCGATCGGATTCGAACCGACGATCTCCACCGTGACAGGGTGGCATGTTAGACCGCTACACCACGGGGCCGCACTTACGAAAGGCCCAAACTTTTCTTGGGCAACCTGGACCTCCAAAAGTCTATCAATATGACCTCTATCGTGTCAAGCCGAGTAGCCCATCTATCAGGCAGCTCATGACCAAATGCCAGTTCTCCTCATCAGAGGTCAGTATTGATTGATTTTCTGGCCCGATTACTATAAGCTACATGTGCAACACTAGCATGTCAAGAACAGCAATTGCTTCGCACTCGCCTGAACCTTATTTTCAATGCGATTGATTAGTCTGGGCTTCGTTGCCAAGATGACAGGAGGACAAAGTTGATGCATATCAAAGCCTTATGCCCAGCCTTAGGTCTAAGTATTGTTCTCCTTCCATTGATACTTCTGGCGTTCCCCGTTCCCGTGCATGCTGCTGCTGGCATCACTCTGGATCCCACCTCTGGCACAGTACATTCATCCGTACTAATCAGTGGCGAGGGCTTTGTCGGTCATCTGGCAACTATTTACTGGGATGGTCAGGTTATAGTTCAAGACGTGCCCATCACTGAAACAGGTGAGCTAACTTATAGTCTGGATATTCCTTCTGCGAGCAGAGGCGAACATATTATCGAAGTTACCGATGATAGTCATTGGACGGGCAGTTCAGCATCATCTACCTTCACAGTGCTCCCGCAGATAAGAGCTTTCCCGCGCATTGCCCGACCATATACACGAGTTACAATAAAGGGCGAGGGCTTCGCTGCTTTCGAGAGGGATATTAAGATAACCTGGGATGGTAACGCTATAACTGGTTCACCCATTGCTGCTGACAGCCTTGGCAAATGGAGCCTGAATTTTGACACTCCAGGAGCGACCAAAGGTGAGCACCTCATCGGTGCTTTCGGTAGCGTGACAGGCGCTGCTCAGGTTGCTGAGGTTATGTTTATCATTTCTCGTTGGGCAAAAGCAGAACCGCTTGTTGGACCGGTGGGCACGGAGATTACAATCGATGGGTTTGGCTTTCGTATTGGTGAAGACGGCATAACCATAAAATACAATGGCGAGATAATAATGTGCAATATAGTAGGTGAGACTGATGGCAGCTTTAGCCGTACTCTGAAAATTCCGGCCAGCGTTCAAGGACACCACACAATCGTTGTCTACGGCAGCAGCTTCACGCCGATAGGCTCTGTGCCGAGCATTGATTTTCAAGTCATTCCACAAATAGAACTACAGCCTGCTTCAGGAAACAAAGATACTGAAGTGACGGTCAAAGGAACGGGCTTTGCCAAAGGCGAAGCAATAGTTATTAGCTTTGATGAAATGACACTAGATGCAGCGGTTGTCGCTGATGATACAGGCAGCTTCAGTGCCATCATAGAAGCTCCCCAAAGCGAAGGCACAGAGCATACAGTAACTGCTCTGGGCAGTGACGATAACTCTGCTCAAGCTGGCTTTATCACGGAGAAGACCCCACCCGCAACCCCAAAATTACTATCCCCCGAACAAGAAGCTAAGCTGGAAATCTTTGGCTCGGTTGGCGACGTGATGGTCGGGACTGCCAAATACCTAATCGAAATTGTTGGCCATTTGAGAGGTACCCGGTACGATACTCTCGGGGCACCCCTAGCTACTTTTCATTGGTCAGAGGCCGCCGATTCTGACGCTGTGGGCTACGTCTTTCAGATTGCCGTTACTGATGCCTTTGCCTCACCTGTTTTGGAGAAGGAGGATTTGCCCAGCTCAGAGTATACTCTGTCACAAGAGAATGTTTTGGCTCCCGGGAGCTACAGTTGGAGGGTGAGGGCAATAGATGATGTCGGCAATGAAAGTAAGTGGTCAGAGACCCGGGAATTTGAAGTAATTCCGATGTCTACTCAAGTCTTCATTCTATCTCTAGCCATTCCGGTGGCACTAATAGCTGTCGTGCTGGTGTCTGTAGTACTAATCCGACGGGCAAACAGGCCAATTCTTTAAGAAGCACTGCTTTTCTGAGCTTTACTTGCTGGTTTGTGCCGATATATGATATATTGATTGTGACATATTAGAAAGTTGACAGAGATTTTAGTTAGCCGCTAGGGGTGCTCAGAATCTAGACGGAAGGCTGAGACTCCGCTGAGGCGGAGAACCCTTGGAACCTGACTTTGATAATTCAAGCGTAGGGAAGCGGTATCAAACCAAGGGTCTAGTGGTTCTTAACTAGAGTTCTTGGTTTTTTTATTGTGGACAGAAGAATGACTCAACTAGAGCTGGCAAAGCGAGGTGCTCTATCGCCTCAAATGAAACATGTAGCACAACAAGAAAGTGTGAGCGAGGAGACTATCCAGCAATATGTGGCTGAGGGCACAATTGTAATCCCGGCTAATGTTAACCATACTAGTCTCGTTCCCCGCGGCATAGGCAAGGGACTAACTGTTAAGGTCAACGCCAACATTGGCACCTCGTCTGATTATGGCTCAATAGATAGTGAACTGGAGAAACTACGCCTGACTATTCAGTTTGGTGCTGACGCAGTCATGGATCTGAGTACCGGGGGCGACATTTCATCCATCCGCCAGGCAATTGTGGCAGCTAGCACCTTACCTGTAGGTACTGTGCCCATATATCAAGCCGGCATCGAAGCCATCGAGCGGCATGGAGCAATAGTAAACATGTCTATCGATGACCTGTTTGCTGCCATCGAGCAGCAAGCCGAAGAGGGTGTTGATTTCATGACTGTGCACTGTGGTGTTACCCAAGCAACCATTGCGCGGCTAAAACGTCAGCGGCGAGTGACCGATATCGTGTCCCGAGGTGGCGCTTTTCTTGTTGGTTGGATGTTACACAATGACCAAGAGAACCCTCTCTACGAGTATTATGACCGCCTACTGGAACTGGCCCGCAGATTCGATATTACCTTGAGCCTGGGCGACGGTATGCGCCCGGGGAGCTTGGCTGATGCTACTGACCGAGCTCAAGTCGAGGAGCTCATTGTCCTCGGTGAACTAGTAGAACGAGCTCGGGAAGCTGGCGTCCAAGCAATGGTAGAGGGCCCTGGACACGTGCCGCTAGACCAGATTACCACCAACGTCCAGCTGGAGAAAAGCCTTTGCCATGGAGCTCCGTTTTATGTCCTCGGGCCCTTGGTAACTGATATTGCTGCTGGCTACGACCATATCACGGCCGCTATTGGTGGCGCCATCGCGGCTGCCTCAGGGGCAGACTTCCTATGCTATGTCACTCCAGCAGAACATCTCTCACTTCCCGATGCAGAGGACGTAAAAATAGGAGTAATAGCTTCACGTATTGCCGCTCATGCCGCTGACATTGCTAGAGGCACCAAGAGAGCAGCCGAGTGGGATAGGAAGATGTCCGTTGCTAGGAAGAATCTCGACTGGGAATCCCAGGCTGCACTATCGTTAGACCCAGAAAAGGTCCGGCTAGTTCACAACAAATATGCTAGTGCCGGGCCAGCTTGCAGTATGTGCGGCGACTACTGCGCTATGGCATTGGTAGAAAAGTATCTTGGTATTTCAGCAACTAGCTGTTAGTGTTATGGATTATGGCACGGGATGAAAGCAGAGATAATCTCTATTGGCACCGAACTTCTTCTGGGAGAGATAACTGACACAAACTCCGTTTACCTTGCCGGCCAACTGCCTTTGCTCGGGCTCGACATCCACTTCATGTCTACGGTCGGTGATAATCAGCACAGGCTAGTCGACACCCTACGGCAAGCCTGGCAAAGGTCAGACATTATTATCGCCACCGGTGGTTTGGGTCCTACTCAGGATGACATTACTCGCGAGGCTATTGCTGAGCTACTCAATGAGGAAATTACGATTGACCCTGCCCTAGTCAAGAAATTTCAGGAGCTATTTAGTTATTACAAGATAGAGATGCCACCAAGCAACATTAGGCAAGCCGGAGTTATTCCTTCGGCTCAAATAATCCCCAATCCCCGAGGCACAGCTCCCGGCTGGTGGATAGAACGGGATGAGCGAATAATTGTCACCATGCCCGGCCCGCCACGTGAGATGCAATTAATGTGGACGCAGGAAGTACTGCCTAAACTACAACAAAGAACAGAAGGCACCGTCATCCTTTCCAAAACACTTAAGATTTTTGATTTGACTGAAGCCAAGGTGGATGAGCTAGTAAGTCCCTTTCTTTCAGCTACAAATCCGACACTGGCCACATATGCCAAAGCTGATGGCATTCACTTGCGCATCACAGCCAAGGCTCGCGTCGCTAGTGAAGCACAACAGCTAATTGATCAGCGCGAAGCTGACATCCGGGCAATTCTAGATGATAATATCTGGGGCGTGGATTCTGAGAGTCTCGAGAGTATTGTTGGAGCTTTGTTTATGGCAAAGGGCCTTACTCTAGCCACCATGGAATCTTCCACTGGCGGTCTTCTGGCTAACGTCATTACCAACGTCCCGGGGAGCTCGAAGTATTTTAGAGGAGGCCTGGTCACCTACGCTGACGAAGCCAAAGCAGCTTTTGGACTTGATGCACAACTCATTTCTCAATACGGTGCAGTTAGCGCCGAAGCGGCCAAGGCTATGGCAACAACTGCTCGAGATAAGCTAGGAACGGCTATTGGTGTTGGCCTTACTGCGATTACAGGACCAATCGAGATCGAAGGTAAACCAGTTGGTACCATATTCGTTGGCATCGACGACGGGCAGCGCAAGAAAAGCTTGGCCAAGAACTACCCTGGTAATCGCTTGCAAGTGAAGCAGAGGGCAGTTACCTCAGCCCTCTTCGAGCTAAGGAGGATCTTGCTTTAGGAGGGACTATGCACCTGATTATTGACGGTTATGGAAGCAACTCTAAACTTCTACATGATGAGGAATACATCCGCCAAGTGCTAGACTCCTATCCTTCTCGAATTGGGATGACGAAGATTTCGGCTCCGACTGTTTTCAGATATGTCGGCTCCAAGCCTGAAGATTGGGGGGTTTCCGGACTTGTCTTCATCGCTGAAAGTCACATCAGCATTCATACCTTCGTTGAGCGCTGCTATGTGAATATCGATATTTTCTCATGCAAGGACTTCAATGCTGAGCAGGCCATTAGGGATTTTAGAGACGCATTTCAACTGACTAGATTTACGACTGGCCTAATTAACAGGGATTGGAACATAGCGGACCTTGCAGAAGTAAGTGAAGCGACTCAGCTCCACCTAGTATGAAGTATGCAAAATGTAGAAGAGTTATTTTCCCCACCACGGAACTTTGGTGCACTGCCATCCCCCTACACCGGCCTGGAAACCGCCAAAGTAGTGATTCTGCCGGTGCCCTATGATAGCACTACCGAATGGCACAGTGGCACCCGTGAAGGACCGCAAGCTATTATCGGCGCTTCACAATATCTCGAGCTATATGACATAGAGCTTGATCAGGAGATCTACAAGCTGGGAATTCATACTGTATATGAAATCCAGCCCTTGTTGAGTGGCCCCGAGGAGATGGTACAGCGAGCTTACCATGTAGCCAAGCAGCTCATACAACAGGCGAAATTCGTGGTAATACTGGGGGGAGAACACTCTCTGAGTCTTGGAATGGTTCGGGCTCTTAAGGGAAGGTATCAGGATTTCTGCGTGTTGCAACTGGATGCTCATGCCGACCTTCGCGATGAATATACGGGCACCAAATACAGTCATGCTTGCGTGATGCGTCGCGTACTTGAGCTCTGTCCCATTATTCAAGTTGGAATGCGAAGCCTGAGCCGTGAGGAGCAACAGTTCTTGAACCAAAACAAGATGCGGCCATTCTACATTTCGACACCGACCCCAGATTTGGCTTGGCCACAGCAGATAGTAGCCTTACTGCATGACAACGTTTATGTATCTATTGATTTAGACGTCTTCGATCATTCAATTATGCCGGCAGTAGACACTGCTGAACCAGGTGGTATGCAGTGGCACGAAGCTCTCAATTTAGTGAGGTTAGTAACTCTGCGCAAACACGTCATTGGCTTTGACCTTGTGGAACTGTGTCCCAGGGAAGGCCCTACTTCCTGCGCTTTCCTGGCGGCCAAACTAGCCTATAAGCTTATCGGTTACGCTATGTCATAAGAAACGGAAATGAAGAGCAGTTTGCATCTAGGCAAGATTTTTGGCATTCCTCTGCGTCTGCATTATACCTGGTTCTTCATCTTTGTCTTGATGACAGCCTCGTTGGTAGCCTATCTACCAACGTCAGAGCCTTACATTCTCTGGCAGCGGATAGTTCTTGGAGTAACTGCTAGCCTTCTCCTCTTTGTTTCCATAATCGCCCACGAGCTAGCTCACAGCCTCGTCGCCGTCAAGAATGGTATTCCCGTAAAAGGCATTACCCTTTTTGTCTTCGGCGGTGTATCGCAGATAGCCAAAGAGGCAAGCCGCCCGAATACTGAAATGCTGATTGCTATAGTTGGTCCATTAGCTAGCGTAGCAATAGCCGGCATCTTTCTCGGAGCTTCCTTTTTGTTGAGTGAGCCTCTGGCTACTGTAGCCCAATGGCTAGCTTTTGTTAATGGATTGATGGCCATATTCAATCTTATCCCCGGTTTCCCTTTGGACGGTGGCAGAGTTTTGCGGTCCATCGTCTGGTTGAGAACCGGCAATTACATGCGGGGAACACGGATCGCCACTTCGTCGGGTCGAGTCATCGGCTACGTGTTTGTCGTGGGCGGTATCACATTCATGTTTATCACCGGTGAGTGGATTGGCGGCTTGTGGCTAGCTTTCATAGGCTGGTTCTTGGAAACCGCAGCCACGATTAGCTACCGACAGGCGTCATTCCATGATGCCCTTCGTGGTTCCACAGTGCAAGACATAATGATTGAAGACCGTTACTTGCTCCTTGCAGTTGCACCACGTGAACTTAGTCTGGAGCGTTTGGCCCAAGATTACATCCTGCGCACTGGACGTCGGTCCTTTATGGTAGCTGCAGACGGCAATTTGGAGGGAATTATTACTTTGCACGATGTAAAAAAGGTCTCACGAGACCGTTGGAGTGCTACCTCGGTGGGAGACATAATGATCCCGCGCGCTAAATTGAGAACGGCCCATCCCGACCAGGATGCTTTAGCCCTGCTCGAGGAGATGGATGAAGGGAACGTAAACGAAGTCCCTGTGATAAAGGGAGACAAGATTATCGGCATGGTAACCCGAGACAACTTGAACCATCGCCTACGAATTCGGACTGAGCTGAAGATGTAGAAATGTTTGACACCGAATGCCTTCCTGTTCTATCATTAACCCAATTCAAAGCAGAAGAATGAGCCCACGAAACACGCCTGATTCAGCCCCAGCTAGTTCCAGCCTAGCAGAGATCGCCACTCAGTTTGTTCTGAGACTCCCTTCAGAGGATAGACCAAGGGCCCAGCAAGAAGTATACAAATTTGTACGTTGGTACGGCGAAGACCGCCAGCTAAGTGGACTCACCATTCCTGAAGTGGCCAATTATGCCGAGCAAGTCACTTCGACAACTACCGAGGCAGCAGAGAAGTTAGGGATAATCAAAACGTTTCTTGCCTATGGTTACAAGCAAGGCCTGACAAGAACAAATTTGGCTGCCCATATCAAGGTTAAGAAGACTTCACCCAAACCCGCCTCTCCGTCCAAACGACGGTCCAAAGGATCGGTTTTGCTGACTACTGAAGGCTATGCCGATTTAGAAGCTCAGCTTGCTCTCCTCAGAGACGAGCGACCCCGGATAGCTGAGGATCTCCGGAAGGCGGCAGCCGACAAGGATTTCCGCGAAAATGCTCCCCTGGATGCCGCCCGGGAATATCAAGGCCAGTTGGAGGCACGAATTAGAGAGCTGGAATCAACCCTGAAAATGGCAACACTAATGGATGAACAGCAGCCAGGTGGTGACGACGTAGATATAGGTGATACGGTAGTACTCCGAGACTTAGTCTCTGGCGAAGAATTATGCTACACGCTCCTTGATGCTAGTGAAGCCAACCCAATCGAAGGCAAACTCTCTGTCACATCGCCGGTGGGTCAAGCATTATTGGGCCGGCAGAAAGGGAACAAAGTCGAGGTTAGAGCGCCAGGTGGCATCGCACATTACCAGATTGAAGACATCAAGCACCGTTAAGGTTGGGGGCGACTGGGAAAGTCGTAGGACATTCCGCGGACAATGGGTTAAGCTTCACAAATCAGCCAGAAGCCTTCAACCCACCGTTCTCGGAGGGTCAGACAGGGGCTTCCCAAAACGAGAATTTTGTATTATAATAACCAAGCCGCAAGAAAAGGGTTAGCCTGCGAGAGCTTTCCCCAATGAATTGGCCAAACTTGAAGCCCCGAATTCCGTATGAGAATCTACAGGCAACTTGAGGGAGGGCCGCGGCGAAGGCAGATAGAGGCCCCTGGGCTGGCACCTAAACCTTACCCCGGTGGCTGTCCAGCGGGCATCGCTGTGATAGGAGTTGAGACGTTTAAAGGAGGTACATATGGATTTCAAGTTTACAGATGAACAAATGGCACGCAGAAAGGAGTTTGTTGAGGTCTGCAAGGACCTGGAGAAACGAAAGCCGCCAGAGTACATAGGATTCGAGAGTGCGTATTCCGATGAGACATGTTGGGAGTACGACCGCCATTGCGCCAAGGAATTTGCCAAGAGGGGATGGCTCGCCCTCGATTGGCCTCCCGAATATGGAGGCTCAGGAACCATGATGGACCGAGTTCTCTTTTCCGAAGCGAGAGGATACCATGGCGTTGCCGGGCTTGATGTCTTCGGAGTAGGAATGCTTGGGCCCACACTTCTTGCGGCAGCAAGTGATGAGATAAAGAGGGAATTCCTTCCCCCTATCGCCGCAGCGGAGGTGACATGGTGCGAGCTATGGAGCGAGCCTAATGCAGGGTCTGACCTGGCATCCCTCACCTGCACTGCGATAAAGAAGGGCGATGAATACATCTTGAACGGCCAAAAGACCTGGACCACCGGTGCTCACAAGGCTGATTGGGGTTTTGGAGTATTCAAGAGCGACCCCGAGGCCCGGAGCCACCATAATCTTTCGTTTCTGCTGCTGGACATGAAGACCCCTGGAATTACAGTACGACCCCTCCCGTACATGAACGGAGAAACAATCTATAACGAGGTTTACTTCGACGACGTGCGCATCCCTGCCAAGAACATCGTGGGGCAAGAAAACGAAGGCTGGGCGGTTGTTAACACCCTCGCCGGCTTCGAGAGATCCAACATAGACCAGATTATGTCGATGGCACGGGGGCTGGAAGGCCTGGTGCAGTATTGTAACGAGACCAGGCGAAGCGGCCAGCTTTTGGCGAAGGACCCGCTCATCCGCAACCGGCTGGCGCAGACGGCTTGCGATATTGAGGCAGCCCGAACACTAGCCTACCGAGTGGCTGATTTGCAAAACAGGAACGAAATGTCTCTGATGGATGCTTCGGCGTTGAAGGTATTTGCCAGTGACCTCGGAGAGCGCCTTGCTTTTTTGGCAACGGACATTTTGGGCCCTTACGGCCAGGTCAAGTCTTCTCGCTGGGCGCCTATGAATGGCACGTGGGAGGCTTTGTATCACGACTGCTTCGTATTCACCATCTCCATGGGGACAAACGAGATACAGAAGAACATCATTGCTTGGTACGGTCTGGGCTTGCCCCGGATGAAATAGGCTCAGTTTCAACAGGAGGAATCATGGATCTAACATTCAGTGAAGCACAAGAGATACTAAGAAAGATGGCACGGGATTTCCTTTCCACGGAATGTCCCAAGACCTTGGTGAGGGAGCTCCAGGGCAGCGAGAAAGGATACTCTCCCGAACTCTGGAAGAAGATGGCGGAGCTGGGATGGCTCGGGCTAATTGTTCCCGAGGAATATGAGGGCATGGGTTATACCTTCCAGGACCTGACCGTTCTCCTGGAGGAGACAGGCAGGAACATTCTCCCCGGACCATTAGTCCCCACTATAACAAGTACTTTCCCCATACTGGACGTGGGCTCTGAAGAACAAAAGAAAGAGCTTCTGCCAAAGATAGTTGCTGGAGAGCTAATTCTCACTACAGCCCTGCTTGAAGCCGAGGGCACGCTTGACCCGTCTGGAATTGCCGTCAAAGCGACGCCTAAAGGCGATGATTTCGTAATCAATGGCACGAAGCTTTTTGTGGAAATGGCTCATGTTGCCGACTACCTCATCTGTGCCGCTAGGACGAAAGACGGAACCTCACCCGAGGAGGGAATCACCCTGTTCATAGTTGACGCCAAGGCTACAGGAATCGCCTGCGAGGTAATGCCTACCATAGCCCTGGACAAGCTGTGTGAAGTACGGTTCAAGGATGTCCTGGTGCCTAAAAAAAACGTGTTGGGTGAGCTAGATAAAGGGTGGCCCGTTATACAGAAGATGCTTGAGAAAGGAGCTATTGCCAAATGCGCCGAGTCCATCGGCGGTATGCAAACCGCTGTTGAGATGACCGTGGTATATTCCAAGGAGAGAGTCCAGTACGGCAGGCCTATTGGAGCTTTCCAGGCAGTCCAGCATATGATAGCTGACATGTGGTCCTCGATGGAGACCAGTCGCTATCTGGTCTACGAGGCAGCATGGATGCAATCCGAGGGGTTCCCCTGTGCCAAGGAGGTCTCCATGGCAAAGGCATATGTCAACGAAGCCTATAAGTACGTGACCAAGTGGGCGATAAGGCTGCACGGCGGCATCGGCACCAGCAACGACCACGATATACCCCTTTATTACCAAAAGGCCAAGGCTGCAGATACTGCTTTTGGGGGCACCGACTTCCACAGGGAGCTAGTTGCGCAACAAATTGGCCTCCTTTAGCGCTCTAGGGTCGTTTAGCAATTGAGAGTTGCCTAGCCCCTCTTTCCCGGAGGGGCTGAGTTCTTGTTTTCCCTCTGCCTTCAAGCACTGCTCATCTTGTCTAGTCTAGATACTCATCGCACCGTTCCCGGCCTCGCCTCCAGGGCTGACAAACCATCAGCATCTCCGTTACCTCTCCTTTGAACCCGCGGTTGCTATTTGCTACACTAATACGGCATCCTTAGCATAAGGCCACATTGTAATTGAAGCCCAATTTAACCCCGTTGCAATAGGCAAATGATAACGCCAACGTAAGAGCGATGGCTTAAAAGGATTTGACGCCGTCTCAAAGGACTCAGATATAACAATAAGGAGGCACAATATGGATTTTGGATTCACCCCAGAAGAAGAGAAGCTTAGACGCGAGGTTCGTGATTTTCTCCAGAAGGAGGTCACACCTGAAGTCATCGCCGAAGTGGCAGAGTACTGCGGAGGAGCTGGGCCAGTATTCGGCCGCAAGTTCATTCAGAAGATGGGAGCGCAGAGCTGGCTTTGTCCTACATGGCCAAAGGAATACGGCGGCCTAGATAGTACGGAAATGGTAGGCTTCATGATGCGTGATGAAATGACATACGCTGGAGCGCCGGTGTCCCTCATTGGCGCAAGTATGGCAGGCCCGACCATTTTGAGATGTGGCAGCGACGAGATGAAGAAGGAGTTCTTGCCTCGCATCGCCAGAGGTGAAATAGAGATGGCCCTGGGCTACACAGAGCCTCAAGCAGGGTCTGACCTGGCAGCACTCGAGATCCGGGCCGAGGATAAGTCAGAGGTGGAGGCTGATGACAAGGGAGATTACTTCCTTCTGAACGGGCAGAAGATGTTCAATACCCATGCCCACTTTGCCGATTACCACTGGCTGGGAGCCAGGACTGAGACTGACCCGGCGGTTCGTAGGCACAGGGGAATCTCATTGATGGTCGTAGACCTGAAGAGTCCAGGCATCACCATACGGAACATGTTAACCATAGCCGGCTGGAAAACAAATGAGGTGTTCTACGACAACGTGAAGGTCCCCAAGAAGAACCTGGTAGGGGAGATAAACCGCGGATTCTATTACATAATGACTGCTCTTGACTTCGAGAGGATGTTCCCTATCGGCGGGTTTCAGCGTCTATTTGATGAACTGGTGAAGTACACCAAGGAGACAAAACGCGACGGAAAACCCTTGAGCCAAGACCCAGTCATCCGGCAAAAGTTGGCCCAGACGGCAATCGAGCTGGAAGCAGCAAGTCTGCTCTATTATCAGCTAGCCTATATACTAGACAAGGGTGAGGTACCCAATTACCAATCGTCTATGCAGAAGGTGTTCGCCACTGAGACAGCCCATCGCCTGGCTGATGTTGCTATGCAAATAATGGGGCCTCGCGGACAACTGCAGACGGGCTCCAAATGGGCCCCGCTTAATGGCGAAGCAGAACTCCACTATCGCTGGGGATTTATTGAGACTGTCTATGCCGGCACGTCCGAAATCATGAGAAACATTATCGCTCTCAGAGGACTAGGACTACCTTTGACGGGTTGATCCAAGTTTCAAAATCTCGGCAAGGTGCGATTCAAAAAGGAGGAACAACCATTATGGACTACGACCTTAGCGAACAACAAGAGATGCTCAAGAAAACATCTCACGACTTCCTCGCCACGGAATGTCCCAAAAGCCTGGTAAGGCAGATGGTGAGCGACGAGAAGGGATATCCTCCGGAACTGTGGCACAGAATGGCAGAGCTGGGTTGGATGGGATTGCCATTCCCCGAAGAGTATGGCGGCACTGGAGGGAGCTTCCTTGACCTGGCTGTTCTCCTTGAAGAAATGGGGCGTGTCTGCTTGCCGGCTCCGTTTTTATCTACCGTGGTTCTAGCAGGTATGACCATCCTCGAGGCGGGCAACG
Source organism: uncultured Dehalococcoidales bacterium (assembly GCA_964582065.1). Taxonomy (GTDB): domain Bacteria; phylum Chloroflexota; class Dehalococcoidia; order GIF9; family UBA5629; genus JACNFS01. The sequence continues at coordinate 20,443 of CAZOQG010000003.1, forward strand.
AGACTCAGAAACAGGAGTTGCTGCCCAAGATTGCTGAAGGGAAATTGATTGTTGCTTTAGCCCTGACCGAACCTGGCGGAGGATACAGTGCTGATAAGGTAACTGTGGAGGCAGTCGCCGATGGAAATAACTATGTCATCAGCGGCACGAAGCTTTTTGTTCCCGATGCCCATGTTGCTGACTACATTATCTGTGTCGCAAAAACAACGGGCGGGGTCACCCTGTTCTTAATAGATAGTAAGACTTCGGGTATTAGTTACACCATACTCAAGACCATTGTTGGTGACAAGCAATTCGAGGTAGTATTCGATAAGGTAAAAGTGCCCAAGGAAAACATCCTTGGAAAGGAAGGGCAGGGACACATTCAACTGCAAGAGGTGTTACGTAAAGCGGCAGTGGCCAAGTGTGCTGAGATGGTCGGCGGTGCCCAGCAAGTCCTAGAAATGACCGTGGATTATGTTAAAGACCGCAAGCAGTTTGGAGTCCCCGTAGGTACGTTTCAAGCTGTTCAACATCACTGCGCTAATATGGTTACTGACATCGATACATCAAGGTTTGTTACCTACCAGGCAGCATGGAAGATAAGCCAGGGGCTTCCTTATGCTAAAGACGCAGCCATGGCGAAAGCCTGGGTAAGCGATGCCTACAGGCGGGTTACTAAACTGGGCCACCAAAGCATGGGAGGGGTGAGTCTAATGGAAGATCACGATATGCCCCTATATTCGAAACGTGCTAAGTCAGCCGAACTCACCTTCGGTGATGCTGATTTCCATCGAGAGGCATTAGCTCAGGCGTTAGGGCTGTAGCTCTAAGCTGCGGCAGACTAAGAACAAAAAGCGGCACGACAATCGCTGCCTTATCAAGAAATCATCACACCCTGCTGTTGTCTGGCCAAACCACGAGCTCGAACTAGTCTCTCGTGGTCGCCTGTCTTTGCTTGGCCGCCATACTGACCATTCACAGAACGTCCTGCCATTCTCACAACGGCCAACCAGCCTCCTGCCAAAAGCCTCTGAGCTACGCGGACCCAGTGCTTCCTACAGGGGACAGACTGCCTTTCCGGCAATTGCCTCACCAGTCGGCTTATGATATACTTATCAACACCTTTGATCAAGCAATGTCGTCTGAAACTAGGAGGTATATTTGTCAGAGCCTATTTCAGTTAAACAGCTCCTAGAGGCTGGAGCTCATTTTGGACACCTGACTGCCCATTGGCACCCACGTATGAAAAGCTATATTTTCACCGAACGCAATGGTATTCACATCATTGACCTGGACCAGACTGTAACCATGCTAGATAAGGCCTGCACCTACGTCAGAGATTTGGTCAGCAATGGGGAAAGCATTCTCTTTGTCGGCACCAAGAAACAAGCTCAGGAAATCATAGAAGAAGAAGCTAAACGGTGTGGCATGTATTATGTCAACCAGCGGTGGTTGGGGGGGATGCTAACTAATTTTGCCACAATCCAGGCCAGAATAGATTATCTAGTTCGCCTCGAGGATAGAAAAGAAAGAGGCGAGCTAGACTACATGTCAAAGAAAGAAAGACTGAAGGTTGATAAAAAGGTATCGCGTCTGAACAAGCTACTAGGTGGCTTCAAGGAAATGACTATTCTCCCTGGAGCTATGTTTATCGTGGACCCAACCAAAGAGAGGATAGCTCTGGCCGAAGCAAAAAAGGTCGGGGTACCGGTAGTGGCTATAGTAGACACGAATTGCAATCCCACTGGCATCGATCACCTCATTCCTGCCAACGATGATGCCATAAAGGCAATCAAACTCATATGCGGTAGGATAGCCGATGCCGTTCTTGAAGGCAAAATGATTAAGGAGACCGGCGAAGTCGGGATCGCTGAACCAGCCCCCGCAGAGACGGAATCTGCTGAATTATTGGAATCCTATACTTTTGCACCTGACGAAATCGAATAGGCGACGCGTTGACGCCTTCTTCACAGAGAAGGAGACAAAATTGCAAGTTTCAACTGTAGCAGTAAAGAAACTCAGGGAAAGAACTGGCGCCGGCATCATGGACTGCAAAAAGGCTCTCCTTGAAACAGACGGGAACATGGAAAAGGCAGCCGAGGTTCTTAACCAGCGTGGACTTGCCTTGGCTCGCAAGAAAGCTGACCGTACCGCCAACCAAGGAATAATTGAGGCTTACGTCCACCAAGGAGGCCTAATTGGAGCAATCGTGGAAGTCAACTGCGAGACCGATTTCGTCGCTCGCACCGACGAATTTAAGGAGCTAGCTCATAGTCTAGCTTTGCAAATAGTAGCCATGTCCCCTCAATTTATATCCCAAGAAGAGATTCCGCCACGGGCAGACACGGACCCCCAAGCAGCTTGCCTTCTCCTCCAGCCTTTTATCAGAGACCCTGACAAGACCATCCAAGACATAATCACTGAGACCATTGCCAAAGTTGGTGAGAACGTCAAAGTACGTAGATTCACCAGATTCGAGCTAGGTTATTAGAAGTGGCAGCGACTAAGCCCAAATATAAGCGCGTCTTGCTTAAGCTGAGCGGCGAAGCCCTCATGGGGAAGAAAAACTTCGGCATCGACCCTACAGTCCTGACTCGTGTAGCCCAGCAAATAAAGCAGGTGATTGACCAGAATGTCGAGGTAGCTATAGTTGTTGGAGGAGGCAATTTCTGGCGGGGCACCGGTAGGGAAGCCAAAGGAATGGACCGAGCTACAGCTGACTATTCCGGAATGCTGGCGACGGTAATTAATGCCCTGGCTCTTCAAGATTCGCTGGAAAGTGAAGGTGTCACTACTAGAACTCAATCGGCCATCACCATCCCAGCTATAGCCGAGCCGTACATCCGCCGCCGAGCCATTCGCCACTTGGAGAAAAAGCGCGTAGTCATTTTTGCTGGAGGCACAGGGAACCCTTACATGACCACCGATACCGCTGCAGCACTGCGGGCCATTGAGGTCGGGGCTGAAGTTCTCCTGGTAGCCAAGAACAGGGTCGACGGTGTATATGATGCCGACCCCCTCAAGAATCCCCAAGCAAAGAAGTTCGATCGTCTGACTCACAGGGACGCATTAAACCTACACCTCCAGGTGATGGATATTACTGCTTTCTCACTATGCCACGAGAATAAGCTCCCTATCATAGTTTTTGACCTCCAAGGACAACAAGGCATAAAACGTGCCATCTTCGGAGAACATGTAGGCACGCTTGTTGCCAATGAAGGAAAGAAATGATCGAAAAAACACTTAGTGATACAGATACCAAAATGCAAAAGGCCGTCGATGCTTTGGCCCGAGAGTTGGCAGCTATCCGCACGGGACGGGCTACACCAGCTTTAGTTGAGCACATCAGAGCTGATTACCATGGTGTTCCTACTCCAGTCAACCAAATCGCCTCCATCTCCGTTCCTGAAGCCAAGATGATAGTTATACAACCCTGGGACCGCAGTTCAATCCGCAGCATCGAGAAGGCTATTCTCACATCTGACCTTGATCTTAACCCAACAAGCGACAGTAATGTTATACGTATAGTTATCCCGCCGCTCACTGAGGAGCGGCGCAAAGATCTGATTAGAGTAGTCCACAAGAGACTGGAAGAAGCGAAAATCACCCTGCGTAATCTGAGACGGGAAGGCATCGAAAAACTAAGACAGGCAGAGAAAAACAGGGAAATATCTCAGGACCAAAACACACGCGCCTCCGAACAGCTTCAAAAACTAACTGACAATTTCGTAGAAAGAGTTAATCACATAGGAGAAGACAAAGAAACAGAGATAATCGAGGTCTGAGGACTCAGAAAACCACAGCCTACGATTTTGCAGAGAAGTCAATAGCCACTGACAGAGAATCAAAGCATAAGCATGCCAATAACGGGAAGCCTTGCTAATGCCTACGGACCATTGTCGCCGCCGCTTTGGAGAACCAGAGCCTGAGGAACAAGCATGCTCAGGCAGAGACTATTCACTGCTATCATCGGCCTACCGCTCCTCATTGCCGCAATCTGGTTTGGCGAACCTTGGTTTACGTTCCTGATAGCTGCTGCAGCCATAGTTGGTAGCCTCGAGTTCTACCGAATGGCCAGCCAGTCTAGAATACAGCCACTTACCTATTTGGGCGCAGCTTGGGTATTATTACTTGTCCTCAGCCCCCACTGTCCATACGCTGGCACGACGCCTTTCCTCATCACTTCAGCCATAGTCATCTCTCTAATCTGGCTGCTATTTAGGTCTCCAAGAGAACAGGCTTTCAACAACTGGGCGTGGACGATAGCAGGAATCCTCTATGTTGGCTGGATGCTTAGCTACTGGGTTGACCTCAGGAACCTGGAAGCTGGCAAGGCGTGGGTGTTCTGGGCTATAATCACTACTTTGGCCAGTGATACCTGTGCCTTTTTTGTCGGCAGAGCTTGGGGTAAACACCCCCTGGCTCCAGCCTTAAGTCCCGGCAAGACCTGGGAGGGAGCCATAGGTGGGCTACTGGCTAGCGTCATAGTCTCTCCAATTCTCGGTATGATCTTGTCACTGCCGTTCAATTACTGGCAGGCGGCGCTTCTGGGGGGTGTCATCAGCATATTCGCTCAGCTCGGCGATTTAGTTGAGTCATTACTTAAGCGTAACACAGGCGCCAAGGACTCAGGGAGCTTACTACCCGGACATGGAGGTATCCTCGACCGTATTGACAGCCACATACTCACCGGGGCTATAGCATACTACTGTGCAGAATTCGCTGCATTATGAGCAACACCGTGAAAAGATTGGCTATCCTAGGTTCGACGGGCTCAATAGGGCAGCAGACTCTCGATATAGTGAGAACCTTCCCCAACAAATTCAGGGTCATAGGACTGGCTGGGAGGGAAAACAGCGGTCTACTAGTTAAACAAGTCAGTGAATTCCAGCCCCAACTGGTCTATTCAGCACTTAAGCTTGACCTACCCGGTAAGGCAGAGTTTTCATCAATGGAAGAGATAGCCAGCCACCCTGATGTCGACCTTGTCGTCATAGCCACCACAGGCAAAACGGGACTGACCCCGGCTCTAGCAAGTATAAGAGCCAGCAAGAAGATAGCCCTTGCCAACAAAGAGATACTGGTCATGGCAGGCGAAATCATCACCGCAGAAGCCAAACAACACCGAGCACAGATACTACCTATCGATAGTGAGCATAGCGCCATATGGCAGTGCCTCCGTGGAGAGAAAGGCGAGGTGGCTCGACTCATCCTGACAGCCTCAGGGGGGCCCTTCTACCGCTACTCTCCGTCGCAATTGGCCAAGGTCACCATTGAAGAAGCTCTCCAGCACCCTACCTGGAAAATGGGAAGGAAAGTCACTATTGATTCGGCAACCCTTATGAACAAGGGGCTGGAAGCAATCGAAGCTCACTGGCTTTTTTCCATCCCCTTCAGCAAAATCGAAATTGTCATCCACCCACAGAGTATTGTTCATTCTCTAGTAGAATTCATGGATGGCTCGCTAAAAGCGCAACTCAGCTTCCCCGATATGCATCTGCCCATACAATATGCGTTGTCCTATCCCAGACGGCTGCCTAACTCTGAGTTGCCACGCCTTGACTTAGTCCAAGTGAAGACACTAAACTTTGAGCCGGTGACTTATCACAATTTCCCTTGCCTAAGACTAGCTCTCGAGGCCGCTAAAAATGGGGGGACTTACCCCGCCGTCCTCTGTGCCGCCGATGAAATAGCTACCCATCTCTTTCTGGCCGGGCAGACGAGTTTTCCTGGCATCCCTGAAATAGTAGCCAGGACTATCGACCTACACCGAGGCATTGCCAACCCTACTCTGGACGAGATTCTAGCCGCTGATACCTGGGCCAGAGAAACTGCGCTCAATGTTGCCACAAAGGAAAGCCTATGTTAGAAACAATAGCACTGACAGCGGCCAGCTTTGTCGGTGTATTACTAGTACTTGTCTTTGCCCATGAACTTGGGCATTTCGTCACAGCCAAGCTTTCGGGAGTAAAAGTAGAGGAGTTTGGCATTGGTTTTCCCCCTCGGCTCCTGAGTTTCAAGCGGGGCGAGACAGTATACTCGCTAAACGCTATACTGCTCGGCGGTTTCACCAAGCTGCTAGGAGAGGAAGACCCAACATTTCCGGGCAGCCTAGCTAGCAAAAGCATCGCCACCAGATTTTTGGTCCTTGGCGCCGGTTCAATGATGAATATCTTGCTTCCCATATTGCTTTTCTCAATCGCCTTTATGGTGCCTCACGACATGCTACTAGAAAAAGTGGTGGTCGAGGAAGTAGCCCCAAGCTCGCCGGCTCAAAGCGCTGGGATTGAACCCGGGGACACGATACTAGAAATAAACGGCCGCACAATTGAGAACCGTGGTACTGTCGGCTACCTCATCCAGCTGAATCTTGGCTCAGAAGTAAACATCTTGTTTCAGAAGCCTGACCTCAGCCAAAATGAAGTCAATGTGAAGCCAAGGTGGAATCCACCGCAGGGGCAAGGGGCCATCGGCGTCACCATTACCGGGGCAGACAGCACTGTAGTCCGCGAGTCCTATCCTATTTGGAAAGCAGTCCCCTCTAGCGTAACTCACTGCTGGGAGATCCTTATCCTGTTTCGAAATGAAGTAGCAAGCTGGTTCATCAGAGGAACAGCACCTGAACTAGCCGGCCCGATAGGCATTGCCAAACTGACCGGCCAGATGGCCAAAGCTGGTCTAAGTCCGTTGCTTGAATTCGCTGCTCTAATCAGTATCAATTTGGCCATAATCAACCTATTTCCTTTCCCAGGTCTAGATGGAGGCAGGCTTGTCTTTGTAGCTTTGGAATGGGTTCGGCGGGGCAAGAGGATATCTGCCAAAAAAGAGGGACTTGTCCACCTTGTTGGCCTGATAGTATTGCTAGTGCTGATTGCCGCTATAAGCTATTATGACATTACACGTATTATCCAAGGGGAGAGCCTGCTGCCTTGATAGTTCGTCGCTCATCTAAGCCTATCAGAGTTGGCACAATAACCGTGGGGGGTGATGCTCCCATTGTAATTCAGTCTATGACCAAAACCGATACCAGGAACGTACCAGCTACCGTAGCTCAGATTAAGGAGCTCGCTGATTGCGGTTGTGAGATAGTCAGAGTAGCCGTGCCCGATGCGCAAGCTGCGCAGGCTATTTCAACCATTAAGCAAAATACTTCCATTCCCATCATTGCCGACATTCATTTCGATTATCGGCTTGCCCTGGCGGCAATGGCAGCCGGCGCTGATGGGCTTCGCCTGAACCCTGGGAATATTCGTGACCCAGAGCAAATTGCCAAAGTAGTCCAGGCGGCTAAGGAAAGGCAGACACCCATTCGTATCGGCATCAACGCTGGAAGCCTACCACCCGCCTCAAGACAACACTCATCTATACCTGAGCACATGGTCAGCGCAGCGCTGGAGCAAATCAACCTACTGGAAAGCCTGGATTTTGATTTGATTAAGGTTTCCCTTAAAGCCTTCGACGTGCTTACCACAATCGAGGCCTACAGAACAATATCCCCAAGAATATCCTACCCTTTGCATCTAGGTATAACCGAGGCAGGTCTTCCTCGAGCAGGTGCTGTTCGCAGCGCAGTCGGCATTGGTATACTTCTTCACGAGGGTATCGGCGACACTATCCGTGTCTCCCTTAGCGCCCATCCTTGCGAGGAGGTAAATGCCGCTCATGAGATTCTAAGAAGCCTCGACCTCCGCCAACACGGCCCTACCTTGATAAGTTGCCCTGGCTGCGGTCGGGCTGAGGTGGATATCATTGGTTTGGCTGAGTCCGTAGACAGAAGGCTAAGCGAGATAAGTAAACCCATCAAGGTTGCCGTCATGGGCTGTGTTGTCAACGGTCCAGGTGAGGCAAAAGACGCCGATGTCGGCATTGCCTGCGGCAAAGGCAAAGGTGCCATCTTCAGAAAAGGCAAAGCGGTAAGCACTGTAGACGAGACACGATTCCTGCAAGCCTTAATGGCGGAGGTGGAAAATCTTTGCGCACTAGACTGAGTTACTTCGACATGATTTGATGTTGCAGGGTTCTCAGACTAATTCGCCCGCTCATAGGGGAGAAAGCGGGTAGCGACGCAAGCTATGGTTTTTCAGAATCGAGGAGTCTCAAGGAGGCCAGATTGATAAGGAGAACAAAATGGAATATCCGATAACCATCGGTTTCCGTCATCAAGAAGGACTCTCACGGCTGACTACTTTTTTCAGACTGCCTATGGTTGTGCCCCACTGGATTGTCCTGTGGGGTATCGGCATAGCCGTCAGCGTTGTCAGGTTTATTGCCTGGTGGGCTATTTTGTTCACTGGCAAATATCCTGAATGGGCTTTCAATTTCGTCGCCGGTTACGTTCGCTGGTACACTAGAGTAATGGCTTATTACTGTCTGCTAACTGACAGATACCCGCCCTTCAGCATAGAATAGTCATCTGGCAACAGCCTTCTCAACAGCGAATTGAGAATTCTATTTAGAGGCCAACGAATATGCGCCTTTCAAGGCTTTTTGGCAAGACATTAAAAGAGACACCGGCAGAAGCTGACACCCTGAGTCATCAACTGTTGCTTAGGGCCGGAATGATTCAGCAGGTAGCCGCCGGTATCTATTCCTATCTACCTCTAGGCTGGCGAGTGCTCAGGAAAATTGAGCACATAATCCGGGAGGAAATGGACAAAGCTGGTGGGCAAGAGCTAATGCTACCTGCGCTTCAGCCCTTTGAACTTTGGGAACAATCAGGTAGATACCCTTCCTTCGGCAAGACTCTTTTCACCGTTATTGACCGCAAGGAACACAGGTTAGCCTTGGGCCCCACCCACGAAGAGGTTATCACCGAGCTTGTCCGCCGCTATGTGCAGAGCTACCGCGACCTGCCCCTTCTCCTTTACCAGATACAGAACAAGTTCCGCGATGAACCCCGTCCCCGAGGCGGCCTATTACGTGTCCGCGAGTTCATTATGAAAGACCTTTACAGTTTTGATGTTGATGAGGCAGGCTTAGACAACAGCTACCAAGAAATGATTCAAGCCTACAAGAACATCTATTCTCGCTGCGGCTTACCGGCAGTGGTTGTAGAAGCTGACAGCGGCGCCATAGGCGGCAAAGAGTCTCAGGAGTTTATGCTAATCGCTGATAGTGGTGAAGATGAAATTATGTATTGCTCCAGTTGCGGTTATGCTGCCAACACAGAAAAAGCCCAATTCGCCAAGCCAAAGCTGGAAATCAAATCTCCTTTGCCCATGGAAGAGATATCAACCCCAAACATCAAAACAATCGAGGAAGTGGCCGATTTTGTCGGTGTGCCCACAAGCCATACCCTGAAGGCGGTCTTTTATTCAGCCGATGGCGAGCTTGTTTTTGTGGTCACTAGAGGAGACCTGGAGGTTAACGAGACAAAATTCAGAAACTTGCTAAAATGCTCGGAGTTGCGTCTGGCCACAGAAACCGAAGTGAAGGCAGCCGGGTTAGTGGCCGGCTCAGCCTCACCGATAGGCATAGAGGGAATCAAGATTGTAGCCGACGACTCGATAACCTTGGGTTCCAATTTCATTGCCGGAGCCAACAAGGTGGACACTCACCTCAAGAATGTGAACTACCCCCGCGATTTCGAGGTTGACACTATTGCCGACATCGCTGTAGCACGTTCAGGTGATAGCTGCCCTAAATGCGAAGGCAAACTCCTTTCCACGCAGGGCATTGAGGTTGGTCATGTCTTCAAGCTAGGCACCTTCCTCAGTGAGAAGCTAGGTGCTTTTTTCCTCGACCGAAATGGCGTATTATGCCCAATCATTATGGGCTGCTACGGCATTGGACTGGGAAGACTATTGGCAGCCGCAATAGAACAGAATCACGATGACAAAGGTATTATCTGGCCGCTAGCTATCGCCCCCTACCACATCCACTTATGCCCTCTCCACCTAGGAGATTCTGAGATTTCCCAAACAGCTGAAAAACTATACGAGGACCTAACCAGGAAAAACTTGGAGACGCTTTTCGATGACCGCGACGAATCCCCAGGATTTAAATTCAATGACGCCGATCTTCTGGGAATACCTCTCCGTTTAACTTTGAGCCCACGCACCTTGCAGAGTCAGAGTGTAGAGGTAAAATGGCGCAAGGAGAAGCAAGCTCAACTTCTACCCCTGGAAGGAATAACTGTCAGAATAAAGGAATTGCTACAAGAACCTGACCGAAGCTAGGGCCAGACTAGCTTGACACACTCCTCAGCCCAAGCAGCGGCAAGCACAGGCACAATACAGCCAAACCTTTCGCTTTTCACCTCCTCTAGTGAAGTCCGCAAGCTTGCCGCGTCTCGTTTTTGTGATGAAAGCACAATACGACCTGTAACTTTGTGCGACTATGGGCCTCAGAAGATACAATCTCATGACTAAAGTACTAGTCAAACCGTGACCAATTGGTCATTCCATAAATGTCATTCTGGACTATACTATATGCTATAAACTCTCTCCAAAAGGGGGGTCAATATGGGAGAAGGAAGATGTTTGACAAATTCATGAGAGCCCTCAGAAGGGGGCATCGAAATGAGAAGGGCATCACCGGCCTGGAGACGGCGATTATCCTGATTGCTTTTGTCACCGTAGCTGCAGTGTTTGGCTATGCCGTGCTCTCCGCTGGTATCTTCTCGGCTGAGAAGGGTAAAGAGACTGTCTATCTCGGCCTCCAGGAAGCCAAGAGCACCATGGAGCTCACGGGAAGCGTTGTCGCTTTCGGCGAGAACGCGACAGATACGGTAAGCTCGATTAAATTCACCGTGCGCAATGCTCTAGGTGGAGAGGCCATAGACCTGACGATACCGCCCAACAACAAATCCATCCTCACCTACATTGATTCTCAACAGTATCACAACGACGCGAAGTTTGCTTTAACATGGGTAGGCATGAGCGACAACGATAGCCTGCTGGAGGTAGGTGAGAAGGCGCAGATCACATTTGACTGCACCGACATTGACATAGCTACGGCAAGCACGCCCCTCCTCCCAACCCTGGGATGTTACACGAAGTTTACCCTCGAGTTCAAGCCACCTGCCGGGTCCGTAGTTACAGTCGAAAGGATCACGCCTGGCGACATGGATCCGGTCATGAATCTACACTAATGCTACCGGCAGCCCGGCTTTTGTTCGTAGACTAGTCGTTAGGTAGCCGCTCATTGTTGCCAGAGGGTCAGTAGGCTGATTAAAGAACAAAGTGACCGAACACGCCCACTCAGGGCAAACTCCGTGAACGCACAGGGGCAGTGACCGATTCTTTAGCGAGATTACCCTGGGTTGGACAACCAAATGTAGCCAGCCCTCGCTAAGCAGCCCTTTCTTGTATCATTTTATACTTGTAGACAACAGACAGTGCTCTGATAGCTCTTGTCACCGACGGGTATACAGGTACACCGTTCAACTCCAACTCTTCGACTACTGCATGCAGTGAATCGGTCATCGCATGCGGCCACACAACAACCGGTTTGCCTTTTTCTTTTCCCAACAAGAAAGGCCTGAGAGCCTTGTCTGTGCCAAGCGAAGGGAAAAACGGCGGCAACCCGACTATCAGGCAATCCACGTTCTCATCGCCGACCATAGACTCCAAGAAGACGCTGTAGACCTCATCGGTCGGGTGAAACTGAGTGCAAACCCCTATGTCAAAGGGATTCAACGGAATCTCCCAGGGGGGAAAGAAAGGCTTGAGCTTGCCAAAGGTTCGCCCGTTCGGCCTTGCCATTGAGAAACCGTTTTGCTCGCATGTATCCGTAGCTATTACGCCTTCCCCCCCAGCCAAACTGGCGACGACTATCCTGTTGCCACTTGGTGGAGTCAAAAGCCCGAAGGCTTTGGCAAAATCAAAGAAATCATCCAGCGTCTGCGCCCCAACGACCCGTGACTGTCTCAATACAGCGTCAAACACAACATTGCTCTCTTTCGCCATAGAACCTGTGTGTGAAGCAGCAGCCTTAGCCCCGGCAGTGCTTCGTCCAGACTTAAGAACCACAATCGGCTTGGCCTTCGAAGTATTGTCGAGGAGTTGCATGAACTTCTTGCCGCCGCCCTTCAGCGTTTCCAGGTGCATAGCTATAACTTTCGTATCCAGGTCCTGGGCCAGGTACTCCAAAGCATCAACCTCGTTTATGTCCATCTTGTTACCCAGATCAATAAGCTTACTAATACCAAGGTGAAAATCTGAAAGAATCCAGTTGAGTTTGGGGTCATATAGACCAGATTGAAAAACGAAGGATACGCCTCCCCGGGTTAGTCTTTCAACCGGCAAAAAACTAACTACAAGATTGTTCGCAGTGTTGATCGGGCTGAGGGCATTCGGTCCAATCGCCCTAATCCCAGCTTGCTTCAAGAGATGAGCAATTTCATCCTGCACCCTGCGCCCTCGCTCATTGGCCTCCGAGAAACCTCCGGCTACAAGCACAACCCCTTTGACCCTTTTCTCGGCACATTGCTTAACGATGTCCAGGGTCATGTGGGCAGGGACAGCAGAAACGACCAGGTCTATCTCGCTGTCGATATCTTTCAATCTAGCGTAAGCTTTTGTCCCAAGAATCTCATCAGCGTTGGGGTTCACTGGATAGATTTCGCCCCTGAACCCCAGTTTGACTAGATTCCTAACCAGGTTATAGTTGAGAGTTAGTGGACTTCTGGAAGCCCCCACTATGGCCACACTGCTGGGATAAAAGAATGAATCCAGGAAATGCCGTTTTGCCATGAGTATGCCAGCTCTATCTGACTATTTTGTCTTTTTGGGAGCTTTCCAGCAACACCTGAGATACGTTAAGCTCGCAAACTAGCTCCTAGCTCCCGCGCTAACTTATCGAGAATCTGCTGCTGGACCTTGTCGACTTCTTCATCAGTCAAGGTATGCGTGGATGACTGATAGATGACCCTGAAAGCGAAGGACTTCTTGCCCACCGGCACTTGCTCTCCGCTGTAAAGGTCGAAAAGAGACACCTGATCCACCAAAGAAAAGCCCTTGACAATATCATAAACCTGTTCATGGGTTATCGCTTCATCCACTAATAGCGCAATATCTCTACTCGTACTCGGATATCGGGAAATTGGCTGATACTTCTTAGGGCCACCTATAGAAGATTCCAGTTTATCTAGATCAATTTCGATGAGATAGGCAGGCCCAGAGAGTTCAAAAGCTTCCGATACCTTGGGATGTAGTTCGCCTATAACGCCCACCTTGTCATTGCCAACAGTTATGTCAGCGCTTCTCCCAGGTATTAAGCCTTCATCCTCACCTGCCTCAAAGCTCGCAGCCAATTCCAGCCGAGACAAAAATGTCTCGACCACCCCCTTGGCAATAAAGAAGTCAACAGGCTCGACTTCACCCCGCCAGGATAACCCACCCTGAGAGCTACTGAGCACAGCGCAGACCATCTCTTTTTCTTGCGGCAAATCTTTCTCCTGCGGCAAGAACACCTTTCCAATCTCGAAAAGTCTGATGCCATTCTCCTGGTATTTCTGATTGCGAGCCAGAACTGACAGGAGACCGGTTCGCAAACTGGTGCGAAGATACTCGTGGTCCCTGCTCATAGGATTAGCTACCTTTACCGGGACTGCGCCCTTCAGCCGAAGCTCAGGTGATAGCCTGCTCATCACCTCGAGACTGGTCAGCGAATAGGTAAGCACCTCCTGGAAACCACAGCTAACCAGGATGCTCCGTAGCTTTCGTCTAAGAGCCAGCATTGGCATTGACTCATGCTCTGGCAGAGGCGCACCAAGCATAGTAGTCGGAATATTGTCATAACCAATAATACGAACCACCTCTTCCACTAAGTCAGCGGTGCAACTGATATCAGTACGCCACCACGGAACGTTGACCCGAACTGATGAGGGCAACTCAGTTTGTTCACAACCGAAACCCAAGAGCTCCAACGTCCTTACTATTTCACTAATCCCCACCTCCATACCAAGAAGCCGCTTAACCTCAGCAGCGGACAACAATATAGGTTCGACCTGCCGCTTGCCGGGGTAAACATCAATCACCCCCTTAGCCACCTTGCCGCCAGTCAATTCCAGCATCAATTCAGTCGCCCTCTTGAGTGCCACCACTGGCAAGTCTCGACTGAGCCCTTTCTCAAAACGCAGCGAGGCTTCACTGCTCAGTCGGAGGTTCACGCTCCCCCGATGAATAGCTGCTTGATTGAAATTTGCCGATTCTATCAGAACACTGGTAGTATTGGCTGTTACCTCAGTATCCAAACCTCCCATAATGCCGGCAATGGCAATCGCCCATTCCTTGTCGGCAATGACCAGCATGTCCTGGCCGAGAGTCCGCTCGACTCCATCCAAAGCAGTCATAGTCTCGCCTTTCTCTGCCCGGCGTACTATGATCTGCTTTCCGTGGATTCTGTCGTAATCGAAGGCATGGAGGGGCTGCCCATATTCCAGCATCACATAGTTGGTAATATCGACAATATTACTGATAGGCCGCATGCCACAAGCCAACAAACGCTGTTGTAGCCACTGAGGTGATGAACCTACCTTGACCCCAGTAAGCAAGCTGGCACAGTATCTAGGACATAGGTCTGGGTCAGCAATTTCCACCGAGACAAAGGAGTCTATTGCGTTCTCCAATTCTTCGTAGTGGATTTCAGGAATACTGAGCCTACTCCCGGTAACAGCTACTATTTCCCGGGCAACACCAATCACCGACAAGCAATCAGGACGGTTCGGTGTTATGTCCAGGTCTAGGATTGTATCCCCAAGATGTTCAGACAAAGGAGTACCAACAGGCGCCTCCGGGGGAAGAATCATAATCCCCTTGTGACTGTCAGAGATTCCCAGCTCCTTTTCAGAGCAAACCATGCCTTCAGAAACAACGCCACGAATCCTGGCTGGCGTTAGCTGAATAACCTCGCCACTATGACCGTCGATGAGCTGAGCCCCCACATGGGCAAAAGCCACATTATCCCCAATTGTGAGATTCGGGGCACCACAGACAACAGTAGATTGCCGCTTCCCCAACTCAACGGTCACTAGCCTCAAGCGGTCGGCATTTGGATGGGTATCAACACCAACGATTTTGCCAACTACGATATTATTCCAGCCTGCGCCGATAACCTGCATTCCCCCAACTTCCAATCCAGCCATAGTCAACCTTTCAGTCACCTCTTCGAGTGGTGCAGAAATATCAACATAGTCGCTGAGCCATCTAAAAG
Organism: uncultured Dehalococcoidales bacterium; assembly: GCA_964582065.1. Taxonomy (GTDB): domain Bacteria; phylum Chloroflexota; class Dehalococcoidia; order GIF9; family UBA5629; genus JACNFS01. Next base: position 35,581 of record CAZOQG010000003.1, read on the forward strand.
AAACTTTCATTCACAAGCTCCTGGGGCCAGAATTCCAACCAGATTTAGAATTGCCTTAAGAACCTGACGTCGTTACTATAGAAGAGGCGAATATCATCTATCCCATAACGAAGTATAGGAATACGCTCCACACCCATGCCAAAGGCAAAGCCAGAATAAACCTCAGGGTCAATGCCAACACGCCGAAGAACCTCGGGGTGCACCATTCCAGCGCCTATGATTTCAATCCAGCCGCTATTGCCGCACAGCCGGCAACCAGTCCCTCCACACACAAAACAATCAATAGATACTTCGACACCAGGCTCGACGAAAGGGAAGTAATCGCAACGAAAACGACATTTTCTCTCCTTGCCAAAAAGACGGCGAGCGAACTCAAAGAGAGTGCCCTTCAAGTCGGCTAAGGTGATATTCCTATCTACCGCTAGTCCTTCCACCTGATAAAACATCCATTCATGCGTGGCATCGGTTGCTTCATACCTGTAGACTCGCCCGGGCGCTATCATCCTTATCGGTGGAGGCGACTTCTCCATAACTCTTATCTGGACTGGAGAGGTATGAGTCCGCAAAAGCATAGGTCTATCGCCAGCCTCTGTCTCAAAGTCAATCCACAAAGTAGCGAACATATCCCGAGCTGGATGTTCTGCTGGCATGTTAAGAGCTTCAAAATTGTAATACTCCCATTCCACCTCTGGCCCCTCGACAACCTGAAAACCCATGTCCCCAAAAATATCACAGATTTCGTCAAGTATTTGAGTTGTCGGGTGGAGACGACCCAGAAGAACCCGTTCTCCAGGCAAAGTGACGTCGAGGCTTTCACGCTGCAAAGAAAGAGTTGCGGCTAGGTCTAAGCTCGTCTTCTTCTCTGCTAATCTGGCTTCGAAAGATTCCTTGGCCTCATTGGCTCGAGCCCCAGCAACACGCCTATCCTCTAATGGCAAAGTTGCTAGCAAACGCAACATCTGTATTAAGCTGCTTTTCCTGCCTAAATATCGAATCCGCCAAGCCTCAAGTTCTTCGAGATTGGTGACTTTGCCTAACTCATCAAAAGCTCTTGAGGTAAGTTCTTCAAGTTGATTTAGCACCATTCCTGCAATGCCAGGTACTAGCTCTTAAGTTCGTCTGAGGCCAAGGTCAATAGCTTGGAAAAACTGGAGGGATCATTTACTGCCATCTCAGCCAATGTTTTGCGGTTAATTGCCACATTGGCTTTCCTCAGACCGTCGGTAAACTGGCTGTAAGAAAGCCCACCGGCCCGGGCTGCAGCATTTATCCGGATAATCCACAACCGTCTCATGTCACCCTTACGCTCTCGGCGATGGCAGTAGGCATAATGCAAGGCATGAAGCATGGACTCATGAGCTCGCCGATACAGGGCATGCCTGGTAGCCTTATGCCCCTTGGTCAGCTCCAGCACCTTCTTATGTCGTCGATGGGTAACTACTCCACCTCTAGCTCGCGGCAATCGCTTCCTCCTGGTTCATTTCACACCGTAAGGCAACAGTCTCTTTATCCTTGCCCTATCCTGGGGTTGAACAGGAATTGTCTCATCATAAAGACGCTTCGTCCTGGCTGACTTCTTGCGCCTTAGATGGCTCTTACCACCTTTGACACGCATAATTTTGCCGCTGCCAGTTATATGGAAGCGGCTCTTAGCTCCCTTATGAGTCTTAAGCTTTGGCATCTAGACTTTTTCCTCGACTTTCGTTTCCTTGACCTGTTTAACCGAAATCGGGGAAAGCACCAAGCTCATAATGCGCCCCTCCAAAGATGGTGAACCCTCTAGAGCAGCTACGTCCCTCAAATCATCGGCTATTTTCTGCAGAACCCTCACACCTAGCTCAGGGTGAGTGATCTCGCGTCCGCGGAAAACCACAAACGCCCTTACCTTGTCTCCATCCTCTAATAGCTTCCTCGCCACCTTAATCTTAGTCTCGACGTCGTGGTCCTTGACCCTAGGTCTAACGCGGATTTCCTTGAGCACGCCAGCTCTCTGGCTCTTCCGTGCTTTCCGTTCTTTTCTGGTCTGCTCATACCTATATTTTCCATAGTCGAGAAGGCGACAGACAGGAGGTACCGAGGTGGGTGCTACCTCCACCAAATCAAAATTACGCTCATCGGCAATCTGCAACGCTCGCTCAAGAGAAAGCACTCCCAATTGCTCCCCCGCTTCCCCTATAAGCCGAACCTCCCTAGCTCGAATCTGCCGGTTAACGCGTACTCTCTTGACTATGTCTCTCCCCACCTCCTTACCATAAAACAGGCCATTGGACAGAAATATATCACATTCACGACAAGAAATCAAAGCTTGTCTGGAACTCTAGCTTCAATAACTGATTTTACCCTACTCATGAACTCGGAAGCACTCAGTGAGCCCAGGTCCTCCCCATTTCTCAATCGAAGAGAAACCGTAGAAGTATCCAGCTCCTTGTCACCAATAACAAGCATATAAGGAACCTTCCCTAGCTGAGCCTCTCTTATTTTCAGGTTCATCCTCTCCGAGCGGTCATCAACTTGAACACGCATGCCGCCCTCCCTAAGCTCACCAGCCAAGTGACGAGCATAGTCCAGATGACGGTCGGCTATAGGAATTATGACTGCTTGAACCGGAGATAGCCACACCGGGAAGGCACCAGCATAATGCTCGATGAGACACGCCATAAATCGCTCCATGCTCCCCAGCACCGTGCGATGCACCATTACCACCTGATGTTCCGAACCGTCGTCGCCAATATAGTTAGCATCAAAGCGCTGCGGCAGGTTGAAATCAACCTGAATAGTTGGTCCTTGCCACAACCGCCCCAGAGCGTCCCTAAGCTTGATATCAATCTTGGGTCCATAAAACACACCCTCCCCCGGGTCTATCGTGTAACCAAGCTCAAGGCGCTGCAAGACCTTTCTCAAAGCCTCTGTGGCCTCCTCCCAGACCTGGATAGTGCCAGCATATTTCTCAGGCCGAGTAGACAGAAGTAACTCATAGTCATGGAAACCGAACGTGTCCAGCATGAAACAGGCCAATTGCACCACCTGCGTTACCTCAGCCTCAAGCTGGTCAGGCCGACAGAAGATATGAGCATCATCCTGAGTAAAGCCGCGAACTCGCGCCAGACCGTGCAACACACCCGACCGCTCGTAACGATACACTGTGCCCAGTTCAGCCCAACGCAGCGGTAAATTGCGGTAGCTACGCAACTGAGTCTTATACATCAAAATGTGCCCCAGACAGTTCATTGGTTTGATAATGTACTCCTGCCCCTCGATCTCCATCGGCGGATATAGATTCTCCCGATAGAAATCCCAATGGCCGCTAGTCTTCCACAAGTCTACCTTGGCAATATGTGGAGTATAGACAATGTCGTAACCTCGCTTCCTGTGCTCTTCCTTCCAAAAGTCCTCGATGACCTCGCGTACCAAAGCGCCTTTAGGATGCCAGTGAACCAACCCTGGGCCAGCCTCATCATGAAGGCTAAAGAGGTCGAGCTCCTTACCCAACTTCCTGTGGTCTCGCTTGCTTGCTTCAGCCAACCGAGCTAAGTGACCTTCAAGCTCAGCCTGTGTATCAAAAGCGACACCGTAAATTCTTTGCAGCATGGGACGCTTTTCGTCGCCTCGCCAGTAAGCTCCAGCAATACTGGTAAGTTTGAAGGCTTCAATATTACCAGTTGAATTCACGTGGGGGCCACGGCATAAGTCAACAAAAGAGCCTTGTCGATAGATAATCACTGTTTCATCAGGAAGTTCCTCGATAAGCTCCAACTTGTAAGGTTGACTCGAAAAGAATTGCAGGGCCTTCGCTTTATCCATCTCTTCTCTAACAAAAACGGAATCGGCAGCAATTATTTCCTTCATCTTGGCTTCAATTATCGGTATGTCGTCAGGAACTAGAGCGCGAGGTAGCTCAAAATCGTAATAAAAGCCATCCTCTATAGCCGGACCGATGCCAAATTTCGTTCCCGGGAAAAGTGACTGGACAGCCTCAGCCATCACATGGGCGGCCGAATGCCGCATCTTTTCCAACCTCGCTTCTTTTTCCTCTGCGGCCATTTTTGAATTCCTACACTAAACTAAACAAAGACCCCACGTTATTATAAGCGAGAGGTCAATTCCAAGCCAACTTTGCTCAGAGCTTAACAAGAACAACTAACAAAACAATAAAGAAATAACTTCCGCCGAATCTGTACCAATAATGTGCTTGAGTCTGCAATAGACAAAACTTCTAGCATCACTCTCAACTCAGTCTCATAATAGTTTAAGGAATTCATCCCGCGTTAGGCCAGCATCCTTAATCAAGGCCCTCAGTAAGCCTCGGCCCAGCTCTCCATGTCTTGGTACTGAAAGTCTGCCCTTAGATGGATGAAGCAAGATCATATGGCTACCTTCCGTATGATCCCAAATATATCCGATCTTACCCATTGCCTTAACAAAATCGTCTCCTGATATTACAGGAAGACGTGCCACTTAGACCACTACCTCCACCTCTTCAACCTCAGTTGTGGGTATTGGTTCCCCGTGCTTACGCATGCTAACCACGTATCCCTGAACAGCTTCGCTGATATTAGCAATTGCCTCTTTCTTAGTTCGACCCTGCGAGTGACATCCAGGCAGAGCAGGACAACTGGCTACGATGAAGCCATCTTCGTCTGCTTCAAGGGTTACAGCAAATTTTGCCACCCGCTCCTTGTCTCTCACTGGTGAGGTGCCGGAATATACACTAGCCTGCCGTTTGTATTCATCCCTTACTTCTGGATCTACCTCGTCGACTAACCGCCATACGCTTTCCGTTCTGTCTTTAGCATATCGGTTGAGCCATGCTTGTATTGCCCGACCTATATCCCCAAGGCCCAAGTTTCCTAAACGTGGTCGGTAATCATCGATAATCTCTTTGAGCCCGCCTTTGAATCCAGATTCGCTGGTCCGCGCCAAGAGAGTATCTGAACATAGCTTATGAACAGCCTTCGCTAGTGGCCCGCTTTTTACTCTTCTAGTCATGTCGAGTCACGTCACTAAACTTAATGGGCGGTAGTGGACTCGAACCACTGACCCCTTCGTCGTCACCACAGTGCTCCAACTATCGAGCTCACCACCCTTCGCTGTCGCATTTTATCAGTGCCCCCATAGATAGTCAAGCGGTTGTACTGGTTCAGCTTCTTGAATTGCATGAGTTCCAAATTACGTCTATACTATATTGTCCTATCAGTGGTTGAACCTTTTCTGGCGGTTTAACCACATTTTGATTGAAGACGTACGAAAATTGGAGGGTCAAGTTGAAATCGGAAAAGCTAAAGGAATTTGAATATATTTTCAATCCGAAGGCTGTGGCTGTCATAGGAGCGTCCCAAACTGACGACTTCACAAATTCCCTAATAAGAACAAAGATGAGGGAGAATTTGTTCTTGGTTAATCCAAAGCGTAAAGAGCTCCTTGGCAAGAAGTGTTATCCTACGATTTTGGATATCGAACATCGAATTGACTACGCTGTCATAGCAGTGCCAGCACTGTTAGTTCCGAAGGTGCTAAGTGAGTGTATAGAGAAAGGCGTCAAGGCAGCTCATATTTTTTCCGCAGGTTTCAGTGAAACTGGGCTAGAAGAAAGGAAAAGACTAGAGAACGAGGTGAAAGAGGTAGCGAAAGGCAGGATTAGACTGATTGGACCCAACTGCATGGGAATCTATTGTCCCAAATCCGGTCTGTCTTTTGTTCCGGATGCTCCGACTGAGGAAGGGTCAGTTGGAGTTATTTCACAAAGTGGAACCTTTGCCGAGCAATTCTCAACCATTGGAAAGATAAGGAACATAAGGTTCAGCAAGATAATCAGCTACGGAAATGCCATAGACCTGGATTGCCCAGACTTCCTGGAATACCTGGCAGATGACCCCGAAACAAAAGTTATAGCATTATACATGGAGGGTGCAAAAGATGGGAAGCGCCTCAAATCAGAACTAGGCAAAGCCGCGAGGAGAAAGCCGGTAGTAACACTAAAGGGGGGAGTGACAAAACATGGCAGCAGGGCAGCATCTTCTCATACCGGGGCCCTCGCCGGATCACCGGAAACCTGGAGATCACTATTTAAGCAGGCTGGTGTGGTTCAAGTAGACAACTTCGATGAATTGCTGGATGCCACTCTGGCGCTTAGCTGCTCGCCCCTTCCTTCCGGAAAGGGAGTCTCCATTATTACCAACTCTGGCGGTTTCAGCGTGATTGAAACCGACTCATGCGTAAAGGCAGGCCTGGAAGTTCCTGAATTTGGTGAAGGAACGATGAGGGAATTAAGAAAGATAGTGCCAACAGCAGGAACAAGCATCGGAAACCCCTTAGATGCATGGCCTATCTATTACAATACACGCGGCATGTCAGGGACTATTTCTGATGCCACCAAGCTTGTAGCTCTCGATAAGAACATACATTCGCTAGTGGTGCACTTTGATGAATTGAGATATCTGAGTCGCGTGTTCGGTGAAACACTTGAAGGTCGCCTGAAGGAACTTGTCGACCTCATGCTCAATGGGTGCGAATATGTTCGCGACGAAATTGGGAAGCCTGTGATGATCTGCGTTTCACTTGAGGCCTATTCGGAAGACGAGGAAGACAGAAGGTATCACCTAATGGTTAAGAAGGCCTTTGAGAGCAAACGATTCCCAGTATACTCCTCGCTTAACGCATCAATCAAGGCCCT
>CAZOQG010000004.1:0-37617 GCA_964582065.1 uncultured Dehalococcoidales bacterium
GTCCAGTCGGTGTCAAAGTGTAATGTGGTCGTGAGTCCCTCGGCAGCGAAAGCATCGACCATTTTCTTGAGGTAAGGGAATCCAAACCGCTCGAAAATCTTCATCGGGTAATAGAAGCCAGAACCCCGTTCCAGGGGAAAGAAGACCCAAGGTATACCCGTGGCTTTGGTGTCATCAATAACATTTTCAATCAGGTCAGGAACCATAGCATCCATGGCGGCCTCAACCTTGTCAGGTCGACGATACAAATCAAGCGTGAATTGAGTAAGTGACCTACAGAGCGAAAGTATCATCGTGCAGCTACAGGTAGTTGCACCAAGAAAGATATGAACCCCTCGCTCATCCCAGACTTTAGCATCATCTACATATGTTTCAAGTTGCCTTTTCTGGCTGGCGTCCACTCTCTCGAGAGGACGACCTGACACCCGTGGAAGAAGTTGCTCCAAGAAACCATTCCACCCGCGATTGATTATCGTATCATAGTCCTCAACTGTCATGATTTCCTGCTCTGCCGCTTGAATCGGGGCGTCGTCAGAGGCTCCCCTACCAGCAATATGCATCGTCATCGGCGCTGACGATATTCGCCAGCTAGAACTTGGCCAGATAAGATCAGCTGCAATCTGGCCATCGTAGCCTCCCAGAGCATCAAAGGTATCCACAAAAGCCTCGATTGCTCTTCCTGGATTCCTGTAACCTTCACTCTGGGGTACACCCTGATACCGAAGAGGAAATTGCAGCATATAAGGCGCTACTGGGACCCTGTCGGGAACTTCAAGGTTGACAGCAGCCCGAATTCTCTCCTTAGGGGTCATCGTCTCATCTATCATCTACTTCACCCCGTGGTAAATCCCTTGCATATCTCCACACCTTCAGGAGTACCTCCAGGCTCGGAGCTAATGGGCAGGGAGGTAATTCTTGCCGGTATCGATCATCATCTTGAAATTCTCAAACTTGGCGTCGGGCGGGACCGTGCAGCCCGAGCTAAGAATAAACCCGGTGTCCTTGCCTACGATGTCGATGAGCTTCTTGCAGTAAGTCTCCATCTCCTCAGGAGTGCCAATTGCCGACAGCGACGCCGGCACATCCCCAGCAATACACATGTGGTCCTTCAGTACCTCCTTTGCCTTGAAGATATCGGTGGTACTGTCCAGTTCGGCAACGCACATTTTTTTTGGCAACTGGGTATAGTAGGGAAGGTTGATTGTCCAGTCCTGGTCGAAATGCATCACTGTAATCAATCCTTCAGATGCAAATGCCTCTGTCATCCTCTTCATGTAGGGAAACTCAAAGCGCTCGAATATCCTCAATGGGTAATAGAAGCCTCCCCCCCTTTCCAGTACCAACATCACACCCGGAATACCGGTTAGCCGAGCGCCCTCTATTGCATCTTCAATGAACTCATCCACCATAGCATCCATGGCCGCCTCTACCTTGTCCGGTATTCTATGGAGGTCCATAGTGAAAGCAGTGAGCGACCTCTTCGTAGAGAGAAACATGAGAGGCGATTCCACGATAGTGCCACACAGCGATGGGATGCCTCGCTCAGCCCACGTCTCTCCTTCCTTGGTGTACTGCTCTGTTTGCCTCTTGGTCCAAGCTATCATCTTCTCAGGGGCAAAAGGAGCAAATCTTTCACGGTTCTTCTCGGCGAAACCCCGCCAACCCAATTCGATAATCTCATCATAGTCCTCCACTGTCAACTTCTCCGTCTCTCCATATTGTGGCTGTGAATCCTCCGAGACGGCTGCATCCTGCCCGGGAAATATCATGGCGCCCTGAGTCAAAACCGCTGTGACCCCAGAGGCAACCGAAGGTGGAAGAGAAAGGCTATAACCTGGTAATATCATGGCGTCCCAACCACCAACTTCATCGAACAAGTCAACAATGGCCTGAAACCCCTCACTCCAATGAGCGAGACCGTAGGCAACCGTCATACCCTTATGCCGGGAGGGGAACATAACGTCCATAAGAGGCGCCACTGGCACCCGGTCATACGGTTCAAGCTTGATTGCTGCTTCCACTCTCTCTTTTGCAGTCATAGTTTCCCTTATCATTTTTTCCCTCCCTTGACAAACCTCTTGCATATATCGACACCCTCAGTTCCATCGTTGGTGAAGGCATCAGCACCAACATATTCCCCCACCTTCTCAGTAACAATCCCGCCGCCAATGATAATTCTGACTTTGTCCCGCAGCCCGGCTGCCTCAACCGCCTTAACCGTCTCCTTCATTGATTCAAATGCGGGGGTCAATAGACCTGACATCCCCAAAATAGGCGCGCCTGTCTCAATCAATTTTTCCACCAGTGCACTCGGCTGCACATCTATCCCTAAATCGTAAACCTCAAATCCAGCCGCTGTTAGAAGAGTGGCTACAATATCCTTGCCTATGTTATGTATATCACCTTTCACCGTTCCCAAAACCATCTTACTTAACGGGTCTGCTTCCCTACCTCCTTTTAACAACGGCTCAACAACAGCCATCGCCTCCTTGAACATCTCGCCGGATATGATTAGCTCGCTGAGAAAGTAGTCCTTGCTCTTATAGCGCTCACCAACTATGTCCATGCCCTTGCGGCATTCATCAACTATGGACATAGGCTCAGCGCCGGCATCGATTTTCTCACGTACTAGCTTCCTCACCTCATCCTCATCTAAATTGGCTAAAGCATCAGCTAAGTCCGCCATATTTCCTCCTATGCTCAGTCGTTCATAAACATGAAAACCCCATATCTACGATGGGGTTTGAGCTATCCCGTTAATTCCTCTAGACCAACCACCTCTTCCGCCTCTTGTAATGTTTTACCTCGCTGTATTTCTTCTTTTCGCCCAGATCACTGAGCCCAAGGTAGAATTCCTTAATGTCGGGGTTATCCATCAATTTATCAGCAGGTCCGTCAAGAACAATCTTGCCATTCTCCATAACATAGCCGTGGTCAGCAATGGAAAGAGCCGCCACGGCATTCTGCTCCACCAGCAGAACAGAGGCTCCCTGCTCTTCCTTAATCCTCTTCACTATATCAAAAATCTCTTCAACTACTATCGGAGCCAACCCCATTGATGGCTCATCAAGGAGAAATAACTTCGGCCTGGCCATCAAGGCACGGCCTATTACCAGCATCTGCTGCTCTCCACCAGAGAGATAGCCGCTTACCTGTCGACGAAGCTCCTTGAGCCTGGGGAAGTAATCGAAGACCATATCGCGTTCACTGCCCAGGCTTGATTCCCGCCGGCGGACATAGTGGCCGGCCTCAAGGTTCTCATCAGCAGTAAGGTGCTCAAACACCATCCGCCCCTCCATCACCTGAGTAATCCCGTTCCTGACTATCTGCTCCGGCTCCATATGGTCTATTCTCTCACCATCAAACTCAATGCTGCCATCAGTAACCTCGCCTTCTTCAGTCTTGAGCAGCCCGGATATAGCCTTAAGCATCGTGCTCTTGCCACCCCCATTAGCCCCCAGCAGAGTAACAATAGTCCTATCCGGCACATCCAGTGATACCCCCTTCAGCACCAGGATGACCTCGCTATAGCAGACCTCAATGTTATTTACCTGTAGCATAGGTTATCTCATTTTGGTGGGGGGACTCCCGGAGTCCGGGAGTCCCCCGTGACCAACTCAAAGCTTCCAGAAATCGACTTCTTGTGCCTCCTCAGGCCAAGGTGGCATCTCCTGCCACAGCTTGAGGATTTCAAGACCGAAGTCAGGGGTCGTCTCAACGATTATCACATCGTGCGACCCAGCATGGTTTTCAGCTGACCATGGCAAAGAACCGAGCAGTCCCTCTGCAGTATAGCCCTTCATCTTGTGTTCCATGATCCACTTGATATTGTCTCCGGTAAGCTCATCGTAGCCATATTTGTCAATCGTCTTCTCAAGTACCTCGTTAATCAGTATGGATCCGGCGTAGTTAACTATACGAATCCAGTCAAGCGGCGGCGCATCGGGCCGAGACTCCGTATGAATCTGGTCTAGCAGAGCCAAAATCTCCACCTCATCTGCCATCTGGGGCAGTGCACACGGACTGTGGCTCATGAGGCCGGTCGTCGCCTCAGGGTCTAGCTGGCGGAAGCTCATCATCATCGTGATGAAGATGTCTATGAGCTGCGTCGACTCTGTCAGGCCGGCTGCATAGGCCGTCTTCTGGAATATCAGTTGCGGGGCGCCGGTTAGCGGCATCAGCACATAGTCGCAGTCGGCATTCTTCAGATTCGTTACCTGTGAGGTAACATCCGTCGCCGTCATCGTCATCCACTCCTCGGCGACTATTGGCCAGTGCAACTCATTCTCCAGCATCCACTTCACCGGTTTGATGACGCTCTTCGAGAACGACGCATCCAAACCCATGATACCAATTCTGGGCGGCTCGTCCCCTTTCCAGTTGTCCTTGATCCAGGTCAGGCTACAGCGGTACATGTCGGCATAGTGCGGGAAGTAGCCGAACATAAACGAACCCGCGGTGTGCGGGAGCAAAACCGCGTATTCAGTCGGGCCTGAGCACGGCATGTGATATCTATCAGCCAATGGCTTGATGGCCGGCTGGTAGTTGGCGCAAGCACAGCTGATGTAGTGCACCTTATCCTGATTAACCAGTTTTTCAAAACCTGATACCGCCAGGTCATTATCGTACCGAGCGTCAACAACAACGACCTCCAGCTGGTGCCCGGCGACTCCACCCAGTTTCTCGTTTACGTACTTCGTCCAGTCCTCAATGGATTCCAGGCCCGGCACCGACGACGCGGCGATTGGACCGGTCAGGTCAGTAAGAAGGCCAATCTTTATTACCCCCTCCTGCGGCCCCGGCGGCGCCGCCTTACCGCAACCTGATAGAGGCAGTGCCACCAGCAAAATCGCCATCAGCACAAACACAACCACTTTAGGAATTCTAAACATCTGTCCTCCTTTATCTAGTTTCTCAAACGCTTTACCTCGATAACATCTATCGCATAAGCATCACCCCTCTAACTCTAGTGTGAAAACGGCCACAGGCGGTAATAAGCTTTGAAGATTTGCCACCGGTGTGCCAACCCTCTGGGCTCAAGCGTCAGGAATAACACAATTATGAGGCCAAAGACAAAGAGCATCAACGGCCCCAACAGGCTGCCCGCACCCGGAAAAACGGTGGAAAGCGAACTGAGGATAGCGCTGAGTCCGTTGTTCAGGATTGCTATGAATATCACCCCAAAGAAGACCCCGGTTATAGTGCCCAGACCACCTATGATAATGTATCCCAGGTACCAGAAGGACTGTACCAGCGAGTAGCTGTCAGGCGTAATCACGCCGCGCGCATGCGCTGCCAGCGCTCCGCCGACCCCAGCAAAAGCGCAGCCTATGAAGAAAGCCAGCAGTTTGTAGGCTGTCAGATTGATGCCCATTACCTCAGCCGCCAGGTCGTTATCTCGTATGGCAATAAATGCCCGCCCCACATTTGTCCTGACCAGGTTCTTGGCAAAAAACGTGGCCATCAGCAAGGCCACGAAGACAATATAGAAGTACATGCCCGGGCTGGTGAAGTCAAGCCCCCCCAGCTTCGGGACCGGCGCAGACATGCCAAAAGAGCCGCCAGTAACACTGGTCCAGTGCACTATTACGTACATTATGATGAACTGCGCCGCCAATGTAGATATGATCAGGTAAAACCCTTGAAGCCTGATAGAGGTAAGACCCACCAGCAATCCCATCAGTCCAGCGACGATACCGGCAAGAGGCACGGCAATCCAGAAGGACAACCCCGCTTGGGAGACCAGAAGAGCCGAAGCATAGGCGCCAACTGCCACAAACGCGCTGTGACCCACAGAAAGCTGCCCGCAGTATCCGGTCAGGATTTGTATTCCCAATGCAGCTATGATAATACTCATAGTGGTTATGACTATGGTAAGCATATAGGTGCCGGTAACTAGAGGGACGCAAAGACCAAGTGCAATACCAACAACCAGTAACAACCATTGTAGCCGGGTCCTGACAATAGCCATATCCTGCTCGTAGGTCTCATTGAAGGTTCGACAAGGTAGATGCACTTCTTATATCCTTTTTATCCTTTTTAATCCAAAGATTCCGTAGGGCACGATCAGCAATAGCACCAGCAGAATAATATACGGGATTACATCCTCAATACCAATTAGCCATGAGCCTAAGTAGGCTGCACCGAAGTGTTCGGCTATACCCAGAATAAGTCCGCCTATGAGGGCACCGGGGATCGATTCCAGACCACCGAGAATAACAGCCGGTAACACCTTGAACCCGAAGTCGTCAAGAGAGTAGCCCACCGACAATATGGTGCCCACTATTATACCACCGGCTGCAGCAGTTAAACTCGAGATAGCCCATGACACTCCAAATACCCGCCTGACACTTATTCCTACTGATTGGGCTACCTGTTGGTTGTCCTGGGTTGCTCTCATGGCAACGCCAATTGAAGTGAACTTGAAAAACAGAATAAATGCAGTGAACAGGATAGCCGCCGCTATAAGAGCCACAATGAAAATCGGCAACACGCTGGCACCCAATACAGTGACTGGCTCTGTAGGCAAATAGGACGGCAAAGACTTACTGTACACACCCCAGATAATCAACACTAACCCTCGGATCATGAGATACATGCCAATGGTAACCATAAGTACTGCCAGATGGGGCTGGCCAATCATACGGCGCAGGAAGAGGGCTTCAATTAGTAGGCCCAGTGCGAAGGTAACCGCAAGGGTTAAGATAACTGCCACATAGAATGGCAATCCAACAGTGATGCTAAACACATAACACAGATAAGCGCCAATCATGAGCAGAGAGCCCTGGGCCAGGTTGAAAATGCCGGTGGCCTTGTATATGAGAACAAAGCCAAGAGCAACTATGCTGTACACAGAGCCGACCGCTATTCCGATGACGAGATGCTCCAGTATGGCGCTCATGCGTCTTCGTCCTCCACTGACGCGATTTGAACCGCAGTGGTTATGGTAGCGCTTCTGCCATCCCTGTACGTAACTTTAGCTTCGGCCGTATATTCCATTTTGTCCCCGTAGAGGGCTTCTATCATATCCCGGTAGCGCTGGCTAACTTCCTTTCGCCTCAGCTTTCTCGTTCTGGTCAACTCAGCATCATCAGCGTCCAACTCCTTGTGCAATAAAGCAAATCTCCTTATCCTCTGCTTATCAGGCAAACGCATATTTATCTTCACCACGTCATTCCTGATGAGTTCGTAGGCTTCCGGTTTCTGGGACAGGTCAACAAATGTAGTGTAGGGGATGCGGTGTGTCTCAGCCCATTTCCCCAGGTTAGGGAAATCAATGCTTATCAGGGCACCGACAAACTCCTCATCGTCACCTGTGATAACAGCATCCCTGATATAAGGCGAGAATTTGAGCTTGTTCTCGATGTATGAAGGCGAAAACCCAGTCCCATCCCTTAGAGTTCCGAGGTCGGCCAGCCTATCAATACACACTAGATGACCTCGCTCAGTGATAAAGCCAGCATCACTAGTATGCACCCAACCCTGCTCATCGATAAGTTTCCTTGTAGCCTCAGGATTATTATGGTAGCCAAGCATCTTCTGCGCGCCTCTCTCCAGGATCTCTCCATCTTCAGATACCCTTAGCTCGCTATAGAGCGTAGGCACCCCAGAAGTTTCCGGGTCGATATCGCCCTTCATGTGCATCGTAGTTGGGGTGCACTCAATCATTCCGTACATCATCCGTGCATCAATCCCAAGAGCCAGAAAGAAATCAAAAACTTCAGACGCCATGGAAGCACCGCCGATGAGCAAAGCTCTATTCCCCGAATATGCCAGCCAGTCCTTGATTGGTCTGAATACCAGAAGATAACCGAGGGCATAGACAGCCTGCCAGAACAGATTAATCTTCCGATTATCACGCTTCATCCGGGCTATCTTGTAACCAATAGGCATAAATAGCTGATAGACAAGCCTCTTCAACAGGCTAGCGTCAGCAATCTTCACCTGCACAAAAGAGACCTCGTTTTCTAACAAGCGTGGAGCTGACGAAGCTTTCGTCGGCCCTATTTCTCTCACGTCCACCGCCACGGTTTCTGGCTCTTCGGGGAAATTAACCGTGGCGCCACCCTTCAAAAATGCTGGTATGAGGTATAAGAATTCAGCACCATAGGCTAGAGGGAAGAAGGAAACGAACTCATCGCCCTCACCGGTAGGTGCCGGTGTATCCCAACACCGGCTCGCCGCCAGAACACTCCGCGAGCAGTGCATTATTCCCTTCGGCAAGCCTGTGGTCCCCGAGGAATAAGTCAACATGACCGGGTCTTCTTCATTACTATTTTCAATGGTCTGCTCCAACAGTCCGGGATGTTCCTTCTCATATTGCCTACCAAGCTCCACCACCTCATCAAAACGCATCACAATAGGATCATCGTAGAATCTGAGCCCTTTCGGATCCCAATAGATTACCTTCGTTATTGCCGGCACCTCCTCAACGATAGGCTTTTGCTCTTTGCCCTCTCTGTCTCTATACGGGAATATGAGCTTGTCAACCTGCTCCTGGTCTTCAACAACAACAAAGGTGCTGCCGGATTGCTCGATAACGTATTTTATCTCCTGGGGACCGGAATCCTGATAGGCACCTGTCGGGATGCCTCCACAACATATGGCAGCGAACTGGGCAAAATACCATTCGGGTTCATTGTCACCTACTATGGTAATCCTATCGCCAGACACAAGGCCCAGGCTAATTAGCCCCAGGCCAAAGTATTTGGACTGTTCCCAGAAATGCTTCCAGGTGTAGGGCTGCCATACCCCGAGATTCTTATAGCGGAGGGCCACCTTTTTGTCGCCATATTTGTCGCACGTTTGCTTAAACAGCTTGGATATTGTATCCCCAGGCATTGTTCGGACTGCTACCAGTTCGTGCCTCATGCCTTACCCGCACCTAGATAGGCTTTAATCACGTTAGGATCACTTTTGATCTCACTGGGCGTTCCCTCGGCGATTTTGCGGCCGAAGTCAAGAACGACCACCCTGTCCGATATATCCATCACCACCCCCATGTCGTGCTCAATGAGGACTATCGTGTTGACTCGCTCCTCATATATGTCCAAAACGAACCTAGCCATATCCTCCTTTTCTTCCAAATTCATCCCTGCCATAGGCTCATCCATCAGAAGTACCTTGGGCTGCAAGGCCAACGCCCTGCCTAATTCGACCTTCTTGCGCAACCCGTAGGGAACGGTACCCACGACCTGCTTTCTTATCGCCTCTATCTCCAGAAAATCGATAACCTCTTCTATGACTCTCCGCTGCTCAACTTCTTCGCGGTGGGCTTTACCGAAGTAAACACCACCCAGGACAGAACCAGCAAGCCCACCTGCCATGTAGAAATGTCTTCCAGCCAGCAAGTTATCCTGGACACTCAGTCCACTGAATAGTTCAATATTCTGAAACGTCCTGGCAATGCCGAGCCTAGCGATTCTATGGCTGGGCAGGCGGGTTATGTTCTGACCTTCAAAGTGAATATCGCCCGACTGAGGGCGATAGAATCCGTTTATGCAATTAAGAATGCAGGTCTTGCCAGCACCGTTCGGCCCTATTATAGACAGTATCTCACCTTCCCTCACTTCCACGCTCACATCAACAAGAGCCCGAACACCGCCAAAGCTAAGGTGAAGATGTTCCAGTTTCAACTTGGTCTTATCTTCTGACACCACTCAAAATCACCAAATTCAAGTCATACCCCGGTACAAAACACGCTCTCCTATGCCTTACTCACTCCTATGGCCCCCGGCGCCTCCACCAGTATTGCCTTCAGGATAGACTCAGTCTTCTCCCTGATGTACTCCTCTAGCATGCACTGACTTCTCAGGAACCACCGTCTGACTGCCCACATGTGGCCAGAAACAACTATGTCGTGTGCCATCAACGTAATGTTGCCAATGTGGAATTCGCCTAGTTCCACACCCCTCCTCAACAGTGCCTCACAAGCGGCCACATCACGGGCTGCAGCCTCAAGAACGCTCCGACGTGCCTTGAGGTCCAGGTTTTTTGTCTCTTGGTACGTAAAAACGGTGAAATCAGGATCTTCACCTACCCCTTGATAGTACGTCTTGATGAACTCTCGCAGAGCATCGGCCGGGGCAGCATTGCTCAGTCTATCACAGAGGCCTTCAATCGTTTCGGTCAGGTCGGTTAAGCCGCGGTCGATCACCAAATAGAGAATGTCCTCCTTGGACCCGACATAGTTGTAAAGGTTACCTTTGCTCATACCGCAGGCGCGGGCGATTTCATCAACGTTCGTGCGTTCGTATCCCTTCTTCACAAACGCGCGAGTTGCACAGCGTGCTATATGTTCTCGGCGGCGTTCGACCAACACACGGTCGCTACTGGAGGCTCGAATATCAAGTTTCGTGTACATATCGTGATCTTCAGGTTGTAGTGACTGACCGTTTAGTCACTATAGCTCAATACTAACCTTTTGTCAATGCCGAGTCTCTTCCAGTACACTAGTGACACATGGCCTCCTTTCTCTGATTTTGTTCGTAGAAAGACGACTGAGTAGGTACTTTGGCCTACGGTGATGGGCATCAATTTAGGTATTTTGGCGGCTTCAAAATAGCCATTAGTGCTGATTGCGGCGGCGTTTCCAGCGATAGAAGGGCTATAGAGAGATACCGAACTGGGGGCAAGTAAGCCTAGCATTGCAGCCATGGGAATAGTAGTAATTAAACCATTTGACTCTTCGCCGGCCTCATTTCGATGGCTCCACGATGCTTGCCAGGCGCGCCGTTCCCGGCAGGATGCTGCCATATACACTCATAGCACAGCCATTATAACGTCCTTTCATCTCATATGAAGTGTGACCCATCTATCTGAACGAGATCACCTGACTTCGCTACGCTGGGCGTTATTTAATACCCTCTCCTCAACGGTGGCTGCCACATCAATCGACCTCTTCAAACACAGTCTCACAGTATGGGTCTCCGCGAGTCAGCAGCGCCCTGCCGCTAACCTTGATCTTTGGGTTGACTATTCTTGTCGCTTCCTCTTCAAAGCTCCCTTCGGCCATGCAGAAACTCGCTGGGATATCCAGGTCAGGAAACCACAGGCACGGAGGATACAACCTGTATACAACCTTCTTCGGCCCTTCTTGAATCAATTCTGCCTTATATCCGATGATGTCTCCTGTCGCCAGTTTAAAATAGCTTGCCAATGCCCATGCGTCGTTGCCTTTAATGCCGAACATTTCCATACTTGGCTTAACATATTTCCTGGCATTTGCCGCCATTAGTTTACTCAAGATATCAGCGGTCTTTTCCTCACCTATTTCCTTATGCAACAACTTGACCAAATCTCTGTAGTAAGCCCAAGCGGTATTGGCCGATGCCTTGGCTTTTCTTAACTCAGACCACCCATCTGGTAACTGTGGTTGCTCCCTCTTTGCCTCGGCCATGATAACAACCTCCTTTAGCATATTCTCCGGAAATCTTTCTCCATCCGGAGTCAATCGACGACCGTCAACTGTGGCAGCACTTCAATCCTTATCTCTCAGAAGCTGCCCGCCCTTCCCATTTCGAATGTAATAAGCCATGTCAGTGCGGTTTCTCCTTGCTACAGGTTACCCTAATACTGTCACTTAGTCAGTGAACCGGGGCGGTCTCTTTTCCATAAAAGCCCGCACGCCTTCCTCCACGTCACCCGAAAGGTGAAGCCTTTCCACGAGTTCAGGCTCACACGGATACAGGTCAGCCATCCTCGACAATGATGCGGCGTTGACTATCTTCTTGCATATTCTCACCGCCAAAGGTCCTTTGGTAGCAATTTTCTCTACCAGCTCTTTGCACGAACTCATCAGTTGCTCGGCAGGGACGACCTTGTTCACCAGCCCCATTGCCAGCGCCTCACGGGAATCAACGTTATCGCAAGTCATAATCATCTCTTTGGTCTTGGCTGGTCCTATTAAGGCAGTAAGACGGGGGGTGGCTCCCCAGGTGAAGAAGATGCCCAGATTAGCTTCAGGAATACCGAAGACAGCGTTCTCAGACGCGATTCTGAAATCGCAATTCATGGCGAGGCAGAGTCCTGCCCCCACAGCCGCACCGTTGACAGCAGCTATCGTCACTTGCTCCAGGTTCTCCATAGTGTGCATGAAATCATGCCCAAATAGCTGCCATAACCTTTCATTCGGCAGTTCAGGCCCAGCATATCTTTCATCCATCGCTTTCTTAGTAAATTCCACGCCGCAGGAAAAAGCTTTACCCGCCCCGGTAAATATTACGAAACGCGTTTCTTGCTCTCCCCTGAGCTGGGCCAGCAACTCTTTCAGCTCAAGCATAACCTGCGTATTCATGGCATTCAATATCTCAGGCCGATTCAGGGTCACTGTGGCCATATTGCCTGACCTTTCCACCAGTAATGTTTTGTATTTCATCTCTACCTCCGTTACTATAACGATTGGCGGTACTTACCCAAGACTCATCGCCGTTTCCAAATCAACCCAGGTATGTGGACTACTTTGCCCAAATCAAATAGGGATAGTGTTATTCAGTATCTCCACATCAGTCCTCCACAGCATGATTGCCGGCATTCACCCCTATAGTACAGCGCAGGTTCATTCTCCATCAAGCGTCACCTGCTACCTGAACAGGAACATCAGACTGCTTCGGCAAAGCCAGAATACGAGTCACATTGCAAAGCATCAGAGCATGGGAGGTGGCAAAAATCTATGAGCCGAAAATCCGTGTGGCAGCTTCTGCTATGCCGACGAAGCTACCAGGGACAACACCTAACAGCAGGACAAAAAGGCAGCAGAGAGCCAGCGCAGTACGCAGCGCCCATGATGAAGGTACTTTTTCCTCCGAGGCTGGGTCTCCCATCCACATGACCTTGACCACCCTGAAGTAGTAGTAGGCCGAGACACAACTGTTTATCACAGCTATGATCACCAGCCACAACAAGCCATGGTTCACCGCCCCGCTGAAGATGTAGATCTTGGCGATAAGCCCTGCCGTAGGCGGCAAGCCAGTCAAGGAAACCAAACACAACGTTAAAGCTAACGCCAGAAGCGGTGCCCGCTTGCCCATGCCCGTGTAATCATCAATCTGATCGCTGTCGATCTTGTTGGAGATAGCGATCACGGCAATGAAAGCGCCCAGGTTGGTAACAGTATAGCTCATAAGGAAGAAAAGCAGCCCGCTCCGCCCCAGGGCATCAGCCCCCATTGCCATTCCCACCGTAGCCAACCCCACCATGAGGTAGCCAGCCTGGGCTATGCTGGAATAACCGAGCATGCGTTTGATATTGGTCTGGACAATCGCCACCACATTGCCCACGGTCATGGTAATAGCGCTCAAAATGGCAAACAAGATTCCCCAATCCAGGCTAAGCCAGTCCGGAGCACCAAGCGCGACAAAGAAAACGCGAACGATAACGGCAAAGCCTGCAGCCTTACTAGCTACGGAAAGATAAGCCGTAATCGGTGTTGGCGCGCCCTCATAAACGTCAGGCACCCACATCTGGAAGGGAACGCAGGCAATCTTGAAGCCAAAGCCAGCAACCAAAAGGATAATACCCAGAAGCAGAGCTGGACTACCCAGAAGCCCAGCAATAGGTATGCCCCCAACAACATCAGCAATGCACGACAAACAAGTCTGTCCGGTAAGCCCAAATACCAGAGCCATACCGTAAAGAAGCACGGCTGAAGCAACGGCGCCCAAAAGCAAATACTTCAGACCGGCTTCGGTTGATTTCTGGTCTTTCAAGAAGCTTGCCAGTACATAGAGCGATATGCTGCTCAATTCCAAGGCCACATAGATAGAAATCAAGTCTGCAGCCGCCGTCAGCAGCATCATGCCCAAAGCCGAGATAAGCACCAGTGCATAATACTCACCTTGAAATCTCTCGAACTTGCTCACGTAGTCCTGAGATGCCAATATGACCAGACCAGCCGCTGCCAGAAGCAAGAACTTGAAGAAAAGCGCAAAGCGGTCTACCGCCAGCATGCCATAGAAGATATCAACAGTTGGTGCTCCCCACATCGTCAGTGTGAAACCAGCCGAGACTATCAAGCCAACAATGCTGACACCTGCCAGAACCTTCTTCTGCTTGATGAATAGGTCAAGCAGAATCACCACCAGGGCAAAAACTAGGAGGCTGAGCTCTGGTGTCAACAAACGAAGCTCACTAAGTATCATCAGACTAAACCATCCCGGCTAACTCAAGCAGCTTTTTGGTATCCTCATGCAATTCTTCCCACAGCGAGCCGAGCTTATCCTTCTCCACCCACAAAGCTTCACCAACATCGCTAGCCACCTCAAGTTCGCCGCCAACCAAATCGGCTATGTAGTCGATATAGACAACATGCAAGTTGACTCCTTCAGTCGACTTCACAATCCGGTCGAAAGGTGCCAAAGGTTTGACCAAGTCTATCTCCAAATTGGTCTCCTCTTTGACCTCGCGCTTTATGCCAGCGCCGATTTCTTCCCCCACCTCCAACTCACCACCGGGGCAAATCCACTTTCCCTGCCAGAAACCGCCTCGCTCCGGCTTGTGTCTCACCAAGAGTATCCTCCCCTTGCCATCTTCAATAACTGCCCCTACGGCCACCAATATTCGGGATGTGATAATTCACCCCCCTCACAGACCTACTAGTTTCATTATCGGCGTGATGCCCAGCTTGATGACATCAGTGAGGATAGCTGGATACAGACCGACAAGCATGATAGCGCCAACAAACGAGAAAATGCACACCTTCTCGATATTATCGGCATCGGGCACGCCGTCGAACTTCTCCAACGGCGGACCATAGAAAACCTTCTGTAGCATCCACAGTATATAGCCAGCAGTCAATACAATCCCCAGCACACCCAGAAGGGTATACAGTTGGATTCCTTCAACAGCCACACTGGTAAAGCAACCGACGAAGGTGATGAACTCGGCGGCAAAGCCGCTAGTACTAGGCAAACCTAAGGATGCCAAACCAGCAATGCTGAAGACAACCACGATAACCGGCATCCGCCGGGCTAAGCCGCCTAACTTGTCGAGATTACGCTCGTGGCTCTTATCATATACCAGCCCTACCATGGCAAAGAGAAGCCCGGTGATAATGCCATGGCTAAACATCTGTAGTGTAGCTCCGGTCAGGCTTATCTGACTCAAGGCAAAAATACCCAGAAGTACATACCCCATATGGCTGACACTGCTGTAAGCGATCAGTCGCTTCAAGTCTTTCTGCCTTAAAGTCACCGCTGCTCCGTAAAGAACACTGACAACAGCTAGAGCCACCAGCAACGGGGCATAACGCAAGGCAACCTCAGGGAAAATAGTGACGCACAGCCGAATCATCCCATAGCCACCCATCTTGAGCAGTGCTCCCGCCAGAATCACGCTCACCGCCGTAGGGGCATCGGTATGGGCATCAGGCAACCAAGTATGTAACGGAAACACCGGCAACTTGATGGCGAAGCCAATCAAGAGCAAGAAGAACATGGCAGTCAGTGGGATAACCGGCTTGACCAGAGTTAGGCCTCCCAGCTCCATCATATTCAGGCTGCCAGTGGTGAAATAAATGCTCAAGATGCCGGCCAGCATCATGGCGCTGCCGACAAGAGTATAGATTAGGTACTTATTAGCTGAATACTCTCTTCTGCCACCACCCCAGATGGAGATGAGGAAATACATCGGGATAAGCTCCAATTCCCAGAACAGAAAGAACAGGATAAGGTCTAGAGAACAAAAGACCCCCAGAATGCTTGTTTCCAAAAGTAGCAACCAGATGAAATATTGCCGAGGTCTTAGTTCAACTTTCCACGAAACCAACACAGCCAAGACGCCGAGGAATGTCATCAATATCACCATAGGCAGGCTCAGGCCATCAACGCCAAGATGGTAGAAGGCATTGATTGCCGGAATCCAGGAGATTTTTTCCTCAAACTGCATTTGCCCAATGGCTGCGCCAGAACGGTCGAAAAGGCAAAAGACAACTATCGACAGGACGAAGGAAGCCAAAGTAAATGCCAGGGCCGTAAGCCGTATGGTCTTCGGCTGGGGTTCACGTAACAAAGCGATGACAATTATCCCAATTACTGGGAGGAAGAGTATGGCCGTCAAATAAGTGAAATCCATTTACCTTAACCAAAGAGATAATAGCAGACCGCAATTGCTACCACACCCACAGCAATAGCCATAGCGTAGACCTGCAACTGGCCTGTTTGTATCCGTCGCATACCTTTGGCAGCACCCTCAGTGCCGCTGGCCGCCCCGTTCACCGCTCCGTCAACAACACGGGCATCAAAGAAGTCAAGGCCGGCAAAGATTCCATCAACCAGAACCCTGACCACGATCACCCTCTCATAGAGTTCATCGAACCAGTATTTCCTGGAAAACAGGGTATAAAAAGGTTTGAAGATTCTGCCAGCAACTTCAGCCGATAGCCACTTAGCACTGTACATAGCATACGCCAGGAAAATACCTAAACCAGCCAACAGCAGTGATATCAAAGGCAGCGGATGAGTAAGAATGCCAAAGAAACCTTCAGCAAAACCATGTACTTCACCATGCCCCAAAAACTCACCAAACGCACCCGTAGCGTTGAGCCACCCTGAGAATACCGCCAAAATAGCCAGAATAACCAGGGGAACAACCATGACTGCTGGTGACTCGTGAAGCTTTCCACCTTCATGCCCGCCGTGGCTTGATGATGCTCCACCTCGGTATTCACCCCCAAAAGTAAGGAAAACAGCTCTAAACATATAGAAAGCCGTCACGAACACGGTAATCATAGCCAGATAGAATAATATCGGGTTGTTAGCAAAGGAAGATACCACTATTTCATCTTTGCTCCAGAAGCCGGAAAGAGGCCAGATACCGGAAATGCTTAGTGAGGCGATAAGGAAAGTAGCATAAGTCCACGGCATCGCCTTGCGCAAGCCACCCATCTCCCGCATGTCAAAAGTTCCTGTGCTATGATTGACACTGCCAGCGCCAAGGAATAAGAGACATTTGAAGAAGGCATGATTGAACAAGTGGAAAATACCAATGGCAACGCCACCGACACCTAAACCGAGCATCATATAGCCTAGCTGGCTAATGGTAGAATAAGCCAATACACGCTTGATATCAGTCATTACCAGGCCCATGCTAGCAGCAAAGATAGCCGTAAAGCCGCCGATGACAGCCACCGTGGTTAAGGCCACCTCGGAATGGGCGAATAGAGGGAACATACGCGCCACCAAGAAAACGCCTGCAGCTACCATGGTCGCAGCGTGTATTAAAGAGCTCACCGGTGTCGGGCCTTCCATGGCATCAGGCAACCAAACATGCAAGGGGAACTGAGCTGATTTGCCCACCGCTCCGGCAAAAATGCCGATGGCTACCCAGGTTAGAGTCGTCCCAGCCAGAACACCGGCTATAGCCAAACCATGCAGTTCCGCGATATCGAAAGTGCCTGTGTGGTAGAAAAGCAAAAGGATAGCAGCAAGGAACCCAAGGTCACCAAAACGGGTAACTATGAAAGCCTTCTTAGCGGCGTCGGCAGCAGAAGGTCTATGGAACCAGAAGCCAATTAGAAGATACGAACCCAGGCCGACGCCCTCCCAGAAGAGGAACATGAAGACCAGATTATCAGCCATGACCAGGCCCAGCATGCAAGCAGTGAACAAAGACATGAAAGCAAAATAGCGATGGTAGCCGGGGTCACCGTGCATATAACCCTGCGAATAGATTTGAACCATGAGGCTGACGACGGTAACCACTACCACCATTACAGCAGTCAGAGAATCAACCATCAGCCCAACATGAACGCTAAGATCACCAATCACCACCCACTGGATATCAGGTATCTCCAGCTTATGACCAGGAGCACCAAACACCTCTGCCAGTACCCAGAAGGAAAAGGCACAGGCAATACCGATAGCTCCGATAGTCACATAACCACTGAGCTTCGGGCGATGATTGAAGAAAGGCCGAAGGACAAAAGAAATGATGATAAGGGAGAAAAGCGGCAAGAGAAAGATCAGCCACGGAATCTGGTGAGGCATTAGAGTTTCCTTAACACCTCCTCGATAACATGCACTTTCTCCTGAGAGACCAGAATACGGTAGCTTGGAGATCCGCCCATGCCAGGCTTATCCGGGTCAGGCAAAGTCCGGGTGGGGATCCCCTCACCCTCAAAGAAATCCTTCCACATCTCAGCCATCATCAAATTAGGCGCACTTTTAACCTGAACCCACATATTCTAGCTCGCTACCATTTCATTAGGTCGAATTTGTCCACATCAATAGATTCGCGGTTGCGATAAATAGCAATTATTATAGCTATGCCCACGGCAGCCTCAGCTGCAGCTACCACCATGACAAAAATGGCAAAAATCTGGCCGGTAAGAAGCACAGGTACAACATAGCGGGAAAAAGCAACCAATGCGATATTCACTGCATTGAGCATGATTTCAATACACATCAAAATGACTACGGCATTGCGCTTTGCCAAAACACCATACAAACCAATAGAGAAAAGCACCGCCGACAATATAAGGTAATGTTCCAGTCCGACCGACACTTCTATTTCTCCCTTATTAGCACGATAGCACCTAGCACTGCCGCCAAAAGCAGCACCGCAGCGATTTCCACCGGCAATATGAATCCACCTTCGCCAAATAGGCTGGCACCTATAGCCGCCGTCGTTGGTTCCTGAGGTGGCACATCATTTGTCTGCCACTTGGTAGTTACTGCACTGAACACGAGAGTTCCCAAAAGCAATAAGCCTACTACTATCGCAGGGATACGTAGCTTTCCTGACGGATTCCCCCGCCAGACTTCGTGCGTAAGCATGATACCGACGATGATCAATATGGAGATGGCACCCACATAGACAAGAACCTGAACAACAGCCAGGAAGTCAGCGTGAAGGATTATATAAACTCCAGCTATAGTAAAGAAAAGCAAAACCAAACAAAGAGCCGCCCGGAATACATCGCGGAGGAGGACAACAGCCAACGCTGCGCCTACAGTTACCGCTGCCAGTATCCAGAAGACGATATCAAACACCGCGACCTCTCTTTTTACTCAGTGTCAGGAAATTCACCTTCTGTCCGCCTTCCTCCCTATCCTTATCCCAATAAACGAGTAAAGTCTGTTTAGGTAGAGTTGCTTCAATCTTTGGGCGAGCATAGCCACTGGGCCGCCTGATGTCAGACAGCAACAGTGCGTCCTTGCTCAATACCATGTCTCCCCGGCGATACTGTGCTCGCTCATAGCCAATCCCCATAGCTAACGCCTCATAAGGGCAGGACTCAACACATAAGCCACAGAACATGCAACGCCCGGTATCTACTTCAAATTTATCAACTACATAGCTATTCTCGTCACCTACGTGACTAACAATTTCAATATTACCCTGAGGGCAACTCTTGGCACAGGTGGCACAGCCAGTACATCTATCAGGATACCAAACCAGTTCGTTACCTCGTATACGCCGTGAAACGACCAACTTCTCCTCAGGATATTGCACAGTAATCGGGGACCGGAAAAGATGCTTGAAGGTTACCATCATCCCCTTGGCTATACCGATCCCATATCTCTCAAACTTCAACTCTACCGCCTCCTAGGGTAAACAACTTCGACCACAGCAGGATTAGCACGCCAGCGAAAGCGAAGTTTAGCACTACCATTATCCATGGCATAGATTCTGGCAGCCACAACACTTCGGCAGCAATGATGAACAGGTTAATCACTGCCAGAGGCAGCAGGCACTTCCAGGCAAAAGCCATTAACTGGTCTACACGCAACCGTGGGAGAGTAGCACGCATCCACACGATAAAACAAAACACAGCCACGATTTTAATAAGAAACCATATGATCGGCGGTAACAACGGGCCTTGCCAACCTCCAAGGAAAAGAGTAGCGATGATTGCTGAATAAGCCACAGTGTGGCCGTATTCACCAAGGTAAAACAGGGCAAATTTCATCCCAGAATACTCAGTATGGTAGCCAGCAACGATTTCAGAGTCAGCCTCAAGAAGGTCAAAGGGACATCGGTTCATCTCAGCAACCGTGCCCACGAAAAAGATAACGAAACCCAGGGGCTGAAGCAAAATGAAAGGAATACTCTGGGATTCCACAATCTGGTTCATTGACAGTGAGCCCACCATCAATACCACGCCGAGAATGGACAGGACCACGGGCAGCTCATAGCTCACCAACTGGGCTACAGTCCGCAAAGCCGCTATTAAGGCGTATTTATTACTGGATGCCCAACCAGCCATATATATGCCGACTGCAGACAAAGAGCTAACCGCTACGACATAGACTATGCCTACATTCAGGTCGGTAAAGATAGCGCCTTTGTCGAAAGGCACTACAGCGAAAATCAGCAATATGGGTGCAAATACAATCACCGGCGCCAGCCAGTGAACCACTTTGTCAGCTTTGGCCGGTACGATATCTTCCTTCAGCAAAACTTTGAGCGCAGTAGCGATCGGTTGGAAAATCCCCTCTGGCCCGAGTCTGTTAGGACCCGTACGGATTTGGAATCGGCCCAACAGACGACGTTCCAAATAAATGAAGATTATCACCGTAGTTAAGACGAAACCAAGAACAACCACTATGCCAATTATGGCTGGGGTAATATAAGCTGCCCACTCAGGCCAGATACTACCTAACCATAACTGGAATTGCTCCAAAAGCGTCATTACCGGTCTATCTCCCCTAAACAGACATCGATACTGCCGAAGGTAATTATCAAATCAGCCACTTTCCAGCCGATAACCATATCGCGCAATGCAGTCAAGTTAATCAGCGTGGGCGGACGGATACGGAAACGGTAAGGAGCAATGGAGTTATCGCTAATCAGATAGAAGCCGAGCTCCCCTTTGGGTGCCTCTATACGCCCATAGACCTCACCGACCGGCGGGCGTAGCAACTGAGGTACCTTCGCACAAACCTCGCCTTGAGGCAACTGGGGTATCGCTTGCTCCAAAATACGAACGCTCTGCCTCATCTCCTGTACCCTCACCCAGTACCGGTCATAGCAATCACCAGCACTGCCCACGGGAATGTCAAAGTCAAAACGGTCATAAATGGAGTATGGGTCACCCCGACGGATGTCCCACTGCACACCGCTGGCACGGAGCACCGGGCCGCTGGCGGCGATGTTTATTGCCAGGTCTTCGGGCAAAACGCCCACGCCTTTACTCCGAGCCAACACGATTTCGTTCTGAGCCAGAAATTGGTCATATTCATCTATTAATCCTGGCATCTCAGCAACAAACCTTTCCAAAGCCGGCAAGAATTCTTCGGGGATATCATGACTAACACCGCCGACGCGCATATAATTGTAGGTAAGCCGCTGCCCACAAACCATCTCAAATAGGTCGAGAAGCTTCTCCCTCTCTCGCCACATATACAAGACCGGAGTCATCATAGCCCCAAGGTCATTCAGGAAAAAGCCAACTGCCATAAGATGGCTGGCAATACGCATCATCTCAGCCATAATAATCCTCAGGTGCTCAGCCCGCTCCGGAACCTCTATCCCTGCCAATTTCTCCACCGCCAGTACATAGGCTAAGTTGTTTGTCATCGAAGCCAAATAGTCCAGTCTGTCTGTGAACGGGATGTTTTGGGTATAGGTCCGCCCCTCAGCCAGTTTCTCGATCCCGCGGTGGAGATAACCGACAACAGGCTCCACATCAACAACGACTTCCCCATCAAGGGTGACTCGCATACGGAAGACACCGTGAGTTGATGGGTGCTGAGGGCCCATATTGAGAATAAACGGCTCGGTCTTGATTGCCATCTTAGAGATAGTCTCT
Organism: uncultured Dehalococcoidales bacterium; assembly: GCA_964582065.1. Taxonomy (GTDB): domain Bacteria; phylum Chloroflexota; class Dehalococcoidia; order GIF9; family UBA5629; genus JACNFS01. Next base: position 21,749 of record CAZOQG010000004.1, read on the forward strand.
CCGCAGCGGGTGCCCGGCAAACCCTTCCCAGAGCAACAAACGCTTCAGATTAGGATGACCTTCAAAAGTAATGCCCATAAGGTCATAAACCTCTCGCTCCTGAAAATCGGCTGCACGCCATAGGCTAACCACTGAAGATACTATAGGCTTTTCCCGTTCATAGCACCTGGTCTTCAAGACCAGACTATGATTATGCTTCAAAGAGGTTAAATGGTAGACAACCTCAAAATAGTCGAGATAGTCAACAGCGGTAAGGTCATTGAGATAATCAAAATCAAGCCCCAAGGTATTCTTGAGAAACTCAGCTACCTGATAAAGAGACTTGCTGCTGACAACAACAGTCACTTTATCGGCAGCAGCAACGGAACCAGGAACCACCTCTGCTATCTTCTTGGCTACCTCTTCGCCATTTAAGGCTGCGGTCACTCTTGTTAACTACCTCCGGTCACACAAGTCTGGTGATGCCTGTGGTCATGCCCTCTTTATGCTCTCCTTGCAGATTTTCTGATGTATCTTGGTTATGGCGTAAATCAACCCCTCAGGCCGAGGCGGACATCCAGGCACATAGACATCGACGGGGATTATCCTATTGACCCCTGGCACAACGCTGTAGGATTCCCTGAAGGTGCCGCCGCTAATAGCGCAAGCCCCCATAGCTATCACCCACTTAGGCTCGGCCATCTGGTCATAGACTAATTTCACTGCTGGTGCCATCTTCCAGGTTAATGTCCCAGCAACAATCATCAGGTCAGCCTGGCGCGGCGACCAGCGAAAAATATCCATCCCGAAGCGAGAGATATCAAAGCGCGAAGTCGCGGTGCTAATCATCTCAAAAGCACAGCAGGCCAACCCAAACATGAGCGGAAATATAGACCGCGACCGTGCCCAATCAAGCACATAATCTACTGTTGTCACAAGAACATTGCGTCCAATTTCCTCTTCAAGCCACCTATCAGGATCAGGTATTGGCTGCTGGGAGGCCTCCTTCAGCGAGCTGATTCTCAACGCCTCAGCAGCATCAACTTCGTTCGAAGACGCAATCCGGTACTCTTCTATTTCCACTCCAAGGCTCCTTTTCGCCAGGCATAAATGTATCCCACCATGAGAATTCCGAAGAAAACAGCCACTGCAATCAAGCCAACCAAGCCCAGCCCCTTCAGATTAACTGCCCAGGGATATAGGAAAACAGTCAATACATCAAAAGCAACGAAGAGGATAGCGAAGAAGTAGTAGCGGAAGTTAAACTGGACCCAGGTCTTGCCGATAGTTTCCATGCCACACTCATAGGTGGAAGTTTTGGCTGGGTTGCTCTTCCTGGGAACGATACCAAGAAAACCAAGCGCTAAAGGAATGAGCAGTATGGTAACTGTGAACAGAATAGCTACGACAAGAAGTATGCCGATGTAACCGTACTCTGCCAGCAAATACCCGCGTCTCCTCGACTGAAAATACCGTCCGCCAGTATATCACAACCTCAAAATAGAAGGCAAGCTTGACTAAACAATAAGTCAAGGTATAATAGTGCTGGCAATTGTTATCGACAATGCGGATTACTGGCGGCACAGCCAAAGGGCAACAGCTAAAACTACCCAGGAATCGGTTGGTTCGCGCGACAACGGACAGGGTAAGAGAAGCCATCTTTTCTATTCTGACCTCCCTCACCAGTCATTGGTCCCGAGGGCTTGATTTGTATGCTGGCACCGGTGCCCTGGGTATCGAAGCTCTAAGCCGCGACGTGGGATGGGTTGATTTTGTTGACCAAGAACCCCGCTGTTGTGCTATCATTAAGCAGAATTTGGAGAGGGTTGGGTTGTCACAAAAGGCTCATGTTTACTGCTGCGGCGTAGCTAAAGCCTTCACCTTTCTAAGTGATAAGTACGATGTCATATTCATGGACCCGCCTTACTCAGACCCATCGATAAGCGGCATGGTAACTCAACTAGCCAACTCACAACTTCTGAGCGGCAAATCATTAGTCGTAGTCTCTCATGCTTCCCGGTCTCCGTTGCATCATACTTACGACGGACTATCCTTAATCAAAGAAAGACGATATGGCGACACCTATATCTCAATATATCAGAAGGAGGCTAAACCTTGACTACCGCTATCTATCCCGGCAGCTTTGACCCTATAACTAATGGACACCTAGATATTATCAGACGGGCATCATCAATATTTGATGAACTGATCATCGGTGTCTATGACAGATCTGAGAAACAACTCCTTTTCAACACCGAAGAGAGAGTAGAAATGGTTCAGCAAGCAGTAGCACGTCTGAGCAACGTCCAAGTCCAGTCCTATTCCGGGCTTACTGTTGAGTTCGCCAAGAAAGTGGGTGCACAAGTTATGGTACGGGGACTAAGGATGAGTTCTGATTTTGAGCGAGAGTTTGAGATGGCAATGATGAACAAGAAGCTGGCGCCTGGCCTTGAACTGGTCTGTTTCATGGCAAGCTTGCAATACCAATTCCTGGCCTCGAGCCTGCTTAAGGAAGTGGCCAAGCTAGAAGGCTGTCTGGACAACATGGTGCCTGCGCATGTTGTTGCCGCTCTAAGAGACAAGTTCGCCCGGGAGCTTTGTCGAGAATGATGAAACGGGATGTTGCCCCGAGACCAGAATGAGATTGCTTGAAATAGCGGTTGACCGCAATAAAAACGAAGGAGGTTCAATCAAGAAATGGCTTACACCATCACCGACGAATGCATTAGCTGCGGCGCCTGTGAGCCGGAATGCAAGAATGAAGCTATCAAGGAAGGAGAAACAATCTACGTTATTGACCCTGACAAGTGCACGGAATGCGTTGGCTGGTTTGAAGAATCCAAGTGCGTTGAGGTATGTCCAGTAGATTGCTGCATCCTCGACCCTGCCCATAAAGAAAGCCGCACACAGCTTGTAGAGAAATGGAAAAAACTCCATCCTGGTGAGACGCCAGCTGTTACTTAATCAAGAAATAGAACCATAGATTAGCTGAAAAGCCAAGATAACAACTAACGGGCCGAGATAAGCGTAGGCTCAGTAGGTTGATCTGGGGCAACCATCGCTGGGTCGTGAAAGCCTCGATACTCAGGCCTTAGCGGTTGTGGTTTTGCTGCTATGAGCTTTGTCGCCGCGATTTGGTGGCGATAGTAAAGGGACATCCCTACAACATAATTAAAGGTAGTAAGTACATTAATGAAGATATGTCTCCTATCATATCGGGGGAATATGTACTGTGGTGGCCAGGGGATTTATGTATATTACCTGGCCCGCGAACTTCAAAAACTGGGACATCAAGTTGAGATAATTGGCGCCCCACCCTACCCAACTCCTCCAGACGGAGTAAGACTTCACAGGCTTCCAAGCTACAGTTACTACCAGTCACCAGATTCTCGTAAGCCAAATTCCTCGCTACTACGCAGCCCTCTGAACCTTTACGAACTTGCCACCTCATTCTCTGGAACGTTCCCTGAACCGCTTGCCTTCACCATCAGAGCCTATTACAAGCTGAAAAAGCTTCTGAGCCATGATAGATTCGATATTATCCACGATAACCAGAGCTTGGGTTATGGGCTGCTCTGGATTAAGAAAATGGAAATCCCTGTTGTTGCCACTATTCATCACCCCATTCCTATTGACAGAAACCTAGATATTGCCAACGCTAGTAATCTATTGGAAAAGTTGGGGTTGATGAGATGGTACTCTTTCTGCACGATGCAACGACGAGTAGCTAAGCGAATGGATAGAATAATAACCGTTTCCCAAAGCTCGGCTAGAGATTTAGAGCACCATCTTGAAATCCCTCATAGCAAGCTAAGAGTGGCACTTAATGGCATTGATACTGACCTCTTCAAAAGCGATGATAGCGTGCCCAAGGAGCCGAACAGCCTTATCCTGATAAACAGCGGAGAAAAGCCGATAAAGGGCGTCCGCCATCTGCTCAAAGCACTCCAACTATTGCAGGGAGAAGCAGAGGCCAAATTGACCGTCGTGGGTAACACTTCGGCAGATGGTCAACATCTGAAGCTAGTTAGAGAGTACGGACTTGAGGATACAGTGACCTTCACCGGTAGAATAAGCACTGAGGAGTTAGTCAAACGTTATTCAATCTCAGAGATAAGCGTCGTCCCCTCCCTCTATGAAGGCTTTGGCCTTCCCGCCGCTGAGGCAATGGCCTGCAGCCTCCCCGTTATCGCCACAACGGCGGGAGCACTCCCCGAGGTAGTAGGACAAGATGGTGATGCAGGAATCCTCGTGCCACCGGCTGACCCTCACGCGTTAGCCGCAGCCATTAAGCACCTGCTGCGTGATAAGCATTTGCGCAGAAAGCTAGGTGAAGCAGGAAGAAAGAGGGTGGAGACACACCTCACATGGGAACAGGCCGCCAAAAAGACACTAGAAGTATATCAGGAGTGCTGCGAATGCTCACCATCGACTATGAGCTCCTAGGGATTGGCGACGGTGAGCGACTTCTAGACGTCGGTTGCGGCGAGGGCAGACACAGTTGGGAAGCATGTAAACGGAACAGTTGCCTGGTTTGTGCTCTGGATATCAACGACGCAAACCTGGTGAAGGCACACCACGTCCTCTGGCATCTAGACCAGCAGGGAGAATCCAAGGGCAAATGGGTTCTGATGAAGGGCAACGTATTGAGGCTGCCCTTCAGAAGCGCATCCTTCGACAAAATCGTGTGCTCAGAAGTACTGGAGCACATCCCCGATGATTGCCAGGGTATCGCTGAACTGGTGAGAGTGCTGAAGGACGACGGAACTCTTGCTGTCAGCGTTCCTTCCTACCTTCCCGAAGCCATCTGTTGGAAGCTATCCAACGATTATCACAACAATTCGGGGGGACACGTCAGGATCTACAAAGCGCCCCAGCTTCTCTCCAAGCTGCGCCAGAATAACCTGGATGTCTACGCCGTCCGCCACAAGCATGCTCTGCATTCCTTCTACTGGATATCACGTTGCCTCTTCGGGATGAATAATGATAAAGCCCTAATCCCTTCTCTTTACCACAGATTCCTGGTGTGGGACATAGAAACCAAAAGCAAACCTGTCCGCCTGCTTGATGATTTCCTCAACAACTTCTTCTCCAAGAGCGTTGTTTTCTATGCCCGGAAGGGTCAGCCGCAAGACAATCAGCGTTAAGGGAAGTAAATGTCGAAAGACCTTGAAACGTTCATCCACAAGCCAGCGGCTTTCATCAGTAATCACCAGCTTCCCTCTGGAGCCATACCATGGTACGTGGACGGCATCACCGACCCCTGGGACCACGTAGAATGTGCTATCGCACTGGATTTGTCGGGCAGGTCTGGTGAGGCCGAGAGAGCCTATACGTGGCTGCGCGATGTTCAGAATCCTGACGGTAGCTGGTGGAATAGCTATCTGAACGGGAAGCCGCAAGACTTGACCAGAGACGCTAACTACAGCTCCTACATAGCCGTCGGACTATGGAGCCATTACCTGGCCACCAAGGATACGGATTTCCTTGAGCAAATGTGGCCTACACTTGAGAAAAGCATAACCTTCACTCTTGGGCTTCAGCAACAGACCGGCGAGATATTCTGGGCTCGCGATACGAGGAATGTGGCCTGGCCAGCGGCCTTGACAGCAGGGTCAAGCTGCATCTGGCTAAGCCTTAGATGCGCCGTGAAGATTGCCGAACTATTGGGACTGGACAGACCAGACTGGGAAACAGCCAGCAGTAGGCTGGCCAAAGCAATCAGAGAGCACATCGAGCTTTTCGACAGGTCAGGCTATAGGAAATGTGACTATGCCGTAAGCTGGTTCTATCCCGTCCTTGCCGGAGTAATCGACGGTGAAACGGCAAAGAATCATCTGCTAGACCGCTGGGAAGAGTTCGTCATCGAGAACTGGGGGTGCAAATGCGTCGTTGAAGCGCCATGGTGGGTAACAGTAGCTGAGACCTGTGAATTGACTATGGCTCTAATACGCGTGGACGAACACCACAGGGCCCAACAACTACTGGATTGGATGGTGAGACTCCAAGACCGGGATGGCAGCTTCTGGACAGGGATAAAGATACCTGAAGAGATGATTTGGCCTGAAGAGAAACCCACCTGGGTAGCAGCAGCAGTAGTGATGGCAGCAACCGCTCAGCTCAAGAGCAAGAACGAACTGCCATATTACCTGTGAGAGCAATTCAGCACCAAGTCCCAGGGAAGCTCCACACAATATTATGAAAGGCAAGGCCCGTGCGGATGACTTCGTAGGCTATGAAAAGCTGGTGGCCTTCATTAAGAAACGGTCACTACAGAGACTGGACGGCGACATAATCGAAATCGGCGCATTTATGGGAGGAGGCACTATCAAGCTAGCCGAATTTGCCAGGAAATACGGAAAAAAGGTCTACGCCATTGATACCTTCGAACCTGGCCTTGACCAAACCGTAAGCAAGAGCGGGATAACGGCGCGTGCTGTCTACGATGCCTATCTGGAAGGGCACTCCATGTGGGAAGTCTACAAGGAGACAACCAGTGGTTTTGACAACATCATAACCATCAGGGAAGACTCCAGGAAAGTCAAATTCGCCAGAGAACAGAAATTCATTTTCGGATTCATTGATGGCTGTCACCAAGAGGCATTCGTAACCAACGATTTCTACATTCTCTGGCCTCATCTTGTGTCCGGTGGCGTGCTTGGCTTACATGACTATAAGTATCATGACTGGCCGGAGGTTACTCAGGCTGTTGACAAGTTAATCGATAGACACAAAGATGAAATCGGCGAAATCCATGAGATACAGGGGAAATACGACATCCTGTCAGCCCTGTTGGTCAAGAAGTAGAACTCTGCGACAGTGACCCTTTTCCCCCGTTCTTCGGCCTGCATCTCAATACAACAACGTCGCTCAGGGAAGGAACGCATCTGGCGACCTTGTCCAGTGTGTTGAGAATGGCCCGCGATATACCTGGGGGACATTTGGATAAGAAGGTACCCCACCACGGGACACCAAAGAGCAACGACACCCCAATCCCTTGTTCCACTTCGAAGTCCTTATTCACCAGACGTCTGACTAAATGATAATCGAACTTCACCGTATGGTCGACGGGTATTTCCCATGGCAGCTTTCCCTCGCCATCCTTGAAGCCAAGCAGTTTTCTGAACCGGCATACCCCCTTCCCCAGCTTGAAGCCCAAGCTCTCAAAGTTGGCAATAGATATTACAGCCTTGCCTTCAGGTTTGAGCACCAAGGCAATCTGGCCTATCACCTTCACCGGGTCAAGAAAATGGTCCAAAGCTCCCTTGCACACAACTTTGTCCATAGACTGAGGTCTGAAGGGCAAATACTCACCTACGCCATGAATTACAGCCATGTCCGCGCCGTTCTCTGCAATGTGCCTTCGGGCATGCGCTATCATTATGTGGGAGGGCTCCAGGCCGATAACCACCGCTCCCTCCCGGGCAAGTTTCACACCGTCGGTAGCCCGACCACACCCGACATCCAGTATTCTCTCTCCCTGCTTCGGGTCCACCTTCTGGTGAGTGATCTCAATCATCCTCCGAAACAAGAACTCCACCTCTGGATTGACCACCTCTGGCACCACATGCCCATCATCCCACTCGAGGTCGAGCTTACCTTTCATTTCTTCTACGCCCGGTGATTTGCTCATCGCAACCTCTGCCGCTAAGACAGTACACGCGCCACGCAATAGGGTCTACTCTCTTTCAACTTGCTGGCACCGTACTGCTGCTCAGGTGCGCTCTGATTTCTATTGTGTGAAAGTATAGTACGACTTGCTCCACAGAGCAACGATGGCACCAACGAGATGCAATTAGGAAGCTTAGGCTCCCTCAGTTACGTCACTCCGACTTTCGAGGGTATGCTCGCCGCTTCCACCCCAGCGCTTCAAGAAGAGTACCAACAGCAGTTTCTCCATGGCTAGGGTGGCGAAGACGGAGATCAGGATTGATACGGTAGCGATTGCATCTACCCTCTCTTTTCTTGGTGATGTAGCCGGCATCTAACAAATCGGCGATTATCTTACGCGTTGCCCTCTCAGTGATGGCAATTTGGTTGGCGATTTCTATAGCTGTGGCAGAGTTATCTCGGGCTATGCAGCTTAGCGCCAACGCGTGGTTGGTGAGAAAAATCCATCTAGGCATATCACTTCTCCTTTCCACCAGACGTACACCAAGAATAGCTATGCAACTACGATGTTAACCACCTATGTTTTACATGAACTACAATTCGTTATGCGAATAACATGAATCACCAGTAATATAGCACTGTGGAAGCATAAATGTCAACCCCCTTGCTTATCATGCAGAATTAGCAGGGTGTGGTAGGACTTGCCAAACGATGTGATTCAGACACGCCTTAGTATGTAAACATCATCACGACTGCGGCTGTAAGTCTGACCGTGGTTGGGTTGAGTGGTGGGATATTAACAGGCTGCACATGGACGGCATTTGAGAATTGGAGCAGAACCAGACTGGCAGGCTTGTACGAGACACCGCCGTATCAATGAAAAAACCAATGCGCAATCGTTTGAATGCAGATAATATGGATTTCATCCTTGACATTGTGAATCATTTTGCCATCCGCAAGGATGATGCTACGTTTCCAGGTGGAAATATAGCATGATTGTCCCAGGTAGCCGGCGAGAAGAAGCAGGCATTGCCTTCGCCTGAGACTTGTGAATCGCTATCTGTGTCGGCGTCGGCTCATAGCCGACACCCTTCAATGTCTCCTGTTTGTATAGGTCCATACCATGATTAAGCCCTGCTGAAGCGCAAACGCTTGGTCGAACAGCAGGGCAGAACTTAGGAGGTACAGAGAATTCAGGCTGTGTTACTAGGACAAGAGCAGCATTGAAGCGATGACCAACATGCTGATAGATATTATCCCCATGATAATGGCGCCAGAGAATAACGTCAGTAGAGTCTTATCGCGTCTAACAATCCTGAGAAAGGCCCTGCGGTTGCCGCTTTTGACTATATGTCGCACGACAGGAACAATAACATCCGCATCCGTACCAACGATCCTTCCCCAGTTGGCAATTCTCAGACGTCCGACAGAAGTGTCGAGTGGAACATGTCTCCGCCCAGCGTCAACAATGCTTGCGATAGACGCATACTTCATAGTAATCACCTCCATGTTTACACTAGTGGTATCAACGTCTAAGCTGCTTTCCCGGCAGTCTTGGATTCGGCAAATGAAAATGAGTAAGATCACCAGCAGAACTGACTACATGTTCTCCTGCAACCGACGCCAGGTGAATGAACCAGAGCGCATGCCTGCCGGTCATATGTAACATCTCGACACTAAGCAGCTTGCCCTCCAACCACAATTGGCGTCCGCACATCGCGAAGAAATAGATAAAAAGGATTAGCCCAACACACGTAATCACTACTGAGAAAAACACGTTCTGCCACCTACCTTCCCATTACATTCATGTCTTGTCACCCATGCTTTAGCTCTCATGATTAATCTAACACGTATCTAGGCTAATGTCAAGTGGATACTGGCTCTATTCAGCTTGTGTGGAAAAATTCTTTGGAAAAAAATTTTCAGGACCACCGGTGGCTTTACAGAACGCTCTCACGCCAATATTAAGATGCTGAAACGCGTCTCCCCTATGGCCTGAGAAATGTGGAGGTCTACTTGAGAAGGATGCTACTGGGGTTCGTACCATCCCAAAGCTATTTCCACGCAACTTGACAAAGAGCCCCTTAATCCGTGGATTCTGCAGTTGGTTGCCCAAACCTCAGGATTCTCGATGAGATTGCTTCGCTTCGCTCGCAATGACACGAAACTGTCTTTGCAAGGAGCGTTAGCGACGAAGCAATCTCGTTGTGCATTGATGTTAGTCACCATGAAGTCACCCGACAGGGGAGTCTTTTCAATCTCCACTCACGGATTAAGGTACAGAGCCCACTCTTAGCACGTTCGGCTTTGGACATGAAATCCTCAATGTGTTTAGTTAAGGCAACAGCAGCTGGCACATGGTGTACCTTATTCGGAGATAGTACAAAGTTATCTTTTTTCCTTATGACTGTACTACCTCGACTTGTGGATCTCGAATGACAGGGAGCAAGAGCGGGCTTCATGATTCGGTTGCCCTCAAATATACTTCAAGGTCAGTATATGTTCTTTCAAAACAGCTGAATTCTGCAGAGCAAGTATTCATAGTGGATTGCAAAATGGTCGCTGCCTCCTTTCAGAAGATATGACTGGATATTTCAAGGCGCTGTGCATGGTACACCTATAGAAGGTTTGGAGCAAGTTCCCTACACGGAAAGCTATTGGTGGTATGCAAGAAAGCCGACAGAAGTCTGTGTCCAGGGCAATGTTGCTTTGCAGAAGAGCCATGCACTGCCCTATGCTATAATGCTTTTTAGCCCACTGTGCTCAGGAGAACGTGAACCGCGAGACAGAGTCAAGGCCAAGCTTGACCTACTCGGCGGATGCAAGCCGTAAGATGGTCTCGGCTTCGCCCGGGTGGTTTGACGCCTAGTTCATTTGCTAGTAGGCTATCCCAGAACTTGACGAGAAGGTTATGGAAGAGTTTGCTCTGCTCAAGGATTTCGCCATTATAATGGTAGTCGCAGGTGTGGTAACACTCCTGTTCCGCAAGTTACGCCAGCCACCAGTCCTGGGCTATTTGATAGCCGGGCTACTAATTGGTCCCTACACATTGTCCCTTCTGCCAGTGACTGATATTCATACTATAAGCCTGCTGGCAGACATTGGTCTCGTGGTGCTTCTCTTTGGAATAGGCCTCGAGTTTAGCTGGAGCAAAATTCGCGGGGTTGGGCTGTCAGTCTTGGTAATCGGCGGAATGGAGATTACCACTATGATCTGCTTGGGCTATGGCCTGGGGCGGCTGCTGGGCTGGTCGATCACTGACGCCATCTTTCTGGGTGCTGCTTTACACATAAGTAGCTCCGCAATAATTGTAAAGATACTAAGGGATATGGGGAGGCTAAGGCGTCTGTCTTCCAAACTCATCGTAGGTATCCTCGTAGTCGAGGACTTCGCTGCTGTTGCCATTATTGCTGTGCTGTCAGGTGTAACGACTACTGGTACCGCAGAGTTGGGCGACATATGGTCACTAGTACTGAGGCTGGGCATCTTCACGGTAGCCTCACTAGTGATTGGAGCAGTCATTGTACCCAGGATCATCCGTTTCAGTCACGGACTCCATTCCAAGGAAGCCCTACTTATCACGAGCTTAGGGCTGTGTTTTGCCATGGCCCTGTTAGGCAACTACTTGGGGTTGTCTGTGGCTATTGGTGCTTTCATAATCGGGTCTCTGATTGGCGATACGGAATACTCTGAAGATGTCATAGAGGTGTTAAGCCCCATACGAGATTTGTTCGCTGCACTGTTTTTTGTAGCGATAGGCATGCTCATTAACCTCGCTCAGTTGGGTGATTTCATAATCCCTACCATCGTGGTGTCCGTTGCTTTCATATTGGGCAAGATTCTAAGTAATGCCGTGGGAACATTCATCTCTGGCCATGATGGCAAGACCTCTCTGCAAGTGGGGATGGGCATGCCTCAGATGGGGGAGTTCTCTCTGGTTATTGCGAAGGTAGGCGTAGCCCGCGGCGTCGTAATGTCTCATCTCTATCCTGTCATCGCTTTAGCCACAGCCCTTACCTCTTTCACTACCCCGTACATTGTGCGCTCGGCGGATTCTGTCGCCAGCTTCTTCGACCGCCGCTCGCCCCAGCTGCTCAAGACATATGTGTCCCGCCTAGCCGATTGGCTCCAGGCATTGCGTGCAACTCTCGCTCGTGACAGTGTAGCGGCTTCGGTAGTACGACATGCCATCAAGGCAATGATAACCAATCTCCTAGTCATCATAGTACTTATCGGCATCGCAACTTTTACTGTTGGTTTCGCCAGTGACTTGGCTCTGGTCAGTGGTATTCGTACTGATATCATCGGATTGTTGTTCGGTTTTCTCTTGCTGACGTTATGTATACCTTTCTTTGTGGCCATATGGAGAAATATCAGAGGTCTTGCCCATGAGGCCGTAGCACATGTGCTTACTCGACGATTACCTGCCCAGATGTGGAGGCGCGAGGCACTTCGTGTTGTTCTGAGAGACAGCATAGTGATTTCGTTGATTATTCCGGTGGGGATATGGTTGGTCCCCTTTATTTCTCGGCTCATTTCCATTGGCTCCTTTGCCTTAACCGTGCCTTTGTTTGTGGTAACTTTCATTCTTGGGCTGTTGTCATGGTTAGCATTCGATATTCATGGGCAGCTTGAAAGAACCTTCAGTCGGACTCTTCTGGGGAAAGAATATGTCACTAGCTCTACCACACTGAGTCTTCGAAACATCAGCCGGGACTGGATAGCAAAGGCGGTTCGCAAGATGAAACTGCTTGCAATGAAGATATTCCGACGTTCGGTTCAGCATAACGGAGACACTTGACAATCGCATGGCGAGGGACCAGATGAAACTGCTGAGGGAACAGCTTGAGCTACAGGTCTTCGTAGGGCACAGCTATGAGTATGCGACTGTTGATTCGCCGGTGCGCGCTCGTTTCCTCCAGCCCAGCGTCCGCAGCAGGGTCCCCACGGCGGTTTCCCCATGGCTGGGGTGGCGAAGAGGGAGGTTCGGGTTAATGCGGTAGCGATTACGCCCCCCCTCGCGCCGCTTAGTTATGTAGCCAGCAGAGAGTAAGTCCGCGATTATCTTTCGCGTAGCTCTCTCGGTAATGCCGACCGTGTTGGCCAATTCCACGGCAGTGATGCGGGGCTGGCGAGCAATGTGGCTCAGCACCAGGGCGTGGTTGGTAAGAAAAGTCCACTGTGGCATGTGTCACCCCTTTTTTTGAAATCATCCGCCGAAACACTTGACAAACGGCAATAGAGGTGTATAATAGTACATGAAATATAAAACAGTACTAGTATATCATGAGATGTTAATGCTGTCTAGGTCATTTATAACGCAATCAGAGGCAAAATTCAAGCGCCATGTTTTTGACCATGAAAGGAGGTGACAGCAACATGCCCCGAAAGCCGAAAAGGTAAGCAAACCAGCACGGAGAAGAGGCGAGAGGGCTGATCCCCCTCTCGCCTCTTGTCATCCGGGCTGGGAAACCCCCTGTTCCCGGCAGAAACATGAACAGGACTGCAACGAGTATCAACTCGTAGGAGGCAGATTAGTGACTATGGTAAAAAAGAATGTGGTGGCTGGGCCGTGGCTAGATGATGTCCCGCAGGACAAGGTGTTCCGGCGGCATGGCGGCTATGCGGTGAAGAATCTGTATGAGCTCTCCTCTGCCCTCCGGGAGATGCCAGAGGAGACGTTCCGCCACCACACCAGCAAGGACAAAAACGATTTCAGCAATTGGGTCAGAGATGTCATAGGGGATATGACACTGGCAGAGCAGCTACAGAAGGCTGCTACCCACATCACCGCCACCCAAAAGGTCGAAACCAGGCTCAACTGGCTCAGGGCCAGGCTATAGGAGGCCTGCATTGAATTTCAGTCATATGCTAGGCAACGGCCAGCTTCAGAAGCCAGTGGGAGTAGTTAGGATTCATGAGATGATAGACAGCACGAGGTGGCTGACCGCTGCTGCGACCTTTAAGGTGCGCAAGCGGTAGGAGCACACTAGATTGACAGCTGAGACAAGACCCGCTATCATTCTATGCTAGGTGGCTAACCAAGAAAAAACCTTGCCTCCAGTTGGCAGTACCAAAGGGAGTATGCGAGGATGGCACAAAACGAGACTCAAAAACGCATCGAGGCACTCAAGGATGAAGACTCGCGGGCGCGCAAACTAGCTGCTGAGGCCTTAGGGGAGATTGGTGATGAGACTGCCGTACCGGCCCTCATTCAGGCGCTCAAGGACAGAAACGAGGACGTGCGCAGAGCAGCAGTCGAGTCTTTGAGTAAGATTGGTCCTGATACCGGAGTTGCCGTGCGGGCTCTTACGGAGGCACTTGAGGACGAATCAGAGTACGTGCGTGGATTAGCAGCCTTGGCATTGGGGGATATTGGCAGTGACATCGCTGTGCCCGCCCTCGTTAGAGCGCTCAATGACAGAGACCCGGACGTGCGCAAGGAAGCCGCTTTGTCCTTGGGGAGGATCGGTGATGAGTCTACCGTGCCGGCGCTCATAAAGGCACTCGATGACAACGATGGGCATGTGCGTCGAGCTGCCGTCTTGGCCCTAGTGGGGATTGGGGATCAGATTGCTGTGCCGGCTCTCATTGAGGTGCTTAATGATTACGACGCGGACGTGTGCAGGGCTGCTGTCGAGGGGTTAGGTGATATTGGTGATAAGACTGCCGTGCCACCTCTCGTTGAAGCACTTAAGGACAACAGTGAGGAGGTGCGCGGAGCAGCCGCCAGATCTTTGGGTGAGATTGGTACTGATGCCCGCACTGCTGCCTTGCCCCTCGTTGACATGCTCAAGGACGAGAACGAAAGCCACATCGCGCGCAGCCTGGCTGCCGAGGCCCTGGGTGATATTGGCGCTACGGACGCCGTGCCAGCGCTACTGGGGTCGATTAAGGATGACTATTGGGCTGTGCGTGACAAAGCTGCTGAGGCTCTGGGAAAACTCGGGGATAAGACGGCTGTGCCCGCCCTCATCGAAGCGCTCAAGGATGATGACTTGTGGGTACGCAAAATGGCTGCCGAGGCCCTGGGGGATATTGGAGATAGGACCGCTGTCCGCACCCTCATTGAAACACTCAATGACAATAACAAGTACGTGCGCAGAGGCGCTGCCGAGGCCCTGGGTGAGATCGGCGATGAGAGTGCGGTGCCGGCTCTCCTTGAGGCGCTCAAAGACAGCAATAAGTACGTACGCAGAGCAGTGGCCGAGGCCATGGGTGAGATTGGCGACGAGAGCGCTGTGCCGGCCCTCCTCGAGGCGCTCAAAGACAACAATAAGTACGTACGCAGGGCGGTCGCCCAGGCGCTGGGGCGGATTGGAGATATGGCTGCCGCAGCCGAGAAAGGGACGAAGGGGCAATTGCAATGATTGACGCGCTCTGTTCAAATGTTGCGTCTTGAAGTCTGGGAGAGATAAACGGGAAATTAATCGAAAGTTGAGTCTCTTTTGGGGGTGAGGATATGAAAAGAGCACTTTTCACAATTCTGGTCGTTTTGATGATGACTGCTGGTTGTCTACCCGCTCACGTAACTGACTCCGACAAGGTTGATGTCCCGCCGGTCATTAACTGTTTCAGCGCTCTACTGGAGCCTTCAGTCAGGTGTTACGTGCTTACATGGGATGTGTCTGGTGCGGAAGAAGTCAGAATCAATCCAGGAATAGGTGAAATAGCGTCGAGTGGAACCAAACAGGTATCACCCAGTGAACCCACACAGTATAATTTGACAGCTATAAATAGGGCTGGAAGCACCAGCGCTGTCGTCTATGTTGCAGGGCTAGCAAAGCCGGACTTGGTAATTACTGATATAAGCCAACGTGAAACCACCGGTGGTTACTTAGTAACGTATACTATAACGAATCGAAGTGGTGCCTGCGCCGGACCAAGCACGACTGAGCTATATGTTACTGGTGAGTGCAAAGACAAGGATTCTGTGGATGCTATGGCTGCTGGAGCCTCAGTAACCAAGCAATTCACGGGCTGGGTTCAGTCTAGTGCTACAGCGGAGGCCGTAGAAGTCATCGCTGATGCTGGTAACACCGTGGACGAGAGTGACGAAGACAATAATAGGAAGCAGGTATCTGTCGCAGTCACCGTTGTCTACGATTTTGTAAAACGCTCCGATATGGCTACTTGGAAGAGTGGCCCTCCGCCGATGAATTTATTTTTTGGCGGAGCCGTTACTGATGACACAGGCTACGCCCGCTGTCGTAGTGACAAGAAGCTGGAGGACGGCACCGGTCCGCAAAGGGTGTTACAAACCCGTCCTAAATGGGTTG
>CAZOQG010000005.1:0-34858 GCA_964582065.1 uncultured Dehalococcoidales bacterium
CAGAGCAGTAATAGAGAAATAGAGACGCGGCGAAGATAAATGCTGCGCCGTTGCCACAGTGAATGAGAATTAACGAGGCAAAGAATGGATTTTGAAATCGGTGAGAAAGAGCAAGCATTGAGGGATGAGATTCGTAGGTTTGCGAAAGAGGAGTTGCCTGAAGGATGGGTCGGCCCCACTCCGCTTGACGTAGGCGAATGTAGAGATTGGGAGGTTGAGAAGTCCATAGCCAAGAAGCTAGCCCAAAAGGGGTGGCTGGTTATGAGTTGGCCAAAGGAGTACGGCGGCCAAGACGCTTCCCCCTCGGAACTAACTGTATATGAGATAGAAGTGGCCTACTGCCAGATACCGGGGGCTGGTATGGGGATAAGCGGAGTTCGATGGGTGGGGCCCTCTCTCATGTTGTTTGGGACCGAGGAGCAAAAGAAGAAATACCTGCCGCTAATTGCTTCAGGAGAGCCAGACGGCGTCTGGTGCACTGGCTATAGCGAGCCTAACGCCGGCTCGGATTTTGCCAATCTTCAGACTCGAGCACTAAGGGACGGGGAAGAGTATGTTATTAACGGACAGAAAGTATGGACCAGTGCGGCTCACCGGTCAAGATGGTGCTGGCTGGCTGCCAGGACAGACCCCAATGCTGTCAAGAAACACCGGGGAATCAGTCTGCTTATCGTGGATATGAAAAGCCCGGGAGTTACAGTCAGTCCCCTATTGAACTACTATGGTCGGCATCACTTTAACGAAATATTCTTCGATAATGTAAGGATTCCAGTCTCCAACCTGGTTGGCGAAGAGAATAGAGGGTGGTATCAACTGATGCAGTCGCTGGCCTTCGAGAGACGTAGCGTGGCCCCATCAGCCTGCGGAACTCTCAAGAGAGTGTTGGAACAGCTAGTTCAATATGTTAAGGAGACTCAGTATAAAGGCAGACCTTTGTCCCAAAATGCTGTGATTCGCTTCAGGTTGGCTGATATGGCTATCGAACTGGAAACGCTGAAGCTGTTTGCTTACCAGATAGCTTGGAAGATGGGCCAGGGCGACATCCCTGTGTATGAATCATCAAGGAACAAAGTCATGACCGACGAGGCGATAAAGCACATGGCTATTGCCGCAGCCGAGATTCTGGGCGCCTACTCTCAAGTGGACCCGGATTCCAAGTGGGCTAGACTCGATGGTATTGTACAAAGCTCGTACCTGGGTTTCCCTGGCGGGGCAATTGCCGCGGGCACCGCTGAAGTCGAGAAGAGCATCATAGGTCAGTTCAAACTAGGCTTGCCCAAATCATATTAGAGACCTGTGGGAAGAAGCTTCCCAAAGTCTGTCATACAGTATGAAGACCCTACTGCAAAGAACGGCTAAGGGAAATGGCACGTGATGCCAAGCTGGACTGTTTCGGCTCTTGATGTGAAAGGAGATCATCTGGATGAACCAAGAACTGAGAACTCTCATAGAATCTAAGTTTCAAGTTCCCGTAGTTGAGGGGGAAGATAAGGTTTGCTCTTTGCAGGAAGCCATAAGGAGGCATGTAAAGGAGGGAATGGCCATCAATATGTTGGGAGGTGGAGCGTTAACCTACCAACTCATAAGGGAATTCTGGGGAAAGAGACCGAATTTCACGCTTATAACCCACGGGTTGACTGCAACCTTGCTCGCTTTGATTCAAGGAAGCCTCATAAGAAAGGCTGTAGTCAGTTTCGCTGGTGATACATATCCGTCTCCAGGTCCCAACCCCGTTGTACAGAAAGCTTACATCTCCGGTGAAGTGGAATTCGAGAACTGGACCATGCTTACCGTTCCCCAAAGGCTTCTGGCAGGAGCAATGGGATGGGGTTTCATTCCCACTAAGTCACTCTTGGGGAGCTCCATGGAAGAGGAAAACAAGGAATCGCTCATAGTCATGGATGACCCCTTCAATCAGGGCGAGAAAATAGGCCTGATGAAAGCTCTGAACCCAGATATCGCCTTAATCCATGGCTTTGCTGCGGATCGTTGTGGGAACACCATAATGACCTATCCTTTGGGACCCGATGCTTTTGGAGCATGGGCTGCAAAAAGTGGGGTGATAGTTAGCGCAGAAAAGATAGTGCCTACAGAATATATACGCAGGCATTCACACCTCGTGCGAATTCCATCCTACCTAGTGCGCGCAGTTTGCGAGGTACCTTATGGAGCCCATCCAGGGGGGATGACAAGCTTTGGGTTACCTGAATTCGAGCACTATTTCCCCGACTACCAGTTTACCATTGAGGTTAGGGAAGCCTCGAAGAGCGAGCAGAAGTTCTTGAAATGGATACGAGATTGGATTCTAGCCTGCAAAGACCAAAACGACTACCTTTCGAAACTTGGTAAAGATAGGCTCCTTTACCTAAAAGGGAAGGCCGATTCTGATGCATGGATGGCTGAAACGCTGTCTGAGATTCCAAGGATTGATTTCAAAAGGCGGCCAAACTCGCTGGAGAGGATGGTGGTAACTGGCGCCAGGGTTGTAGCCGAGAAATGCGTTGAGAAAGGATATGAGACCATATTAACCGGCGTAGGGTTTTCAAACCTATCAGCCTGGCTCGCCGGCTATGAACTTAGGGCAAGAGGGCAAGTTGTCGATTTGATGGCTGAGATAGGCATGTATGGTTACTTGCCCAGAGCATCAGACCCAACCATATTCAGTTATCATAACCTGCCGACATGTAAGCTTCTGACCAACATAGAGACAATGCTTGGGGTTTTCGTCGGTGGTTCAGCAAATCGATGCCTGGGGGTCTTAGCAGCAGGTCAGGCAGACAAATTCGGAAACGTAAACTCGACAAAGATTCCGGGGAAATTCTACCTCACCGGTTCCGGAGGGTCCAACGACATAGCCAGCAACAGTAGGGAGACGGTAGTTGTGATTAACTCGGGCAAGCAGAGGTTAGTGGAGAAAGTGCCGTACATTACCTATCCTGGGAAAAACGTTAAGACCTTGGTCACAGATGTCGGCGTTTTTGAGAAGCTTGACGCCAACGAGACTTTCACCCTGACAGCCTACATTCCTTCCCAAGCAGGCCAAAAGGAAGAGGAAGCCATAGCCGAGATAAGGGAAAAGGTGGGATGGAAACTCGACCTCGCCTCGGATTTGAAAAGAGTCCAACCGCCGACTAAGGAGGAGATAAGCCTGCTAAGGCTCTTCGACCCCAAAGGATATTTCATAGGCACGTAAGTCCTGTCCGAGATGAAACCAGTAGCGAGAATCAACGCGTTTCTAAATCCAAGAAACAGGGGCGTTCGTTGACCGGAGTTCTGCGCATTTGTTCCTACCGTAGCCGTTTACGCCTTCGTATGGGAAGAACAAGAGTTCAACGTCATCCGCTACACATTGTCTTCATGACTTGTTTCACGCCACTGGTGATACTGAATGAGTTTACTGATGGCCCCGGCAGCCCGTTGGACTGAAGGGTACACGGCAAATCCAGCTTCACACAGTCTCACATGTGCTTCCGCGGCAAACTGCTTAGCTTCGGCTGTTGCAACGCAGTGCAATACAACAACCACAGGCTTATTTACTACGTTCTTCAAGTTGAGGATAGACTCAATGTAGGGTCTAATAATATGCCTTTGGTCTATGATGCCCCAAGCGTCAAACGTCACATGCATGACTAGCAAATCAACCTGCTCACAATCAGCAACTGTCTTAATAGCGTCTAGAAGTATCTCTGACCCCATCATGGGAAACAGGTCCACCGGATTTCTAAAAATGCACCCAGCCTCGGTGGTATAGATATCCTTCAGCCGTTGCCTGACATGTACCGGCAACATTGGCACACTTAAGCCCGCATTTGAACAGTCATCAGTTGCCAGGACACTAGCTCCACCTCCCACCCCAACTATCGCGGTGTTCCTTCCCTTGGGAAGAGAGATGCGCAAGAAAGCAAGGCTTACATCAACCATCTCTTCTATGCTATCTACTTGTATGGCGCCAGCTTGTCTTAAGAGACTCTGCCAAATTCTATTTGAGCCTGCTATAGCGCTGGTGTGTGAAGCGGCAGCCCTTGCCCCAGTTTCCGCAGTCCCGACTTTAAAGATTATCACTGGCTTTACCCTGGCTGCTCTCTTTAGCGCCCTCATGAAGCGAGAGCCATCTCTCACCCCTTCGATATAAGCAGCGATTATTCTGGTCTCTGGGTCATAAGTGAAATACTCCAAGAAATCGGTCTCATCGAGGTCACAAGCATTCCCGTAGCTTATGACCTTGCTGAAGTAAACACCCCTTGTCTTTCCTTCCTTAATACAATAGATGGCGTTTCCACCGCTTTGCGAAATAAGGCCAACCGGGCCACTTTGCCTGGGAAAGCCAGTTTGCTCAGGGAAGTCTAGAGCGAATGATAAACCTGTTCTGGGGCAGTATAACCCCAGACAATTCGGTCCAATGATTCGGATACCACCCTGGCGAGCTATCTCGAGTATCTCCAACTGCAGCTGCCCACCTTGCTCATCTTCTATCTCACCAAAACCGGAGGTGAAAAAGTGAATAGCTCTTACTCCCTTGGTGGCACAGTCCGCCATCAACTGTGGAGTATGTCGAGCGGGGATAGCTGATATAACATAATCAACCCTATCTGGAATATCCTTAATACTCGGGTATATTTGTGAGCCCGATACCTCGCCGCCATTAGGATTAATCGGATAAATCTTGCCCTTGAACCCAGCACCGATCAGGGCTCGCATGAACCCCAAACCTGCACTGAATCCAGTCGACTCGTCTGAAACGCCAGCAATAGCTATCGATTCAGGATGGAAGAGATAATCGAGGGTCATCTCAGGCATCATAACTCCTACTTCGCATTCTCAACTATGCCGCCCGATTCTCCCACCCGTAACGCCTCTGTTCACCGGTTAAAGCCCCCGGCCTGGCTCCCCGCAGCGGCTACCCATTCTATACTGTTATCGGTTCTCTTTCAATGTTCGCAGCATGACAGCTTCTCGAAAAGCGTTGGCTGCAGAGTTGAAACAAGGTTTCGCTGGCCCGCCCATGACAGCTCTTGCGCAACAGTCAGGACAGACTCAAGGCGATGCTTACCAACCTTAGGTTTCATACCAGTATTAATGATAATGTCCTTTGCCGGTGAAGCTAAGAAGTGGACAGGGTAGTGGAGCAATCTGCCACAGGGCATTGAGGAATGAGGCAAGGAAAGGTACAATAGCAGTCAAGAGGTGATAAATGTCTGCATCGCCTACAAGCGACCAAGCCACCATCTATCAACGTCCAGTAGAATTGTTGCAGAACCTCATCCGTTTCGACACAACTAACCCGCCCGGCAATGAAGCACAATGCGTTGCCTACATAAACAATTTGCTGACTGAGGCAGGACTTGAAACCACTATTCTGGCCAAAGACGCCAACCGCCCCAACTTGATTGCCCGTCTGAAGGGGCAAGGAACTGCGCCACCGCTGCTGCTTTACGGGCACGTTGATGTAGTCACAACAGCCAATCAGGATTGGACACATCCGCCGTTCGACGGAAAGGTGGTAGATGGCTACGTCTGGGGCCGAGGTGCGTTGGACATGAAAGGCGGTGTGGCAATGATGTTAGCCGCCTTCTTGCGTGCCAAGGCCGAAGGCTTGGCCCCAGCAGGTGACGTCGTGCTTGCGATTCTAAGTGACGAGGAAGCTGGCGGCGATTATGGAGCTGACTACCTGGTAAGAAACCATGCGGAGCAGTTTGAGGGCATCCGTTACGCTATCGGAGAATTTGGTGGCTTTTCGATGTACATTGGCGGCCGAAAGTTCTATCCTATTCAAGTCGCCGAAAAGCAGTTCTTCTGGACAAAGGCTACCTTGCGCGGACCGGGTGGGCACGGTGCCTTTCCTGCTCGCGGCGGCACGATGGCGAAGCTCGCTCAGTTGCTCCAAAGCCTGGAGCAGCACCGCCTACCAGTACACATTACGCCTGTAGCACGCCAAATGCTTGAGTCAATCGCTGCAGCCGTGCCCTCTCCTATGAATTCAGTCTTCGTTCAGCTTCTCGATCCAGCCTTCACGGACACTGTTCTAGACCAGCTCGGGGAGCAAGGATTAATGTTTGACGCATTGCTGCACAACACGGTCAACGCAACCATTGTCCAGGGTGGGGAGAAAATCAACGTCATCCCCAGCGAAATTGCCCTTAGTTTGGATGGACGCTTGCTCCCAGGCCGCACCCCTGACAACATGATGGCTGAACTGCGACAGGTCGTCGGCGACGACGTAGAACTTGAACCGATCCGGCACGACCCTGGCCCTGCTGAGCCAGACATGGGATTGTTCGACACCCTAGCTGATATCGTGCGCCAGGCTGACCCGGACGGCATTCCTATGCCTCTGCTGCTGGTTGCAACCACAGATGCGCGCCTCTTCTCTCGGTTAGCCATTCAGACGTATGGCTTCCTACCGATGAACTTGCCTGAGGAGTTCAACTTCCTGCGGCTCATTCACGCTGCTGACGAACGTATCCCAGTTGAGTCACTGGATTTTGGGACCGATGCAATTTACAAAGCTCTACAACGCTTCGGGAATGAGTAAGACGCATCACATGGGCGCCTCCTGACACCAGCGGCAATATTGACCATTAGGGGCCATGAGGCTTATCATTAGTGTAGACTGTAATCAGACATGCGCATAGTATTGTATAGTCTGAGAGTCGTAATCTCAGAAAATGAGTGCCATAACTGGCAAAGTCCAAGCTCACACGTAATATCCCTGAGTCCCCAACTGAAGGAGGAAATCGAATGAGCCAGCTTCGGAAACTATTTGCGCCCATCAAGGTAGGAAAATTGGACCTGAAGAACAGGATAGTGATGCCAGCTATGATGGTAGGACTAGGAGCCAATGACATGGTGACTGACCGGTTCAAGGATTTCTATGCCGAACGGGCACGGGGCGGCGCCGGTCTGATAGTCATCGGCCTCGCTACCGCTATCTATCCTGGGCCGTTTTTCCCCGGTGGTATCGGGGTATACAAAGACGAACTCATACCCGGTCTGCGTGAGTTTGCCGACCTCATACATGAGTGCGGAACCAAGGTAGCTATGCAGATATCTGCGCTGGGGATTCTAGCGGGAGCCGGCGGCAACCTGGAGTTAGTTGGCCCTTCCGATGTCACTGTCGAGAAGCATCCCGGCGCTCCTAAACCTAGGCCGCTGACAATTGACGAGATTAGGCAGATTGTGGAGGCCTATGGGGAGGCAGCCCGCCGGGCGCAAGACGCGGGTTTCGATGCGGTAGAGCTCAACGCGATTGGAGGAACCAGTCTTATAAGCCACTTCCTGTCAGCCCTTACCAACAAGCGGACGGATGGCTACGGGAACGGTGTAGAAAACAGGGCTAGACTCCTCCTGGAGTGCATCGAAGACGTCAAGCAAAAAGTAGGAAAGGACTACCCGCTTCTATGCCGGGTTTCAGGCGCTGATTTCATGGAGGGAGGCAACACCTTACAGGATACCAAAATAGTTGCTCCCATGATGGAGAAGGCGGGCATCCATGCCATTAATGTGTCGACCGGATGGCACGAGTCACCGGTTCCCTTTATTCAGATGTCCGTTCCACGCGCGAGTTGGGTCTACCTGGCGGAGGAGGTTAAGAATGTGGTGAACATCCCGGTTATAGGTGGCACCAGGATCCCCGATCCTCACCTGGCCGAGCAGATCCTGGCAGAAGGTAGAGTCGACCTGGTGTACATCGCTCGGGCGCTTGTCGCTGACCCTGAATGGCCCAACAAGGCCAGAGAAGGACGATTCGACGAGATACGGTCCTGCACCGCCTGCTGCATGTGTTTCGACGGGATCATCGAGCAACGCAGCATAACTTGCTCCGTCAACGCCAGGGCAGGAAGAGAGGCAGAATACAGCATTGAACCGACAAAGGAACCAAAGAAGGTATTCATCGTTGGTGGTGGTCCAGCCGGGATGGAGGCAGCTAGAGTGGCTGCCATGAGAGGCCATCATGTTACCCTTGCCGACAGCAAAGGCCAGCTAGGAGGCCAGCTTCTGGTGGCCGTTCTGCCACCTCACAAAGACGAATTGAGCAACCTGACCAAGTACCTGGCCGCGCAGATGGATAAGCTAGGTGTAAATGTCAGGCTTGGAGAAGAAGTGAGCAGCGGAACCATCGAGAAGGCAAAGCCGGACGTCGTGATAATAGCTACCGGGGCGACGCCGATAATCCCCGACATTTCAGGGGTAAGGGGAAAGAATGTGGCCATAGCCACAGATGTCCTGACCGGCCAGCAGGAGGTTGGCGAGAACGTGCTCGTAATCGGTGGCGGAATGATAGGTTGTGAGACAGCGGAATTCCTGGCGGAAAAGGGCAAGAAGGTGACGATTCTCGAAATGCTGGGACGGATAGGAGCCGACATAGAACGAGCCGTGCGGTGGGTAGTAATGGACAGGTTGCGGAGCCTCGGTATCAGGATGGAGCGGAACGCCAAAGTCGAGGAGATAACGGTAAGCGGGGCAAGGGTAAGGCGAGATGGTGGCACCGAGTTCTTCGAAGCAGACAGCGTAGTGCTTGCCGTCGGAATGAAATCAGACCACGAGCTTTCCCGAGAACTGGAGGGAAAGGTTGCCACACTGCACGTCGTTGGGGACGGCGCCGAACCTGGCAAGATAGCCAAGGCCATTGAGAGTGGGCTTCGAGTGGCGCGGGAAATTTAGACTATTACCAGAGCATGTTGTGCGATAGCTTGCCCAACTAGAATAGCGAGGAGGTAAAGATGCTTAAGACTGAAACGGTGCTACTGAAAATAGAGGATGGCATAGCGACAGTTACCCTCAACCGTCCAGAGAAGCTGAATGCTCTCGATGGAGAGCTTTGGATGGGACTGGAGGAGGCAGCTACAGCCATAAAGCTTGAGCCCAACGTCCGGGTGACCATTCTTGCTGGAGCAGGACGCGCTTTTTGCGCCGGCCTCGACCTCAAGGCTGTGACTTCTGCTGAAGGGTTGTCTACTGGCGCCACATTTGGTGAACCGATTGAAGGCGTACAGTACTTCAGGAGCGTTTTCAGTATGTATGAGGTTCTCCCTGTGCCAGTGATAGCTGCGATCCAGGGACCCTGCATAGGAGGAGGCATGGAGATTGTGCTGGCCTGCGACATCAGACTCGCCGCCGACGACGCTGTACTCTCCATACCCGAGGTGACATACGGTATTATCCCGGACTGTGGTGGTACCCAGCGGCTGCCCCGGGTGGTCGGGCCCAGCAAAGCCAAAGAACTCATATTCACCGGGCGGAGGATAGACGCCACTGAAGCTCTCCGAATAGGTCTGGTAGACCATGTCTACCCACTTGACCAACTAATGAGCGAGACGAGAAAGCTGGCTGAGGAAATCGCCGCTCTGTCTCCTGGTGCAGTTCGGGCTGCCAAGAGAGCCCTTAACGTGGCTATGTCCTCAAGCCTGGAGCTCGGCTTGAGTTATGAAACTGCGACCGCCAGTAGTTTCTACGGGGGCGATGTGACAGGATTCTTGAGGGAGGCATTCACGGAGGGCAAAAAAGCCTAGCCCCGATTTCGGCGAGAGGATAGAAAGCTAAGCTTCACTGCGAAGGAAGATTAACCATCACTCCTGTCTCCGGGGCAGCTATAACACACCTCCTCCGTCGTCTATTGTCAAATCTCTCGGCCCGGAGAAATATGGCACCCCAACGTTATACCGCCAAGGAGCTCTAGTTCAACACTTTCAGTAGCTTCCTATTGTGCTGTAGCTAACACATGAAGCTTGTGGCAAATGGCTGCTGCTCCTTCTATCGTTTGATTTATTATCTCCCCAGCACCTTCAATTGTCCCAATCATTCCGCTAATCTGTCCCGCAATTACAGGTTGTTTCTCGGGATCGTCTCGCGCTAGCTTTCGGATCTCAGTGGCCAAAGCCGTTAATTCCTTATCAGTAGCCCCCTGTTTCCTCAATTGCAGCCACTTATCAATCTCCTGGTCAAGGAGCACTCGAATTGGCTTCCCACTAAGCATCGTTACGACAACGGTATCCTCCTCTGACGCTTCAAGAATGCTCCACTTCTCCGAGGGGCCGACACCAGCCTCGTGAGTAGCGTAGAAGCGGGTGCCCATTTGAATGCCGCAGGCTCCCAGGGCAAGAGCAGCCACAAATCCTCGACTGTCACCTATTCCCCCGGCAGCAACTACCGGTACCTTTACAGCATCAATCACTGAAGGTATCAAGGGCAAGCTGGCAATCGTTCCGACATGGCCGCCAGCTTCGCACCCCGAAGCAATGGCAGCATCAGCTCCTTCTTCCACAACGCGGATAGCATGTCTGACAGTAGGCACTACGGGCAACACTTTGATGTTATGGCGCTTCAGCATAGAGACAATAGATGTAGTTGGGTCACCACGTCCGGTAGTTGCTATTTCGATGCCCTCATCAATGACTATCTTTGCGCGACTCTCGGCAAAGGCACGACCTATAGGTACAATGTTAACAGCGAAAGGCTTGTCCGTAAGAGCCCGAGTCTCCACTATAGAGCGTCGTAGCTTCTCAGGAGATACTCCAAAGGTGGGCAGCACACCCAGTCCTCCGGCATTAGAAACAGCGGCCACTAAGCGAGGACCACCAACTCTTGTCATAGCACCCTGAATAATCGGGTACTTGATGTTAAGTAAGTCGCAAAGCGCTGTGTGAAACAAGTTCTCGTCTTTCACTGCGTCTACACCCCTACATACCGGGAACTTATCCGAAAGCTCGACTTCTCACTAATCTAGAATTCTCTTCTGGCTTTGGCCTCATCTCTATTTGATATGACCCGGCCTGCGCAAACAGGGTGATGCACACAAAGGCTTTCCAAGATGAAGCCAGGTTCAGTGCCCCGAAATTGCCTGGCTAGCTCATAGATGGCAGCAGTTGCCCAACGAGGCCCGGCCATACCCAAATGGGGTGTCATCCCAAGCCTTACGTTCTTTTGAATTGCCTCCCTTAAATCGCAGACTTTGTTGACCTTGCTACCTTGCTATACTCTTCAATCTTAAATCTGTCTCTCATAGCACTCTCAAATCATTCCAGCATTTCCTCTCCTATCAGACAGATGGTAGCACGAGCACAAATACTGTATCCACGGATTAAGGAATTGACTGCCTCTCCTTGGTTTCTGACAACTTTGGGAGGCCACTTCGGGGGCCATATCTGCGCAAAGCAGGTTGATACTGACTTTACTCTTCATAAACTCCGGGGAATATCTGTTTCCTCCTGAATCTTTGCCAGTCAGGTTTCCTCTTTTCCCAGAAGCTCTGCTTCCAGTGTTTGGCTTCCTCGGTGGCAAAATAGTTCCACAGATAATCGGACGCCATTACTTCTAAGCCTCGTATCTCAGCACTCATGGAGTTGAAAGCTGCTTTAAGTCCTCTAATTGCCCCAGGGCTTTTCTCCAGAATCTCGTCACACCATCTATCTACCTCTTCCTCCAATTTGTCAGGAGCCACTACTGCATTCACCAAACCCATCTCCAAGGCCTCTTTGGCAGTATATTGCCGACAAAGGTACCAAATTTCCCTCGCCTTTTTTTCTCCCACCAATCGGGGCAGATAAGCAGCGCCATATGCAGAATCGAAACTTCCCACTAGTGGGCCTACTTGTCCAAGCTTGGCTGTCTCTGAAGCTATGGAAAGGTCGCAAAGTTGCTGGAAGACCTGTCCCCCGCCTATAGCAAAGCCATTTACTGCAGCAATCACCGGCTTGGGCATTTCCCTTATAAAGTTGTGAACCTTATGGAGATGCCTGCCCAATTCTGAGCTATAGCCACTTTCTGCCTCTTTAGCATCTCCGCCAACACAAAAAGCCCTGTTGCCAGCACCAGTGAGAACGACTACCCCAATGCGGTCATCATAAGATGCATCCTCAAACGCCTCCGCTAAATCTTTCGTAGTATGAGTCGTGAAAGCATTTAGTGCGTCAGGTCTATTTATAGTTATCCTGGCTACCCCCGGTTTTTTTTCATAAAGTATATCCGTGAATTCAAAAACAGGCACTTTCTCCCACTGAGTCATCTTACATACCACCTTTCTATGCGACTGTACTCAGCTTTCAGTTCTACCATCCTTCAAGCTGCAGCTACTACATCATAGTGTATCCACCACTAACGCTGAGGGTTTGCCCGGTTATGAAGCTAGCAGCAT
The DNA here is from genome assembly GCA_964582065.1 of uncultured Dehalococcoidales bacterium. Taxonomy (GTDB): domain Bacteria; phylum Chloroflexota; class Dehalococcoidia; order GIF9; family UBA5629; genus JACNFS01. The sequence goes on from CAZOQG010000005.1 coordinate 12,131, forward strand.
CTGAAGCCAAAAACACAACGGCATTGGCTATATCCTCTGGTTTACCTAAACGACGCAAAGGATAGGCCTTAATTGCTTTCTCTTGAGCTTCTGGAGTAAACACTGTCTGTCCCTTCCACATGCTCTTATCCCCGATGGATTCGGCAGTCTCAGGAACAGTTAAACCAGGACAAACAACATTAAAATTTATGTTGTAGCGGCCTAGTTCACGAGCCAGTGCCTTGTACATAGCAATAACACCACCTTTGCACCCGGCATAGACTGCCTCTCTGTATTCTCCCATCCTCCCAGCATCAGACCCAATACTGATAATCTTACCGTATTTCCGCTCAATCATATGGTCCAACACCGCTCTTGTACAGTTTATGACACCCCAAAAATTGATATTTACTTCCTTCTCCCATTCAGACCTCGGCTTCTCAATAAACAGACGGTCCAGACCCCAGCCGACATTGTTGACAAGTATGTCTATTTCCCCGAACTCCCCCAGCGCCCTTGCAACCGTGGCAGCCACCGAGTCAACATCAGTGACATCGGTTTTGATAGCTACACCCCTACCACCTAAAGCATTAGCCTCTTTAGCTACCTTCGCTCCTTGAGCATCGTCTATATCTGCAATCACCACATTCGAACCCTCCTTGGCAAAAGCTGACACTATACCACGCCCAATATTCGAGCCACCACCTGTAACAATCACCGTCTTGCCAGCTAGATTTAATTCCATCTTTGAATCTCCTCCTTCCCAGTTTTGAGCCTGTTTAGTTTTGCAAAGTCCGGTTTTCTCGGTTCAAACTCAGGGCTTTGCAGCCTTACCTCTACTACGTCAGCCGCGCCTGCAGGGTAAGAGTATCCATCTAGCAACAGGGGTTACCTATGAAAACAGCCAACCATCCCACCTTCACTGCATTTCAAGTTCTTCTTGGCCCTTTGCAAGAGCTTGTGGAACTAGGCACGGGATGGTACAAACTCCAGGAGCATCTTGCTTCAGGAGAGCTAAGTGTTTTTTGAACCGCAGTAGATACATTTTCAGCCTTTTTGACCTTAGTATTGCACCCTTCGGGTCGATGGCCTGATGGTCACACCACACACCTTGCCATCACAATCAAAACAACCGGCGGTGGCAGCGGCACGAGCGAGTGACCACAGCAAACATGGTCGAATCAGGGAAGCCAACCTCCCTGCCCCCAGCAGCTCTGCGCCTACAATCTAGCACAACCTAGCTGGCTTTTTCAGGCCAGGGTTTCTCACCCAGGGCCATGCGACAAAGGTCGGTGATGAAGATCTTGTTGAAGCCACGTTGAGAGGTTGGCCGCCTCAGTATATGGTCACAGGCAGGACAAAGAGTTATTATGGCGTCGGCGCCGCATTGGATGGCATCATCGATATTCTTTGCCTGTATCTCAATTGCCCGGTCTCGATAGACATTGATTATCGCCCCTGAGCAACAGAGAGCGGTCTCCCGTTCATATTTCCTGGGAGGACGCTCCACACCAATGAGCTCGAAAATCTCGTCGAGGAAGACATCCTTCTCAGGCGTATACCTGGAGGCGCAAGGCCGCTGGTAAGCAACCTTCTTGCCCAGCTTGGTAATGTTGCTTTTGTGATCCCTTAGATAGTTGCGCAGGTATTCGAAGAGATGCATGTACTTGAACGGGACAGTTATGCCATAGTCCTTGACCTTGGTGTGCACCATGGCATAGCAGTCGTCATGCAGGAATACGATATCATTGCCCAGGCTCGCCATCTTATCGATAAATCTCTGCGCCCCCTTCTGTGCCGGACTCTCCTTCCCGGCGTGTACCCAGCCCAGGTAGTCAAAATACTCACCCCCCTTGACAACGGTCATCCCCTTAAATAGCTGGCCATCGAGGGCACCTTCAGGAATGTCTCCCTCCATAATGCACAGCGATAGGACAGCCTTGTCGGGATCACCGGGTATGAGCTGGCTTGGCATCTGCGGCACCATCTCAAACATCGCCAGCGTTTTCTCGCTTACGGGGAACGCGCCTGTCTTCTCCATCATCCTGATAATGAGATCATAGGGGTCAGCTCCGGTGGGGCAATATTCCATGCAGGCACAGCAGGTGATGCACTGGCTCAGGATATCAGCCTTCTTGCCCTCCATGAGCTGCTTGATTTCGGCCACGGCCCTGTCCTTGTCATAATCGACATAGAGACATTTCACCAGGCACTCGCCACAAAGGTCGCATTTTGAAGCATCCCACATTTCCTTGCCTCCTTTGAAATATTTTCATTCCTCTTATATGAGGTGACTCAAAGCCTTTGTTCAGATAGTAGAGATCCCACCTACTCCGTGCTGTCTTTATCCAGCTGCGCCGCCAACAGCTCGGCGATATCAAGAGCCTTCAATGACTCCTCCACCTCTTTAGCCTTTATGGCATCTTCAAACATCTGGAGGCAGTAAGGACAGGCCGTAGCTACAATGCCAGCGCCAGTTTCCACTACCTGGTCAATGCGCATCTCACTAATCCGCTGGCCAATACGCTCCTCCATCCAGTAGCGTCCGCCGCCGCCGCCGCAGCAAAATCCATTCCTCCGAGACTGCTTCATCTCCAACAGCTTGGATTGCGAGATACTGCTCAACACCTGTCTTGGCTGATTGTAGATATCATTATGCCTGCCCAAATAGCAAGAATCGTGGTAGGTCAACTTTCCATCGGTCATTAAAGTCGGCTTAATCCTGCCCTGCTTCAGCAACTCAGCTATAAACTGAGTATGATGGACAACCTCAAATTCCCCGTCGAACTGAGGATATTCGTTCTTGATGGTATTAAAGCAGTGAGGACAAGTAGTGACTATCTTCTTAACATTGTAGCCCTTCAGCATCTCGATGTTTTTCATAGCCTGCATCTGGAACAGATATTCGTTACCCAGTCTTCTGGCCGGCTCACCGCAGCAAGTCTCCTCCGGGCCAAGTATGGCAAAACTGACTCCAGCCGCTTTTAGTATTTTCCCCACAGCTATAGCCACCTTCATGCTCCTGTCTTCCAAAGCCGCAGCGCAACCCACGTAATATATGAGGTCAACATTGCTGTCTTCAGACAGAAGCTTGATATCCAGCCCGCTAGTCCAGTCAGTCCTGGTGAGTGTGGTGCCTCTGCAACTATGCCCCCTGGTTTCAATGCATCTCAAAGCGGCCTCGCCAGTCTCCGGCATCTTGGCCTGTTCCAGCACCAGATTGCGGCGCATGTCAACAATCTTGTCAATATGCTCAACAAAGACAGGACATATCTCCTGGCAAGCCCGGCAGGTAGTACACGCCCAAAGCTCATCTTCAAGTATCACATCCTCAACAAGAGCCGTAGCCCCATCTCCATCGTTCCCATTACCGGGATTAGCCCCCCCAGCACGTAGCAAAGTACCGCTTCTCTCAATTAAATTGGCTTTCAGGTCCTGTATTGCTTTCCGCGGAGACAGAGGCTTGCCGCTTAGGTAAGCCGGGCATCTATCCTGGCATCTGCCGCAGTCAGTGCAAGCATCCAAATCCAGCAGCTGCTTCCAGGTAAAATCCTCGATCTTGCCCACGCCAAAGGTCTCAGCTTCCTCGATGTTAATAGGCGCCAATGCCCCCTTCGGACGAGATGACCTGAGGAAAACGTTAACTGGAGACACCAGAATATGGGTCAGCTTGTCAAACGAGAGGCATACATAGAAGATAGCACCTAACGCCACAGCAGTATGAAACCACCACAGGCCAATATACCAAGCTACTCTGGTGCTTTCAGCCAAGCCAGCAAACAGGCTGGCTATCCAGTAACCCCCAAAGGACCATATCGCCCACTCCGGGTGACTGTAAAACACAGGTTGAGATAATCCTTCCGGGGTAGCCGCAATCATACGGAAACCTTCGATGAGAAAGCCGGTAATTACGACAACAAAGATCAGACTTAAGACGACGGCATTATCCAGCACCGTGTTTAATCGTTCAGGCTTCTGAATGTACCGGCGAACCACTGCCATGATAGCCCCGACGAGAAGAAGTACCCCACCGATATCCACCGCAAAGCTAATACCGAGGTAAACATTCCCACGTATGAAGTGAAACACATAGTGGTCAATGACATCGAGAGCTGTCCCAACTAGCAACAAAACGGCACCAGCAAAGATAACAAAATGCATTATCCCAGGATAAGGTTCGCGGAAGAACCGCCTGTGGAAAAAGCCATCGACCACTCCCACAACTATGAAATCCCAAACTCTCCTGCCTAAATTGTCGGTCCTATTATCAGGTTTACCGACCTTCCACAAACGCGTGCGCCGGTATATAGCGTAAATAAGAACCCCCAGGGCAGCCACACCTGCCGCATACAGGATCAAGGGCCCAAAAGCTATGTTCCAAAAGATTTCACGAAATGCTTCCACGGTTCTCCTTTCTCAGTTGCTCCTTCCTTGATATTTCTTGTCAAACTAACGGATCCGAATCACCGCCATGAAAATGGTCACTGCCAAAACGAGCAAACCCCAAAGATTGAGTCCTACCGAGGTAAAAAACACATTAGGAATAGCAAACGCTAGGGCGGCACAGCTACCGCTGACAATGGCCAGGCCGGTACCACGCTTTCGATTGACAGAGAGGCCGACAACTTCACCAATAGCGTAACCTACGCCAGCAGCTATGAAAAGGCGAAGGAAGAACATAAAGGGCAATGGGACATAATATATCCCCAACCAGACAAATCCGCAGACGATAGCGATTCCAATACCAGCCCCTACAGCCCTAAGATAGTACCCCGTTGAAACCTGATAAGTAGGCAGGGACTTTAGCTGAGCACACTCAGAGCAACGCACTCCTACAGGGGTTTGAACCAAACACCTGGGGCAAATGGGCTTACCACATTTCCCGCAAGCAAGGTTCGTTTCCACATTTGGATGCTTAGCACATTGCATAGTTGCTGCTCGAACCCTCTAACCTAATACTAATGCTGTTTTAACAGTTCCAAACTACGCTTGTTAGCCAGGGCGAACAATCGCTCCACCGACTGTGGCGGCGCAAGCGCTTCCCCAATCATAACCTCTGACGCATCCCCAAAAGCATGATAATCGGTGCCCCCCGTGGTAACAAGTTCATACTGCTCAGCGATTCTTAGCAGTCTGCCGATTACATCTGAACCGTAGCCACGATAGTACACTTCGATACCGACTAAACCAGCCGCTTTCAACTTGGGCACAAGCGCATCTAAACCATCGATGTCTGCCGGGTGCGCCAAGACAGGCAAGCCTTGAGCGTCGATGATTAGCTTTACTGCCTCAACCGGAAGCAACTTCACACGGCCCACATAAGCAGGGCCATCATGGCCAATGTATCTATCAAAAGCCTCCTTCTCTGAACCCACATAGCCCTTTTCCAATAAGGCCAGAGCTACGTGAGGTCGACACACAGAACCGCCCTGGGCCAGTTCTTCCACTCGCCGCCACTCAATATCGACACCCAAGCTACTGAGCTTGGTAATCATCTTTTGCGCTCGTCCCTGTCGCGCATCGCGCAGCCTCAGCAAATTGTCAGCCAACTTCCGGTCAGTAAAATCAATGAAATAGCCCAGAACGTGCACCTCCCCACGAGGCACATCAGTATTGATTTCCACACCGGGGATAACTGTCAGCGAAGGCAAAGCCTGAGCTGCTGCTAAAGCTGGAGCCACGCCACCCACGGTGTCATGGTCAGTAATTGCAATGACTTCAAGCCCGACTTTTGCTGCCAGACCGACAATCTCATTCGGCTCCAGTCGCCCGTCAGAGGCGGTGGTATGCAAATGAAGGTCAGCTTTCACCTACTGCTCCCCTTCTTGCCGGATCCGCTGAATGCTCAACGCCTTACCGCTAGCTTCGTCTACCTCGACTAGCACGGCGTCAAAAATGCTTCTTCCTTTACCCACTGAGAAGCGGAGAGGCATCTTGGTCAGAAAACTATGAATCACTGCATCAGCATCAGCGCCGATAACTGAATCCGTGGGACCAACCATGCCAACATCACTAACATAGGCAGTGCCCCCAGGCAATATGCAAGTGTCCACGGTACCTACATGTGTATGCGTACCAAGCACCGCGCTGACTCGACCGTCAAGATACCTTCCCATAGCCACCTTCTCTGAGGTAGCTTCAGCATGAAAATCAACGATGACAACGTTGGGCTCAGCTTCAATCTCCGAGAGCAGCGAGTCCATAGCCCGAAAAGGACAATCGAATTCGCCCATGAAAACGCGTCCTACTAGATTGACTATCAAGGCATTTCCGGTTGACAGAAAACCACGGCCCGGCGCGCCCGGTGGAAAATTCAACGGCCGGACAATCGGCAATTCGCCATTCAGATAAGGAATGATTTCCTTCTTAGCCCATATATGGTTGCCACTAGTTATCACATTAACGCCGAAGTTAAGAAGCTCTTGTGCCGTGTCTAATGTAATACCCAGACCATGAGCGGCGTTTTCACCATTGGCTATCACCAGGTCAAGTTCATATTTATGACGTAAGCCTGGTAGAAGTTGTTCTACTGCCCTTCTGCCAGGCCTACCTACGACGTCACCTATCATGAGTATGCGCAATACTCTCCCTTACGCTACTTACTTGGCATAGTCCACAGCCCTGGTTTCCCGCATCACAGTCACCTTTATTTGCCCCGGATACTGGAGAGTATCCTCTATCTTCTCAACAATGTCTCTAGCCAGCCTCATGGCCCCTAGGTCATCTATCTGCTCTGGTTTCACCAGAATGCGGACTTCACGCCCGGCCTGAATAGCAAAAGCCTTCTCGACTCCAGAAAAGCCTTTGGCCACACTCTCCAGCTCCTCAATGCGCTTCAGGTACTGCTCCAAAGACTCCCTCCGCGCTCCCAGCCTCGAGCCGCTTATGGCATCGGCAGTGGCAACTATAAAACCGAGGGTGCTGGTTGTACTAGCCTCGCCGTGATGCTCAGCGACAGCCTGAGTTACTTCTGCCCGCTTCTCCCACTGCTGGACCAAATCAGCACCTATAGAAGCATGAGGACCTTCTACTTCATGGTCCACCGCTTTGCCAATATCGTGAAGTAGACCGGCTCTCTTAGCCAGCCCTATATCGGCACCAATCTCAGCCGCCAGCATCCCGGACAAGTGGGCAACTTCAAGGCTATGAGTCAGTACATTCTGACCATAGCTGGTTCGAAACTTAAGTTTGCCCAGCAACCTGATTAGCTCAGAATGCAATCCCTGTACCCCAACCTTACGGGCGGCCTGTTCTCCCTCATTGCGAATTGTCGTCTCAACTTCGTTCTTGGCCTTGTCTACCACTTCCTCGATTCGCGCTGGGTGAATACGACCGTCCAGAATCAAGTTAGTCAAAGCCACCCTGGCAATTTCCCGCCTGAGCGGGTCAAAACTCGAAATAGTCACTGTTTCTGGAGAGTCATCAATGATAAGGTCAACGCCTGTTGCGTGCTCAAGGGCTCGGATGTTACGTCCCTCACGACCAATAAGTCGTCCCTTCATCTCATCACTTGGCAGAGGGACAACAGATACTGTCGTCTCGGACACTACATCAGTAGCACAACGCTGGATAGTGGTAGCTAGAATATCGCGGGCTTTGTCGTTGATTTCGTCCTTTATTCGGTCTTCCCATTCTCGAACCCGCAGTGATGCCTCTTCGCGAATCTCCACCTCAACAGCCTCGAGCAACTCCTGTTTGGCTTCGTCACTCGACATCCCCGAGATGAGTTCGAGCTGATGCAACTGCTTGCTTCGAATCTCTTCCAACCCAGCTTTTGCAGCCTCAAGTTGTTTCTCCCGATCGGCTAAGCCACGTTCACGGCGTTCCACGGACTCCAGTTTCCGGTCCAGTCTCTCTTCCTTCTGATTGAAACGCCCTTCCATCCTCTGCAGTTCGTAGCGGCGCTCGCGGCTATCGGCTTCAGAAGCTTGTCTGACCTTAACTGCCTCCTCTCGAGCCTTGGAGAGCATCTCTTCATGTTTAGCCGTCGCCTCTTCCAGTAGTCTTTTTGCTTCATTTTGAGAACTGCGGAGTTGCTGATTGGCCAGCAGTTGCCTGGTAAAATAGCCAACGAGTGCACCCAAAATGAGAACGAGCCCAACTACAACAAAGTATAAAAATGAATAAGCCATTTAATTGCCTCACTTTCCTAAAACACCTCATGGTGATAACCCAGCAAGTTTTCTTAATTAATATTAATCCTTCGCAGGGCTAGTGTCAACCGAATTACATATGCAGCAGCGTTACACAGAGGTAGTCTGCTGCTCATGCCACAAACGTGCTACAACAGTACTAACAACTTCATAACTAAAGCCTCGCCGCCTAAGATAACCAGATAGACGGCGACGGAATTCGCCATAATCCAGAGCAGCCAAAACTCGAGCTTTCTTCAGCGCCGCCTCATAAGCGCTAGCTTCATCATCTAAATCCCCTGTTACTTCATCCGCCGTTTCGTGAGCTACGCCCTTCTGCCTCAACTCAAGCTTTATTAATCGTCGGCTTAGCGGACTGAACGACAGGCGATTGTCCTTCCAAAACTGAGCAAAAGCTACATCATCAATCAGCTTCCGCTCCCTCAATTCGACCATGGTTCCATTCACCACATCCTCACGAAAACCATGTTTACGCAGACGCTGCCTTACCTCGGCATCACTTCTAGGACGATAGCTCAGATAACGCAAGGCAGCGTCTAAGCAGTTCTGAAACAGAGAAGCCTGCGTTAGCTCTTCAATCTGGTCTGCCGACACACATTGCCCAACTTCCAGACCAGCCCGCGCTACTACCTCCCCATCTATTGTAAAAGCGAAAGCTCCGTCGACAAATACATTCACTCGCTTCTTACTGCCGCCCATCCGGAGAGCCGTAATCCTGCCCATCCGAACCTCCTCTGACCTCCTGTCAATCGAAAGCTCACCCTACTCAACAACCTCTTTCACTTCAACCCCCACGTCTGAAGGGGACATTGTAGAAGCTCTAATCTCACGCTCAATCTCCGAAGCTACGTCAGTGTGCTCCAGCAGATAGTCTTTGGCATTTTCCCGCCCTTGACCCAATTTCATATCACCAAAAGTGAAAAAAGTACCCGCTTTTCTTATTATTCCCAAACCAGCACCCAAATCGATAAGGTCACCTTCCCTGCTTATGCCGTGCCCGAACATTATGTCAAACTCAGCAGAACGGAATGGAGGCGCCATTTTGTTTTTAACTACCCTGGCTCTGACCCGACTGCCCACCACCTCAGAGCCGCGCTTAATGGCCTCGCCCTTCCTCAAATCTATCCTCACCGAGCTATAGAACTTCAAGGCTCTGCCCCCAGGAGTAACCTCTGGGCTTCCGAAGATAATGCCTACCTTTTCTCGTAGCTGGTTAATAAAGACCACCGCAGTATGTGACTTGCTAATCGCCGCCGTCAGTTTTCTCAGCGCTTGCGACATTAGCCGGGCTTGCAAGCCAACGTGGATATCGCCCATTTCCCCCTCCAGCTCAGCTCGCGGCACTAGGGCAGCCACGCTATCAATGACTATCACGTCCACAGCTGCACTCCTCACCAATTCCTCGGTAATCCCCAGAGCCGCCTCTCCGTTATCAGGCTGAGATATGTTTAAATCCTCAACTCTCACCCCACACCGACCTGCATAGACAGGGTCAAGACAATGTTCGACATCTACAAAGACAACAATACCACCGAGTTTCTGAGCTTCGGCAATTATGTGCTGGGCCAGAGTGGTTTTTCCCGAGGCCTCGGCACCAAAAATCTCAGTAACCCGTCCCCGCGGAATACCACCTATCCCCAAAGCCAAGTCTAAACTTAATGAGCCAGTAGGAACGGCATCCGCAGTTAGCTTGGCCGAGAGTTCCCCCAGCTTCATAATCGAACCTTCGCCATACTGCTTTTCAATATGACTTTTTGCCAATTCTAGTGCTTTTTCCCTTTCTGTAGTCATGAACCGCCTCCTATAACAGCTACGAGCATCATAGCACACGCCCTATCCGGACTCAACCTAAACTTGCACCCTGCCAACCTATATAAGACGACGTAACTAAGTGTCCATATACAAAGTCCAGAACAAACCCTAATTTCGAATTTCTAAATTCTAAATAAATCGAGATTGCTTCGCTTGGCTCGCAATGATATTACTCAAACCCCTAGAGTTTAGGGTTTAGGATTTCGAGGTTGGAGCTTAGGACTTCTTGTCACTCACAAACGTTTAGTTAGTTACATTTAGAATGGGGGCACAGGCGGGGGACAACGTTTATGGCCACTTCTGACCATCATGGAATCAATCTTTTCTTTGATTTTATCCCCGGCCTCACCAGTCATCAAGCAATGGTCAAGCTCGCCGTAGGTCAATCCCATCTCCGTCTCATCTGTCTGACCACTCCACAAACCCGCTGAAGGTGGCTTGTCAATTATTCCCCGAGGGATACCCAAATACATAGCCAAATCGCGAACCTGGCTCTTGACCAGGTTACCTAAAGGCAAAAGGTCTACACCCCCATCTCCGTACTTGGTAAAGTAACCAACAGATAACTCACTCCTGTTGCCAGCGCCTACCACCAGATAATTGAGACGATTGGCGAGGTAATACAGGGTGACCATTCGCAGTCTGGGTTTAATATTGGCCTCCGCCAACTTCTTTGTGGCCGCATCATAACCCTCACCCGGCAAGACCTTAGCCAAAGTGTCAAATACTTCATCAAGAACAACGACCTCAACAGGTATGCGAAACTTAGCAGCAACGAGGTCAGCGTGCTCTCTATCCATCTTATCACTGTGGCAAGGCATGATAATTCCGAGCGTAGCCTCAGGATAGGCACGCTGACACAACGCTGCAGCCACAGAGGAGTCGATTCCACCGCTCATCCCCACCACCACCCCCTTGCTCCCCGCCGCTGAGACCGTCTCACCAATCCAAGAAGTAAGCTTTCGAGCTAATTCCTCGACTGACAACTCCGCTCCCCTCGTACTTTTGCCAGACCCAATCTCAGCCATTATACTAGTCGCTAAAACAACATTCAAAGTAAACGACATCAAATTTGACTTGGTGATAACTCCCACGTTAGACTTAGTAGTGCGAGTGGCAAAATGCCTATCTACGAATACTCTTGTTCCGAGTGCAATTGTCAGTTTGAGCTATTACGGCCCATAAGTAAAGCCAATGAGGGTGCCCCATGCCCCCAATGCGAGCATGCTGCCAGGCGAATCTTCTCCCGCTTCGCTTCCTTTTCTAAAAGCAATGATGGAGAATCCACCCCAATAGCTGGCACAGCCAGCTCATGCGCTAGCTGCGCCGCCACCAGTTGCGACAGTTGTCACCTCTAGTTCACTAGTGGATACGGGATACCAACTTATCAGCCACTTCCTTCCCTGCCCCCCCCGTCACCCTGAGCGACAGCGAACAGTCTCAATGTCGAAATTCAAAGTTAAAGATAACAATGCAAAATGGCAGATCAAAATCCAAAAAGCGATCCAGGGCCAGCTCTAAAGAGCAAAAGGTGATATTTCCTTTTTTATTTGTCATTCTGACTTTTGGCTTTTAGATTTTCAGTTAGTGCCGATGTAGCGCTCAGAATCGCAGGTAGGGCTGCCAAACGCTGTCACTTCACTTGCTTATCCCCACCCCATGACCTCAAGATGCCGAAAGCGATACCACCAACAAGCAGAGCCTCCAGTATCACAGCCCCGAAGCCAAACAGGGCTGCATCGTAGAAGAATCCCCCCGGGAACAACATGATCAGGTAATCCTTAGCTGGGTCAAGTATCCAGAATTCATTAGAAAAGCTAACCAAATGGAAAAGAAGAAAAAGCTGGTCAAAGCCAAACACGGCCCAAAAAGCCAGGACAACCACCAGACCCAACGTGGCCAGGCTTCCCCATAACACACCCTTGACCAATATCCGCCACTTACCCTTCAACCATAACAACAGCACAAGGGCGCAGAGGACCACAACACTTAAAGCTCCTCCCTGAAGCCAGTAGTCCAACTGAATCAAGGCTCTTACGTCCTGAAGATGAACTAGCTCCCGCTCATTGAACACGTCGAACTCTTCTCCTCCCTTAACAACCGTCACCTGAGCTGAGTCCACCTCCAAATTGAAGTAATCGATTAAATGCTGGGCTATTCTCCTTAGCTCTATCTCATCTATGCCAGTCGCTTGGCTTATTCGATATTTGTCGAAGCCATATTCATAAAGCCCAATCTCACTGACTCCCCAGCGAATATTGGCAGTCATAATTAACAAGGGCAGGCAACATACAATTAACCAGAAGGCGACACTTCGAATAGTCTTCATTTCACCCACCTAGGGTACCTCTCTCGGCAATCCTACCTGCTGTTCTGAACCCTTCGCTATTGCTAAGCCAAAACTTAAAAGTCAAGAGCTAAAATGACAAATGGAAATGTAAATACCTATTTCTTGCTCTTCAGAGCCAGTCCTCTAGACCCCTTTTTGAGTTTTGATCTGTCATTTTGCATTTTTGGATTTAACTTTTGCATTTCGATTTTGAGACCCTTCGCTAGCGCTCAGGGTGACAAGTGGACACTCCCCCTAGGGTCAAAGCCGATAATAGCCGCTAAGTCTCTGAAGTGTCAACTTTTTTGAAATCACTCTAAGGCCCCAATGATGCTCCGCAGAGGGTTTATGCTATAATTTGGAAACAAGCCCAATGTTCACCCACCTTCACGTTCACACCGAGTATAGCTTGCTTGATGGTTTATGCCGCATTCCTCAGCTCATTTCCAAAGCCAAAGACCTGGGCATGAACAGCCTTGCCATCACCGACCACGGAAGCATGCACGGTGTCATCGATTTCTACACAGAGGCCAAGGCGGCGGGCATAAAACCGATTATTGGCTGCGAAATCTATGTAGCCCAAACAAATCGCCACAGTCGAAGTGCCAGCGACAAGAATTCATATCATCTGACCTTACTTGCCAAAAACCAGCAGGGCTATCATAACTTAGTTCAGCTAGTCACCAAGGCCCACCTCGAAGGCTACTACTACAAACCAAGGGCAGACAAGGAACTCCTGGCCACTTACCATGAAGGGCTTGTCGCTCTATCCGGCTGTGCCCATGGAGAACTGCCTCGCCTCATTTTGGAAGGTCGCCTCGAAGACGCTACTACGCAAGCTTTGTGGTATAAGGAAGTGTTCAGCGATTATTACCTAGAAATCCAGAGGCACCCCATGCCCGAGCTTGAGCAGATTAACAAAGGACTGGCCTTTCTGTCTTCCAAACTGAACATCCCAGTAGTCGCTACCAGTGATGTCCACTACATCAATAAAGAAGACGCCTCTACTCACGAGCTTCTCCTCTGTATTCAAACCAACACCTCTATCTACGACGAGAAGAGGCTAAAGATGGCTGGTGATTTCTTCTACCTCAAAAGCCCCGAAGAAATGGCCGACCTATTTGCTGACCTGCCCCAGGCTCTGGATAACAGCCAAGAAATTGCTGACATGTGCCAACTGGAACTGGAGTTCGGCAAGCTTCATTTTCCCCAGGTAAATCCACCACAAGGCAAAACAGCTGACGATTATCTGGCTGAGCTGTGCTGGCAAGGATTGAAGCAACGCTATCCCTCACCTATCTCACAAATCGAAGAGCGGCTGGTCTACGAACTAGAAGTTATTCGGAAAACGCAATTCGCTGACTATTTTCTCGTTGTCTGGGACCTCGTTTCCTTCGCCAGAAAACAAAACATCCTCTTCGGCGTTCGTGGCAGCGCTGCTGCCAGTCTAGCCCTCTACTGCCTTGGCATCACCAGCATAGACCCATTAGCCAACAGGTTAGTTTTCGAACGCTTCCTAAACGTGGAACGACGCGAGCCGCCAGACATCGACCTTGATTTCCAGGATGACCGTCGTGATGAGATGATAGCTTATGTCACCCAGCAATATGGCGCCGACCACGTAGCCCAGATTATTACCTTTGGTACTCTAGGCGCCAGAGCCGCTCTCAGGGACGTAGGCAGAGCCCTGGGCATGCCGTACAGCGAGGTAGACAGAGTAGCCCGTCTGGTTCCATCCAGGCCAAATATGACCCTCGTCCAAGCTCTAGCCGAGAATAAAGAACTTTATGACGTTTACCACGAAGACAACACAGCGCAGAACTTGATTGATACTGCCAAGAAGCTAGAAGGAACAGCACGGCACGCAAGTACTCATGCCGCTGGAGTAGTCATATCCAGAGAGCCTCTGATCCAGCATCTGCCACTGCAGCGCGCCAGCAAAGACAACCAGGTGGCTACACCAATGACTCAGTTCTCCATGGAAAGCGTTGCCCGCCTCGGGCTGCTCAAGCTGGATTTGTTGGGGCTTGCCAACCTCACCCTCCTGGCCGAAGCCAAAGAAATCATCGCCAAAGACCGTGACATCTGCATAGATTTGCAGAATATTCCGCCAGATGACCCGGCAACCTTTGAGTTACTCGCCTCCGGGGAAACCGGCGGCATCTTCCAACTGGAAGGCGCCGGCATGCGCCGCTATATAACAGAGCTTAAGCCGACAACCTTTAGTGACATAGCGGCCATGGTAGCTCTCTATCGCCCTGGCCCTATGGAGCATATACCTACCTTCATCAGGGCGAAGCATGGAATTGAGCCTATACGCTATCCTCATCCCTCTGTCGAGGAGATTCTAAAGGAAACCTATGGCGTCATTGTCTATCAAGACCAAGTGCTGCTCATCGTTCAGGCCTTAGCTGGCTATAGTTTGGGACAAGCTGACATCTTCCGCAAAGCCATGGGAAAGAAAATACCCGAGGTAATGAAGAAAGAGCAGCAGAATTTCATGGATGGCGCCAGGGAGAAAGGAATATCCGCCGAAGTAGCCTCCGAAATCTTCGCTCTAATCGAACCTTTCGCTGGCTATGCCTTCAACAAAGCCCATAGTGTGAGCTACGCCCTCATCGCCTATCAAACCGCCTACCTCAAAGCCAACTACCCTGTCGAGTATATGACCGCCTTCCTAGATACCTATGCTGACCATTCAGAAAGACTGAGCTCAGCCATTGCCGAATGCCGTCGCCTGGGCATTCCAGTACTACCCCCTGACATAAACAAAAGCCAAACCAGTTTTGCAATCGAGAAACAAGATGGGAAGCCAGCCATCCGATTTAGCTTAACGGCTATCAAGAATGTTGGTCACGCAGCAATTGAGCCCATCATATCAGCCCGCCAACAAGGAGGCACTTTTCAATCAATTGAAGACTTCTGTCGGCGTGCTGATTTGCGTAGCATCAACAAAAAAGTCCTGGAAAGCCTTATTAAAGCTGGAGCTATCGATTGTCTAGCCCCACGTGAGGTGCTCCTCCAGGCTATCGACCGCGTCATATCCTTAGCTCAGCGAGAGCACCGCTTAAGGGAATCAGGACAAGCCACCATGTTCGACCTCTGGGGTGACACTGTGTCTCCGCCACTTCCCCAGTTGAATTTGGAAAGCGCCGAATCGTCTCTCAAACAGAAACTCGACTGGGAAAGAGAGCTATTGGGCGTGTATTTCTCCGAGCATCCTCTTGCTTCGGTTGCTCCCAAATTGCGTAACGCCACTACTGCGCTCTGTGGTGAAATCAACGCCCAAATGGTCGGACAGAAAGTAATAATCGCCGGAATGGTAGTCACTATGCGCCAGCTCCATACCCGGGATGGTCGCCCCTTTGCTATCGCAACTCTTGAAGACCTTGACGGCAGCGTTGAAGTTACCGCCTGGTCTGAGGTGTATGACCACACCAAAGACCTATGGCAGGAAGGCAAAATCCTTTTAGTAGAAGGCGCGGTGAAGGTAAGAAATGACCGAGTAAGCGTCAATTGCTACCGAGTGCGTCAATACCAACCCAGTGGTGACGAAACCGAGGAGACTGAGCCAGCTACCCAGCCTCCTCTGCAGCGAACGCTAATAATCAGCATCAGCCAGACTGACAAAGCCGAGGAGGATGCAGGACGGCTCCACCAGGTCAGGGAGATCCTCAGCCGCTATCCAGGACAAGACACTGTCCGGCTTACCATAGTCAGCACGGAAGAGACGGTTAACTTGGAACTGCCAAACACAACCAGCTACTGCCCGGAATTGGCGCAGGAGATAAATAGCATACTGGGAGATAATAACTTAAGGCTAGAAGAAGTTGTTCAGGCCAGCTAGGTCACACTACATGACTGACTATCCCGACCCCCAACATTCCCGGCAAGTAATCCAGATATGGACTATCGCGAGTCGACAGTCTTATCTATGGGGATGGACACTGTCACTACCATGTGAATGGTCTCTCAGTCCACCATGGATAGAATTCAGGCATATCAGTGCTGGGTTTCATTGTGAAATTCGGCGGTCTTTTTTCCAGAAATGACGTGATGCCTTCGCGTGCATCTGCTTGTTGAAAAGACCATTCGACACCTTTTGACTCGATTTTGTGGGCTTCCATGGGGTGGTCAGCGCCCAGCATTTTCCACAGAAGCTGACGGCAAAGAGCAACAGCTATGGCTGAAGTATTCTGGGCGATCTCCATGGCAATTTCCCGTGCCCGAGGAATCAAAGCATCCGGTGGTAACACTTCAGTCACCAGTCCATGAGCAAGTGCCTCTTGAGCTCCAAATACTCTCCCGGTGAGTATCCACTCCGCAGCTTTGCCCATACCCACGATGCGAGGCAGAAACCAATGGCTGGCTCCTTCGGCAACGATGCCCCGTCTGGTGAAAACGAAACCCATCCTGGCATTTTCAGATGCTAATCGGATATCCATTGCCAGTGTCATAGTAATTCCCACTCCCGCAGCCGGCCCGTTAATCGCGGCAATTACAGGCTTTTTCAGGTCGTAAATTGGCAAAGTGAGACGTCCGGCAGGCTCTCTATGCTCTTCAACGTCATCGGAGGCTTCTCCCGGACGCCGTTCTGAGGTGACACCATCAGGACTCAAGTCGGCCCCGGCACAGAAAGCACGGCCGGCGCCTGTCACAATCACAACTCTCACGTCGTCATCTGCGTCAGCCCTACCGAAAGCGTCGATGAGTTCATTACACATAGTAAGAGTGTAAGCATTCAGCCTCTCCGGTCTATTGAGCGTTATAGTCAAGATTCGGTCGGATATCTCGTACATTATCTGTGTATATTCCATGAGTTCCCCTTTTATACTTGTTTGCGGCGTGCAGGCGAGGTAAATATCTCGGGGAAGACCCCCATCAGAAGGCTTCTTGAAGCATAGTGTACTGTGTCCGCGTATGGCTTGTCAAAACACGGCAGCTCCGGTCAGATTGCCAGGTGTCGCCGTAGTTGTCGCTTAGGCCCGAGCTCACAAGAAGAGCATAGCCCCCTTTTTTGTACTGAGAAAAAGAACAGAGCAGATTACATCTTTCCACCGCACCGACTCAAACAACCTTGAACAAGTCGCACCGGTTACTTTCTTCTGCTTCTGGGCAAGCATTCTCATGCAAAAAGTAGACGATAAGTCATGCTTCTTTATGCATGAGCCTTTTCTAAACGGAGTAAGTATTTCTTCGTTTCCACACCACCGCCAAAACCAACTAGACCGCCATCGCTGCCAATTACTCGATGACACGGGACTACAATCGGCACTGGATTTCTACCTAGGGCTTGTCCTACAGCCCTGGCTGCCCTAGGCAAACCTAACTGACTGGCCACCCAGGCATAACTTCTGGTCTCAGCATAAGGGATGGCGCGGGTTATCTGCCACACACTTTGCTGAAAACGGGTTGTCCCGGCCAAATCCAACTCGTCAGGAAAATCCACCGGTTCCCCCTCCAAGTAACGCTTGAGCCTCTGAGGCAAATCACCAAAAGAAGCAAAATCACGACTTTCAAAGGGATACTCCCGGCCTCCAACTTGGCTAATCACCGCCTCCTTCGATTCCTGGGGCAAGATGACCCTTCTCAGCCCGTCGGGCGAACCAACAACCCCCATCCAGCCTAAACAAGTATCAAACAGCGTGAATCTCACGCCACTGCTCTCTTTACTACAATAACAAATAAGCCGCTTCATCTAAAAGTGTTTAGTTGTCACCCTGAGCCATAGGGAAGGGGCTCTAGGTCGAAATGTAAAAGTTAAATCCAAAAATGCAAAGTGACGGATAAAAATTCAAAAAGCAACCTATGGGTTGGCTCTAAAGGACGAGAAATAGTATTTACATTTTTATTTGTCATTCTAACTTTTAGCTTTTGAGTTTTAAGTTAGCGACAGCGAAGGGCTCAGAATGACGGGTAGGATTGCTAAGCAATCTCCTCACATCTGGCCAGCGCTTTCAGCCAACATCGCGCTATAAGCTCGGTAGGTCCCGGAATCGTAGAGAACGAAGAAGACCTCCTTCAACGAAGTCGACACATCACACAAGAAAGCAATTACTGTGCTCAGAGCTACCTTCGCTGCTTCAGCCACCGGATAGCTATATACGCCAGTGCTTATGGATGGAAAGGAGAGGCTTTTCAACTTATAATCAGTAGCTAGCTGCAAGCACTCACGGTAAGCACTAGCCAGAAGCTCAGCCTCACCTCGGCCGCCACCACGCCACACCGGGCCTACAGTGTGAATCACATGTTTTGCCGGAAGATTGCCTCCGGTAGTTATCACTGCCTTGCCTGCATCCAAGCGCCCTATTCGAGATACAATCTGCCGACACTCTTCCAGGATGGCCGCACCACCAGTCCGATGAATAGCTCCATCCACACCACCCCCACCCATCAAGCTGGAATTGGCAGCATTCACAATAGCCTCGGTTGCCTGCCGAGTGATGTCACCTTCAAGCAAGCCAAGTTTTGCTTTGCCTACGATTATTTGATTAACTTCGCCCATGCTTATCTCGGCTAGAAGTCTCAGCCCAACCCCGGTTCAATTAGTCCATAATCCCCGTTCTTGCGCCGGTATAATAAACTAAGCGCATCATTGTCGGTATTGACAAAGAGAAAGAAATCATGACTCAAAAGCTCCATTTGCTCAGTTGCCTGAGTCACAGACATCGGCTTAACTACAAAGCGCTTAATTCTAACAACCTTTGGCAAGACCTCAGCTTCCTCGTCAGCAGTCGCTCCCTCCAAAGCAGAGGTCTGGCGCGCCAGGGAAACACCTCTCCCTTTCTTATACAGCTTCCCTTTGTACCGCTCAATCCGACGCGTCAATATCTCGGTTACAGCATCAATAGCCACATATACATTTTCACCCTTCTCCTCGCTCCTCAATAACGTGCCTTTGCTATTCAGAGTAACTTGAACGGTGAAACGGTGCTGAGGCGACTTCGTCTTCTCTTCACGTATTTCCACTTTGGCTTCACCGAGCTGAGGCAGGTAACGAGCCAGTTTGCCGACCTTTTTTTGCACGTAATCCTGAATTGCTTCCGAGACTTCTAGATTCTTGCCAAAAACTTCCAACTCCATATCACTAGCTCCTTTATCAAGTTTCTCTCGCCAGGGTCAATCCCCACACTGAAACAGCGCCAGCAGCCTTAAGAGCCACAGCACACGCCTCTAAAGTAGCTCCCGAGGTGCACACATCATCGACCAATAGAACATGCTTTCCGCTCAGTTTCCGACCCCGGCAGGCAAAAGCATCAGCCACATTTCTTCGTCGGTCTTCAGCAGTTGCCGTTTTGGCCTGAGGTAGGCCATCCTTGGAACGATACAAGCTATCTTCAACAATCGGCAACGCAGTTAGCCGCCCCAGGTCTCGAGCCAGAAGGCTTGATTGATTGTAACCACGCTCTCGCAACCGTCGAGGATGAAGAGGCGCCGGTACCAAAACTTCACCAGGTACGGGATTGATTCGAAGATAATTGGCCAACAACTCAGCCAGAGAGCCGCAGATTGCTCTGAGATTACGATACTTCAGCTCATGGATAGCTTGGCGCATCACCCCTTCGAAGCGAAAGGGAGACCGGATGCCGTCAATTTCAGTCTGACACCCCCAGCAAGCTGCGCACAAACCGCCGCTTGATTCAGGCTTGCCACACTTGCGACAGAATGGCGGCAAAAGGCGAGGTAATTTCTGACAGCAGCTGGTACACAGGAAATCGCCCGTTCCGCCACATCCAACGCACCGGCGCGGAAAGAAGAAATCAACAACTATCCTTTGGAGCTGTCCCGACGACAAGGACAAAGTCAACAACCCAAAAGTTCTGAAATAGAGACAATGCTACTTGCGACTACACGCGCGAGCGAGGACTGGGGCCTGTTCCGCTAAAAATAGGCTCATTTAGATATACGTCACCATTCCTGATTTTGATATTGTAGCCGCAATCAGGATTGGTACATACCCAAGCCTTGTAGTGAATCGCCGCCCCTTGACTACCAAAGTCAGACAGCGGCACCAAATCACCTTTGTCACACTTGAGACATTTAGGAAAGGAATTGTTTTCCACGGTTCCACCTCCTCCGAATATTTATACAGTATACACCAACCGCAGACGGGTGACAAGGCCGCCTGCAATCGAAGACCATTCAGCAACAATCACTTTTCACCTAATTTTTTCAGCCTCACCTCAGCCAAGCGAGTGTAAACGGCTCCACTAGACAAGAGCTGGCTCCTCATCAAGCTGACACTGTTTACACCAACCTCATAATTAACTTCCACAGGTGTCTTCATGACTAACTCACCAAAGTTGCGCCGCTCCCCAGGCAAGGTTCTTTCTCGCAACCGGGCTAAAGTTAAATGTGGAGTGAACGGACGCCTTTCTCGAACAAAGCCCAATGGAACAAGGCCAGCATCAATGCGCTGCTGCAAAGATACAACTTTATCCACCTCACCCTCGACACCCAACCAAAGAACACGAGGCTGCCTCAAGTTAGGAAAGGCCCCTAACCCACTAATCTTCAGTTGAAAAGACGAAACCCCCTGACTAGCTTCTTCCATAACTCTGGTTATCTCAGTCACCTTCTGGGCAGATATGTTGCCCAGAAACTTCAAGGTAAGATGAATGCCTTCAGGAGCCACCCATTTGACAAAGTCATGTCCAGTCGACTTTAGCTCAGCTTTCAACTGGCGCAGCCCAGACCTGACCTCCTCAGGTAGTTCAATAGCAATAAAGGATCGAATTTGCTGGTCGTTCAACAACGTTATCACCTGATAAAACCATAGCCTGCGCTATGAGAGAGATAACAACCTTTGAGCGTTGCCTCCAAGAATCTTAACCTTATCTTGCTGGCTAAGGTCAACGAGCTCAAGCTGGTCTATTATCCGCTTCGGCGAAAGGAGAGGAGAATCGCTTCCGAAGAGGATTTTCTCGCTGCCCATGATATCTGCCACCTGCTTGAAAACCTGAGGCCTATACAGAAACGGAGTAGCCGCAGTGTCAAAGAAGGTATTGGCGAAAGCCTCAGCAACCTCAGGCATCAAGGCATAGAAAGGCAAGCCACCACCCCAATGAGCACAAACCAATTTCAACTCAGGGAAGTCTGAGATGAAAGGATAAATGACATCAGGAGTGACATTACCCTTGCCAAAATACTCGTGTCCTACCGGCTCAGAGGCATGAATGAGGAAAATCAAATCATGTTCTATCGCCGCTTCTACTATGGGTTTCATTACTGCGTTATCCCTGAGGTCAAACTCCTGGACATCCGGCCTCATCTCACCAATGCCTTTGGCTCCATTCCGAGCACAGCGCTCCAGCTCCTTAACAGCCCTATCACCCGCCGAAGGCTGGATGACACAAAAGCCGATAAGCCGCTGAGGGTAACGAGCTGCAGCCTCCAAAATATAGTCATTGGTCTCGACACAAAGCTCATGGCTTTCCCACCCCAGATTAAGGATAACCGACTTATCAACTCCACACTCGTCCATAGTGACAATAATCTCCTCAGCCGTTGCTAGTTTGGCTTTGGGCTGAGAGTAGAGGAGTGAAAAACAAGCATCACGCCCCACATATTCAGCACGCCTCTCCCTGATTTTAGGCGGCACCACGTGAGTATGGAAATCTATAATCACCGCGAGCATTATAATTGACAGACTTGATATTCTCAACTGAACCAAATACAGACAGGTCGTGTTCCGTTTCTTCACGCTTTCCTCGAAAAGGGGCTGAGGATCTTATGGTAGCCTTTTCCAATCGGTTATAAAGCCTGGGCCTTAGATACAATAGGGATAGAACTTCAAGTCTGTCTGCTTGTTTGCCTCAACGGGGAAGGGTTAGAACTATGATTCCCCCTCCCTCTGACTCCCTCCCACCGAGAGGCCATTCAAAAATGAGGAGGTTTTTTCATGGCTTTTTGGGTGTCAGCGAAGCGAGCAGCCCGAGAAAGCGGCCAAAAACTGGAAGTGGAGCAATAGAGAGAACGCTGAGAAGTCCTGAATTTGAAGCCAGAAAAGGGGGGTTTCAAAATTAAACAGCCTCGCCAGAGGAGGGAGCACCGCAGGAGTTTCATGGCTGAATTTAGTGCCCCTTTCCTTGCTTTTCCTCTCCCTCGACGGGAGAGGTTAGGTCAGGGTGAGCTTAGGGTAGGCCTAAAGACCTGTACGTACATATTGGTCCAAAGAAAAGTACGAGTTAATGAGGCACTAAATATGGACATAACTGGCTGACTAGCCTATAATTGGAGCCTATCCAAGGCATGAGTAGCTATGTCCGAAGGTAAATTGAATCACGCCGACAAGCCCCAGTTTACTCCACCAGCCGATCCTGCCAGCAAAGCTTATCCGTCAGCAAAGTTCGACCTGTCTGTAGCCGAACTGCAAAAGATGGCCAAGCAGCTGCGCCGTCATGTCATTACCATGATAGCCACAGCCGGCAGCGGTCACCCCGGCGGTTCCCTTTC
>CAZOQG010000006.1:0-33985 GCA_964582065.1 uncultured Dehalococcoidales bacterium
GCCGTCTGCGAATCAGCCAGATACGGTGGTTTTGGAGCAAAAGTCGATTTATCGGCAGTTCCGGTTAAAGTTGAGGGACTTACTGCAGAGGAAATCCTCATTTGCGAGACTCAAGCGAGAATGGTTCTTCAAGTTTCTCCAGCGGATGCCGATGAGATAATGGGGGCTATTCAATCCAAAAACGGAATTGCTGCCATGGTCGGCGAGATTACTAATGACGATAAAGAAGTGTTTGAATACAGGGGGCAAACCGTAGCCACTATCCCCAATAAGCCGTCTAAGGAAATCTTGGAGAGCTTGAAAGGAGGGGATTAATGATGGCACGGGAGTATAGTCAAGCTGGGGTGGACTATACAAAGATTGAGCCCTTCAAGCAGGCGATGCAGGCAATAGGGAAGCGCACTTTGAATTTCCCCAATCGACGGGGAGTCTATATTGACGAAGAGGCAGGCGATGTCTTTGCGTATCGCGGCACGTACAAACCATTATGGCACATGATTCAAGAAGGTCTTGGAAACAAAAACTGGATAGCTGAATGGATGTATCAGCACGCCGGCACAGGAAGAACATATTACGAAGGTATCGGCATAGATACTGCCCTGATGGCAGTAGTCGATGTGCTCCGTCGAGGCGCACTTCCTGTGGCTTATACTGACGAAGTGGCAGCTGGGGATAGCGATTGGTTTAAAGATGAATCTCGCGCTCAAACTCTGGCTGAAAGCTTTTATCAAGCCTGTGAAATGTGCGGGATGGCGCTGCTAGGTGGAGAATCACCCGCGCTTCGCTATCTGATTAAAGCTGAATTGCCTGTAGAAAGCGCTCCTTCTCTAAGTGGAAGTGTAATCGGTATCATTGCCCCACCGGAAAGACTAATCACTGGCCGTGAGCTTCAAGTAGGCGATCATATTATTGGCGTGACCTCTTCTGGTCTTCATGCTAATGGGATCTCTTTGGTGATTAAGAGAGCTTTGACTTTGAAAGACCAATTCCTGCACATGCTTCCTAATGGTCAGACTCTGGGAGAAGAAGCCCTCATTCCAACCCGATCCTATGTAGCGCTGGTTGAAGCCTTGGTTGAAGCCGGAACCCATATTCATGCGTTGCTTCCGGGCACTGGCGACGGAGTTGGCAAAATTGCTGTTGACAAACGGCCGCTCACTTACCGGGTTCGCCGTTGGGTAGAGGTTCCCCCACTTTTCCAGTTTATGCGAGAGCTTGGCGTGGCTTTAGAAGATTGCCTCAAAACCTTTAATTGGGGGATTGGCTTTTACATATTTGCTCCCGAAGAGGGAGTTGAACGGATTTTGGAAATCGGTGAAAAAGTAGGGTATGACCTCTGTGATCTTGGCGAGGTTGAAGAGGGAGAACGTCGTGTGGTTTTTGAGCCTGAAAAAATCACTCTTCCGCCACCGGGTGAGTAAGTTATTTATACTGCCTTTTAATCAGAGTGTCGCAGGTTCGAGCCCTGCACGGCCTGCCAAAAGAAATCAACCATCGGTGCCAATCTGCCGTGAACCCGTGTCCGTACCGAATGTGGCTACGACTCTGGACGGGGAAGTGGTGTCAGCCAGAGGCTAAGGTGACATTCCGCCTGCATTGCACGGGAGCAGTCACGTACTAGACGCGTACAGGTCATGGTGATATGATTCAAGTCGCCGTTGTGCGCCGCTTGGCAGGGGCAGGCGATGCTCGAAAGAGCGTTGTTGCCATCGATGGGCTGTGGGGAATTGGCAGCAGGCCGGTCGAGGTATCAGAGTGCGCGGATACGAGCGGCACCGTTGGCGCGGAGCTCAAGGTAGATACCTTTAATGGAGGAGCGTGATGATAGGTTTCTGGATTGCATTCTACGTGTTGTTCCCTGCCCTGGTGATTTACCTCTGCCATAGATATTCTCTCTTGGACAGGCTCGGCACGGTTGTAATTTGCTACATCATTGGCCTAGCAGTGGGCAACGCGAGAATCCTGCCGGAGAACATCTTGGGGGTTCAGGATCTGCTCACAACACTGACTATACCTATAGCGCTGCCTCTCATCTTCTTTTCCATCGATATCAAGAGATGGTCACGGCTTGCCGGGAAGTCTATGCTCTCCTTTGCATGTGCAGCGCTGGCCGTGGTGATAGCAACGGCTATCGGCTTTCTGGTCTTCAGGCATATGTTGGGGGAAGAAAGCTGGAAGGTCGGCGGGATGTTGATCGGTGTTTACACGGGTGGGACCCCTAACCTGGCGGCCATTGGGACAGCGTTGCAAGTTGACCCGACGACATACATAGCGGCTCACACGTCGGACGTCGTCATGTCTGCCGTCTACCTGCTGTTGTTGATGACTGTGCTGCAGAGAATCTTGCTTCTGGTTCTGCCACGGTTTCAATCCGTCCAGGTGGAGAGCTATGATGACAGCGTAGAGGGTTTCAGTTCCTACGCGGGTATTCTGGACCGGAAGAAAGTCCTGCCCCTACTAAAGGCCTTCGGTATTGCGCTGGGCATCTTCGCGGTTGGAGCTGGGTTGACGTTCGTATTTCCAGAAGACATATCCATGGTCGTTGCTATTTTGACTGTCTGCACGCTTGGTATCGCCTGCTCCTTCATACCCGCCATCAGGCGGATACCGATGACCTTCCAGCTCGGACAATACATTATCCTCATTTTCTGTCTCGTGGTGAGCTCTATGGCCGACCTCAGCAAACTGCTTTCAACGGCACCAGCCATGATCGGTTATGTGAGTATCGCCATATTTGTCGGCCTGATCATTCACGTAGGACTGGCCGCGATTTTCAAGATTGATGCAGACACGGTGATTGTCACATCCGTCGCCGGTGTCTTTTCGCCACCGTTTGTTCCCATGATAGCAGCGGCGCTGAGAAACAAAGAGGTTGTGGTTACCGGTGTCATAACCGGAATCATTGGCTGGGTGATAGCCACGTATTTGGGCATAGGCGTGGCATATGTCCTCCGGATGTTTTGAGGGAGCATCCTTGTCATGTGAGCCAGGTCACGGCGTATCTCTGATACGCGATAGCCAAATAATCAAACGGAGGGGAGTCCATGGCGCAAATTCAGTTTCCGGAAAAGGGGACATCCCGGGAGGAGTTGCTTTCAGCCCTTTACGCATTCAAGTCCGATGACAGTGACTGGAAAGGCGGCCGGGTTTTCAGCCTGATTTACAACGCTGGAGAAGACGTGAAGACGTTTGCTGAAGAAGCCTTCAACGTATTCATCAATGAAAACGGCCTGAGCCCCTTTGCTTTCCCGAGCCTGCTGAGGATGGAAACAGAGGTGGTTTCCATGGTGGCGAGCCTGCTCGGGGGTGATTCAGAAACGGTTGGGGCCATGACCTCTGGCGGGACGGAAAGCATTATGATGGCAGTCAAGGCGGCACGTGATTTCGCCCGGGCGCAGCGCCCCTCTATCACCAACCCGGAGCTGGTAATGCCGCTTTCAGCCCATCCAGCCTTCAACAAGGCAGCCCATTTCTTAGGGCTCAAGACGGTCATCACGGCCACAGACAAAACACTGCGTGCCGACATCGAAGCTGTGCGCGACGCCATAAACGAAAACACGGTCATGGTCGTCGGGTCAGCGTTTTCCTACCCCCACGGAATGATTGACCCCATCGAGGAACTGGCAGAGGTTACAGCGGAAAAGGAAGTCTGGCTTCACGTAGATGCATGCGTAGGTGGATACATATTGCCGTTTCTTTCCAAGCTCGGCTATCCTATCCCGCCTTTCGATTTCCGCATCCCCGGTGTAAGCTCCATGTCGGCTGACATTCACAAGTACGGTTTTATCCCCAAGGGGGCATCGACGGTACTGTATCGAAACGCGCAACTTCGGCAGTACCAGTTCTTCGTGTATGCCGACTGGCCTGGCGGTGTTTACGGTACGCCCTCAGTGTCTGGTGCAAGACCAGGCGGTCCCGTCGCCGCCAGTTGGGCCGTCATCAAGTATCTTGGCCTGGAAGGTTTCATGCGTCTGGCCAAGACGACCATGGAGACAACAGAGAACTTCATCGAAGGCATTGAAGCCATCCCCGAGCTGTATATCCTGGGGCAACCTCAGGCGACGGTGTTCGCTTTCGGCAGCGATGTCCTCAATGTCTATGCGTTGGGAGAAAAGATGAAGACGTTCCGATGGTATATCGATAGCCAGCATTTGCCCCCCTGTCTGCACATGACCATATCGCCGGCACATGCCTCAATCGTCGAGCCTTTTCTGGCAGACCTGCGCCAGGCAGTGAAGGAGGTCGCCAGTCTCAAAGGGGAAGACATCACCGGGGAAGCCGCCATGTATGGCATGATTGGCTCAATGCCAGACCGCGCTATGGCTCGGGACTTCGCCATACAATATCTAAGCGACCTGTATCGTGTCCACTGACCAAATCACCTGCTCATGGACCTGCTTCTCTTAGCATGCATCCTTCTTCTTGCCCATACCGCCGAAACCATTTTGGGGTTTGGTGCCACCCTGATTGCGCTGGCTCTGGGCGTGCATCTTATGGCTGTGGAAACCCTGGTCCCTGTCCTGGTTATCCTTGCTTTACTGCAGAGCCTGTGGCTGGTGGCCCGATGGTTCCGTCATATCGAGTGGCCGATTCTGTTGCGACATATCTTGCCGGCGACAGGCATAGGTGTGCCCGTCGGAATATGGGGTAGGGGACTGGCCGATGAAGCCCAGCTGAGGATGATCCTGGGCGCCTTCATCGTCGTGGTCTCCTCTATAGAGTTGGTCTTTCTGTTCCGCAGGGGGGCTGCTCGTGGCGAGCTGCGCTGGTACTACCGCATTCCAGTGCTCGTTGTCGGCGGGGTCTTCCACGGACTGTTCGCCACGGGCGGGCCTCTGGTCGTCTACTATGCTAGCCGCCAATTGAGAACGCAGGAGAGCTTCCGTGCCACGCTGTCAATGCTGTGGCTTATTCTGAATATAATCCTGCTTATCAGTTTCTGGGTGAGCGGACATGTCAACTATGAGACACTGGAAATGAGCGTGCTTGTGCTCCCCGGATTGGTCGCGGGTATCCTGGTGGGCAGCTTTATCCGTGTCAAACAACTCATATTTCGAGGAATGACATATGTCCTTCTGTTTTTCAGTGGCTTGGTTCTGTTGGTACAATAGAAGGACCACGTGAGGCAGAAATGGTCCAGATAGAGCTTATCCCAGACCTATCTCGCTGCATTGAGACCACAGCCAGAAGAAAATATGAGAACCTGGTGAGAAGCTACTTGCAGGCTGGCAAGGTGGATGCTGAATTTGAGGAGAGGCTTTGACCTGCCGCCCAAAACTGATCCAGTTGTAATGTTCAATTGGGCTATCCTGTCACTGAACTCTCATCCATTTCTGTGTAACAATCGGCCAAAATGTGTCACGCGTGGTTGAGGTAGCTCGCTAAATCCTTTTCGTCCTTGGGGACGAAGGCCTTATACTTTCGGGCACATCTCTCTTTTAGCTCCTCCGGAGCCAGAAAAGCT
The DNA here is from genome assembly GCA_964582065.1 of uncultured Dehalococcoidales bacterium. Taxonomy (GTDB): domain Bacteria; phylum Chloroflexota; class Dehalococcoidia; order GIF9; family UBA5629; genus JACNFS01. Next base: position 5,465 of record CAZOQG010000006.1, read on the forward strand.
AACACTGGATATCCTACGATTTCAAAGCAGCCCTCGTCGTCTTCACTGTCACCAAGATACGCCACTCGGCTGGCATCCATGTTCCTATCCCTGAGCAACTGTAGCAACAGCCTGGGCTTTCTCTTATAGATGTTCAGCCCGAATTCAATAGCCCTCCCGCCATCTTCCCTAAGGTGGTCAGCCTCACAAAAATCAAAGTATTTGTTGTGCCCGGCAACTGTCAAAATCATTTCAATGCCGTACTTGTATCCCGCAGAGAAGATACCTGTGGTCTTTCCAGCCCCGTGACACTCCTTGATTGGTCTCAGGACTCTATGCTCGAGTTTGTCCTGGGTCTGCTGCCTATTCGCATACTTGTGAACCGAGCGGTGTATCAGCGAAACTGGCACCCCGTTTATTATTCTCCCATTGTAGATTCTGAACATCTCTCTCACGAAATCAAACTCAGTTCCACGATGTCCTTCTCTGTACAACGCCTCCAGTTCCCTTTTGGCTTTAAGGATGCCGGCCAATCTAGAAGGACAAAAGGGGATGGAAGCTCTGAAGACGTCTACTGCTATGCTCTTCAGTATGGGCCTCTCATCCCGATACTCTATTACTGTCCCGTTCCAATCGCATATTATAGTGTTAGGGGGCATAGCACTAACTCCGACCGCCTACCATTGTGGTTGGTCATGCAGACCGAGGCACATATTATACCACTTCCAGCCCTCAAACCATCGTTGAGAATAAAGGAATACCGTGCCAAGCGTGGCCTGACTCAGGAAAAACTGGCTGATAATGGGAGTCAGGCGGGAAAGTATCATCTTTCTAGAAAAGGGAAAGTACAACCCTTCGCTAAAGCTGGCTCACAATGTTGCCGAGGCTTTGGAGTCCACCGTAGATGAAATATTCATCTTTGATGACGATTAGTAACCGAACAGGAGTCAACAACTGAGAACGGCTCTACATTGAAACGGCAGATTTCAATCCGACCACTCTATAAACGGCAACTGGTTCCGCTTTGCCCTTAAAAGATTGACGCTCCAGCTCCTCGACCTCCACATAGTCCTTTACCTGACGGTAGGTCTCAGCTCCAATCCAGACTTCACCACCAGGGGTAGCACCGCAAATACGGGCGGCCAGGTTGACTGCATCACCAATGACGGTGTATTCAGCGCGCCCCGATGAACCCACATTACCAGCTACTGCCTCACCGGTATTGATACCGATGCCAAACTGCACCCGAGGCAGCGAAGGGTCATCGTGTTGTCTATCCATAATCGCACGCTGTGCCTCCCAGGCCGCCTTGACTGCTAACTTGGCGTGCTCCTGCTGAAACTGCGGAGCGTTCCACACCGCCATTATATTGTCGCCGGCGAACTTATTGACCATGCCGTCATTATCGAGAACCCGTTCTATCATGATTGACAGGTAATTGTTAAGCATGTCGACGATGTCTCCAGGAGACATCTGCTCGCTCATCTGAGTAAAGCCACGGATGTCGGCAAAGAGCACCGATACAGTCCTCTGCTCGCCGCCGAGCTCAAGCTTGCCAGCATTAGCCATTTCAAGGATTTCCGTTGCTACCGGGTGCGAAACATACCTGCCAAAGAGGTCTTTGATAAGCCGCCTGTCAGATTGCTCGGCGACTACGGCACAGAGGACATTGGTAACATAGGCTACGGGCAGCAACATCAGCGGATGAAGAACATTCAGCACATAGCCGCTATCAAAGGCGAGAAAAACAGCTACCAGGTAGCCAGCAAACAATCCCGCCACCAACATCCCTCCCCACTTCAGTTTGAGGCGAGGCAAAGCGAACCCGGTAATTGCCACTAGAAGCAACATGACCATTAAAGTGACGCTCCAGTCAGTATCTACCAAGAACCGCTGTCTGAGCACAGTATCCATCACGTTGGCATGAATCCATACTCCGGGCATCTTACTCACTGATACGGGAGTAAACCAGGTATCCAGTTCAGCAGTAGCCGTCATACCAACAAGAACAACCTTGTGCTTAACCACTGACGGGTCGAAATTACCCTCAATGATATCGCCATAGGAAAGAGTCACATAGCCTTTGTCAGCGGCAGTGAAGTTTATTCGAAGCCGGCTGAAAGCGTCTACCGGAATATCACGGTCAAGCAAGTGCAGTTTGCTGTCCTGCAACAGGTATTCCTGAGGAAGCGGCTTGGAAAACAGGGCATGAAGCATAGCCAGGGCAAAAGCAGGATAAGTCTGTCCCGAACTATCCTTGACCAGCAGCGGTAGCCGCCGCACCACGCCGTCACCGTCGGAAACTACATTGGCATGGCCCAAGCTGAGGCAGGCCTGCTCCAGGGTAGCCGTTGGCAACAAGAAATGCTCATAGGTAACCTCAGACCGAGTTGGGGGTAAAGGCTCAACGCCAACCACCGGCAGGATAACATTCCCGGCTGCCTCCACCGCTTTTGCCAAAACTAGGTCATCAGATGAGGTATCAGCGAAAAGTATGTCAAGTCCGATTACCCTGGCACCAGACTGACTTAAGTTATCAATGGCTTGAGCGTGGAGGCTGCGTCGCCACTCCGACCACTTACCATAGGTTTCAAGCGTAGCATCGTCAATGCCAACTATGACAATATTCGGCGAAGCTGGTTCAGGCACAAACAACTGGTCGGAGAGCCGCCAGTTGATAGCAGTAAACGGTTGAATCAAGATAGCCAGCAGAGTAAACAGGCACCCCACGCCCACCACTATGCCGGTGTGAGCTAGTCGGCGAGATTGACTCTTACTCATTCTACTCAACAACGACATCTAACTGGCTTCACCGGAGATAGGACATTAGCCATAAATAGTGGTGACGTCCGCAAGCTCTGGAGTCTGGCTGGGATCGGTGGTGGAGGGACAAGCTCTATATTTGATGAAGCGCTGGCCGCGTGCTGACCAGCTAGACGTTGTCACTTATCAATCCTCTCTCGCATGTCTGGCTGTGTTTCTCTTAGCCTGGATTTCGTGCTTCAACTTGCAACGGGGCAACTCTCATCCCTCATCGCTCCGGGCACCGATGATACTCTCATGGCCTTTGGCCGTCAAGCCTGCTCGCCGCCCCACAGCAATCCTACGGAGTCCGAACTCTACGGCCGCCGCACCCAACACCTGGACGGATAGATTTGCTTTGCTGTATCCACAAAAGGGTGCCAGGAGACATGGGCATTCCATTTCGCCTCCGCCAGATGTATAATCACGGCAGGTACAGACTAACCAGACCGATTTAGGAGGGTGGGAATGGCTATAGAGTGGGCAGCCATAATAGCTCCTGCTGCTGTTGTATCAGCGTCGATTGCCATCGGGGCTTTCACGTACGCAGTCAGGAATGCGAGAAAACAAACAGAGAAGTTCGCTGCTCAAACGGAGACTCTGTCTGCCCAGACTGAGCTTCTGAGGAAACAACTGCATGGTGAGGTTTACGATGAGGCCAAGGTGAATGACTTGCATTTCCTCGTGCCGGCGAAGTGTCAACACGAAGTTGAAGGCTTCGAACAAAAGGACGAAGAGGAAATCTCATTAGGCGAGTATGTCGCTATACCCGTTGGTTTGGAACGCGTGCTGCACATATGTTGGGAAATGGCCGAAACTCAGACTTTGAGAGGCTACAGGTTGGGATTTGAAGGCAACTATCAAAGCAAGCCCGAGATAGTAGGTACGGAGCATGCTTTCACAAAGCAGGTTTTTCAAGCGTACGCTAACGACGAGTACATTGACTGGAACGGAGATTTTCACCGAGAATATGCACGTCAGCTAAGATGTCCCAAGGGCTCATACCATTATGCCGCACTCAGAGTTAAAGGGATGGTAGAGGGGAAGTATTTCATGCATATCCGGGTGAGGGTGGATGAAGCACCAAAGCCTTTTGAAGGGAAACTAGCAGTAGATTGCCTTGGCAAACCCAATGATTGGGCAAAACAGCACTGGTGCTGACAACTCGAGTGGTGCTCAGAAGCGAAGTCAACAAGCCGAAACTCTCCTCCGCGGCATGCGTTTGCAGTTAGGACGCACGCTGTCTCCGACTTCGATATTTGCAGCGCCAGCCTCTCCGAGTTCGCCTAGCCAGACTATAGCTTGCTGCAATCCTACTCTCGCCTGCCCCAGCCATCAATGCCCTGTAGCACATTGCCCCACTAGCCGCTCACCCTTTAGATTCGCCTCCGAGGAATCTTGTATCAACATTCGTGAACTCTACTTCGTCGTCTCCTTTGTGTAACGGATGGCATAGCATTTTAAGTTATCGCAGAACAGCTTGTCTCCTTGAACACTGACGGCTGAGATGGGCTGCGCTAGAATATTGTTTGACTAGGCGACCGAGCAGGGAAACACATTACTTCCAGCGGGCAGTGGACGAAGGGAGTACCTGACAATGGGAAAAAAGGAGATGGAGAACTATATCGACCGGGTGAAGTTCGGGCGCTCGTACAGAAAATACGCCAAGGACTTAGCCAAGTTTGGTGATGGTCTCGTCTCCGATCTCATCAAGGTGTTCAAGGAGAGTGACGAGGACGTGCGCCGAGCAGCCGCCTCGTCCCTGGGTGACGTTGGGCCTGATGCCAGGGCGGCTGTGCCCGACCTCAGCGTAGCGCTTAAGGACGAGCACTGCGAAGTGCGCAAAGCAGCTGTTGACGCCTTGCGCAAAATCGGTCCTGACGCCGAGGCTGCCGTGCCCGCCCTTATCGAGGTAACCAACAAGGACACGGATGCTGACGTACGCCACGCAGCCGACTGGGCTCTAATGAACATTCGGCGAAAAGAGTGAGGAGAACGGCACAACATTTCAAACCGTTCCAGATTCCAGAGACCCGTGGGGAAGCTGTTACTGAGTAGCAGTGTGACAATCGTCGGCCATTGATAGAAAGCTTTGGAGTTTCCTGGGAGCTTGTCCTTGGGGGGCTACTTCATATTCCTCAATTCGCCGGTACGTACACGGATGGATGGCCAGAAAGATACGGAAACTTGGCCAAGATACCAGACATTTCACTTTAAGTATGGGATGATGAAGCGGTAGGCTTCATGCGCCTTGTCAGCACCGCGAAACTCGAACTCGTAATAGGCATTACCTGTAGTGTGGATACCAATTGTGCTGCTGGAAAAGAAGCCTCGCCCTGTAAGCAGTCCGCTCTTATCTTCACTGCTAATAGCAGCGATTTGGCTGTGGGGCACGGTGACCATAGCCTTCTTCTTGCGCATGAACTGCTTGTCATAGAATATGATCCGCCGGTCAGTGATGCCGATAAAACCAGTGCCGGCCCCCTTGCAATCGTAAACTGCATAAAGTGTCTCTCCTGGCAAGACCCAACCCTGTGTTTTCTCTAATTGCTCCTTCTTGTCGAATATCACTTGTTGAGTCGACATTCTAACCTCCCTGATGCTTCCATTCTACAATGAGGTAATTGACGACGCCTGACATACAAGGCTATAGAACTCAGGCTTCCGGTCGTTGATAAAATCGACTTCATGCTGCCCCGGGACAATTACAAAACGCTTTCGTCGGGCTTCCGCGGGTTCGACCTCCGCGTAAAGGATATCCTCCTGATTACGCTTGCCTTTTGCCAGAGAACGACCAAACCAATGAGCGATGGTGCTGCCACCGAAGAACCTGGTTCCTCGCTCCTTGCCAACGCGGTTCACTGCAACACAAAAAACGCGGTTCTCAATGGCTCTCGTGGGGACGATATAGTCAGGGTAGACTTTACCAGTCTCAGGCCAATTGGCGGGGAAAACTAGCACGTCAGCCCCTTGCAGCGCTAGAACCCGAGAATGTTCAGCAAACATGAGATCGTAGCAGATACCTAGCCCGATCTTGCCCACCTCGGTGTCGTAGACGGTTGGAGGCAGGTCACCACGGTCCAGGAAACGGTCAACCCCGAGATAAGGAAGGTGAATCTTGCGATGCTTCCCCACCAGACCTTGGGGACCAATCAGCACTGCCGAGTTGTAACACCTGTCTCCATCTCTCTCGAGGAGACCAACGACGACATAGACATTCAGCTCCCGACAGGCGTCGGTGATTTCTTCTGTGCTGGGGCCGAGAATCGGTTCAGCAACAGGAAGCGCCTCCTCGAGGCTGGAAAAACAATACCCCGTCAAGGCACATTCGGGAAGGACAATGAGCCTAGCCCCCTCTTTGGCAGTAAGCTCTATTAGTTCAAGGCATCTCGCCAGGTTCCTCTCCCTCTCCAGGATTTTGGGCTCCATTTGCAAGCCGGCAATCTTCACTTTGTCATCCATTGCCATTGCCTCCATCATATTTCAAACGCTTCTGAGAATGTTGTTCTGGAGACTGAGTGCCATAAGAATGAAGCGAATTGGTGACAGGAAGCTAGACGGAAAACTCAGCCAGAGGTTCAATGCTGTAGGGTTACAATATCTCAGCGAACACCCTCAAAAACACTGCAAATAGGTCTCACCGCTCTTGAAAGGGGCAGAAGAGAAAGTCTATTCAGAACCGCCAGTGTCCAACCTTTGGTCAAGGTGCACTCTCCGACATCTTTACCACTCCTTGAATCTATTTGTGATGGGCAAGCGCCTGTCCCGACCGAAAGCTCGAGGAGTTATCTTGACCCCAGGTGGCGCCTGGCGACGCTTATACTCGCTGGTGTCAACCAACTGAGCGGCGCGCCTTACCACGTCTTCATCGATTCCCATGGCAATAATCTGGTCTATGCTCCTATCCTCCTCAACGTAGGCTGTTAGGACACGGTCGAGCACGTCATATGGGGGCAGGGTGTCAGTATCCCACTGGTGGGCCCTTAATTCGGCCGAAGGCGACTTGCCTATGACAGCAGACGGTATTAGCTCATACCTGGCTAGCGAGTTCCGATACCTGGCGAGCTTGTAGACCATAATTTTGTACACATCCTTTATCACTGCAAAGCCGCCCGCCATGTCACCACATGATGTGCTGTAGCCGGTGGCCAATCTACTCTTGTTCCCCGTAGTTAGAACCAGCCAGCCGAACTTGTTTGATAACGCCATGAGTATGGCACCTCTGATACGAGCTTGAATGTTCTCCTCAGCCACATTCTCCTCAGTTCCTTCAAAAGGCGCGGCTAGCTCTTCCAAATAGGTTTGGAAAATCTTATCAATAGGAATAGTCATCAGTTCGATGCCCAGACTCTGGGATAACAAGGCGGCATCTGACGTACTGGCAGGAGAAGAGTACCTGGAAGGCATAGTCACTCCAACCACGCTTGATGGCCCAAGCGCATCGGTGGCAATCGTTGCCACTAAACTGGAGTCAATTCCGCCGGAAAGCCCTATCACCACCTTGTCAAAGCCGTTCTTGCGTACATAGTCGCGTGTGCCCAGCATCAGCGCGCCGTAGATCTCTTGCAGAAGACTGTGCCGACGAAGTTTCCTCGGCTTAAGCGCTGGTTTCATACCGGCCGCAGGCTCTTCAGATACTAGTATTCTGGCCGCGCGCCACTGTTGCTCCTTCAGCAGCAGCGTCGCCTTTCTCCACCTGGGGTCTTGGAGGCGTGCCCGAAAGACCGCCTCGACATCAAGATCAACTATGACTAGGTCTTCTTCGAATTGCTTGCCTTCGGCAAGCAGCAAGCCCTTTTCATCTACCACTATGCTGTTGCCATCAAAAACCAACTGGTCTTGCCCACCCACCAGATTATTGTAAACGACGATAGCGACATTGTCCGCGGCACGACTCTCGATCATGCTCTCTCTCAAGTACCTCCTACCACGGTGATACGGCCTGCCGACGTGATATGGCGAAGCACTTATGTTAACTAGCACCTCCGCTCCCGAGTAGGCTTGTGCAGTAGCTGGCCCAGCCTGGTACCAGATGTCCTCGCAAATGGTGATGCCGACTCCAACGCCACAGATAACATAAACAGGACACTCACTGCCCTCACGGAAGTAGCGATCCTCATCACAAACACCGTAGTTGGGCAGATATATCTTGTGATAGACACCAGCAAGCTTGCCATCATGGATCACGGCAGCAGCGTTATAGATATCATCTTCGGCATCAACAAAGCCAACTACAATGGCAAGCCCGGATGAAGCGGCTATCACCTTGTCGAGACACCGCCGGTTCTCCTCAATGAAATGTGGCTTGAACAGGAGGTCCTCTGGCGGATAGCCGCAGATAGCAAGCTCAGGGAAGGTGAGAAGGTCGACACCCAGCACCTTGGCTTCGGCAACAGCTTCCAAAATCTTCTGCGTGTTACCGTCAAAATCACCTACGGTAGCGTTGATCTGGGCCATACCAATTCGTAGTTGGCGCATACTAACTCCTCCTGATGTGAGGGACTACATGTGTTTCACTCGTGACACCCGTTCCGAGTCCCAATGAGACAACCTCTTCCCTGGCCACCTCGGCACTGATGATACCCCTAGGGCACCTAGCTGTCAACCTTGCTGGGAAGCCCGAAAGCAGCCCACGGCATCCTGCCAGGTTCCTCTCCTTGTCCAAGATTCTGGGCTCCATTTGCAAGCCGTCGATCTTCGCTTTTTCATCCATCGCCATTGCCTGCGCTGACTTCCGGACGCTAAAGCTCGCTCCTTTCGTCACACGATGCTCCACTGTTTTCGCGGAGCGAGAGTAAGGGCCAACATTGTTTACTACGCCTGTTTCACCATGTGTCCCATCTTGGTGGCGTCGAACACGTTTCACACGGTTAACTGCATACCATCATAGGCAAAGCGAATCCTCTGGTTTTTCGACTCCAGAGCACGATAATCGTCATAGCTCCGGTTCCAGTACTCCTCCAGATGAACAAAGACAACCCTCTTGGCCCCGAGACGTGCAGCCAGATCCAGGGTTTGCTCATATGTGTACAAGGTCGTTCTGGAGATATGGTTAGCCGGGTACTTGAAACTATGTTTCAACCCTCCCTCAAATATCCCCGGCTGGATAATTAAAAGGTCGGCTTGTTGAACCTCATTCCGATGCTCTGGGAAGGGCTTGATGTCGCAGGGAGCATAGACGACCTTGCGCCCCGACTTTTCAAAGACGTAAATGAAGGTGAACTGGGAGCCTCGGTCAACAGGGATAGCCGTGATGTCAACGTCTCCAATCTGTACCTTGTCCTGAAAAACCGTGAGCCGTACAAAACCGCTTTCCTGATAGAAATCCATCACAGGACCGTACTGAGACCGGATCTTACTCACGCTCACGCTCAGCTGTTCGGGGAGCAGCAAACAAATTTGTTTTCTTGGATAGGCACGCCAGGAGCGGAAATCCAGCGCAAGCTGTTCCACCACCCGGAAGCCCTCCACGTGATCAGGGTCCAAGTGAGTGAAGGTCAGATAATCGACACGGCGGATTGGCGAGCGATTCAACAGGCTCACAATCTCCGCCGGTGTGTCAATCAACAGGTTGATATCATGAAGAAAAGCAGCCGGTCCTGCCCTGGCATAAGGAGCGCCTTTCTTCCTGGCTTCCTGGCAGACCCGGCATCGGCAAAGCGGTTTGGGGATGACCATGCACCCCGCAGAACCCAAGATAGTCCATCTCATGCGCACGGATTCAGATTATGAGCTCGCTCGCCTGGCGGCGGAAGAAATCTGGCCTAGCCGGATCCCACCTGCCTACCAACCCGTCGAAAGTGGGTCCGGGGAATGTCCTCTTGAAAATCCGATAGTAATATGGCTTGTCAACAGACGCCAGCCATGGGTTACCTTCTATCCTGTTATGCTCTGCCACCCAGGAAATTGGCAATTGCCCCATGTACACAGCTTTCTGACAAGTGTTGCCTAATTACATTTGTACTACTTAAAGGGATCCCACCGAACCGTCTGCTTCTCATAGGCGGATGGAAATCGCCGTAGAAACTCCTCGTAGTAATAGATTTCCTTAAACGTTGCGAACGGCATACCATAGTATGATTTAGGCAGTTCAGCTATTCGCCCAGGATCAACTACCTTGGAGACTATCCCGTCCATGACATCATCGATGCCTACTCCCATGGCGAACCTGAGTTTTTCCCGGTTATAGATGCGCTCGGGCAGCATGTCCTTGAAGGCCTCTCTCAGGATGTACTTTTCTGTTTGTTTCTCGCCGTGGATCTTCCATTCCATGGGGATCTTACGGCTAAAGGCCAATACCTTCGGATCCAAGAACGGGGTTTGGTACACCACGGCATTAGCCATCCACGCTCTATCCAGTCGTCTAAGCGCGGTATTGTACGCTATGTCCAGCAGTCTCTTGGCAAGCTCCTCTCTATGCTCATCGCTGGTCACTTTTGGACTTTTCAAGACCATACGATACCCGCCGAACAGCTCGTCAGCCCCTTCACCTACCATTATGCTATCGCTATATGACTTTACCATTCTCGAGATGTAGTAGTTGGCTATCAGGCCGGATATGCAATCCTCATCAAAGCTCTCCAGATACCAGACCGCCTGAGGAATGAAATCGGATATATCCGACTCGGTAATCCTATAGATGTGATGTTCAAGTCCCAAGAAGTCAGCCATTAGTTTGGCATTCCCAAGATCCGGGGCTTCAGCGCTTTCAATGGTACCGGTAAAGAGACGCAGGTCTGGATTGAATTCCTTAGCGATAACCGCCGCAATAGAGCTATCCAGACCTCCGCTCAACGACACTGCGTTTAGGCCTTTCATCCTTTTCTTCACCGCCTCTATCACGAGTTCCCTTAGTACACCCGTTGCGTGCTCAAGACCTTCAGGTTCAGGCGTTTCAGGCACATAGGGGTCAAATGACCTAAAACCTTCCTTTGTGCTGTATATGTGACCGGGCACAAGCTCGTGTACATCAAAACGAATGTGGCCTACTAACCCTTTCATCTCGGTGCTGAAGCAGAAGAGCCCATCCTCCGTTCCATAGAATAGCGGCCTGGCCCCAACGGGATCGCGGGCCATAATCGCTTCATCGCCATCCACAATAGCACAGCAATAGCTCCCGTCCAGATACGAAAAGCAGCTTTTTCCGTGCTTCAGGTAATACTCCTCGAAGAGCTCTATATCGGTTTGCCCCTCGGCTCTCTCATTGAATAGCTCTCCGTCGAAGACAATATAAGGAGCAGTAGCCACTGCAGCGCACTGAGTCCTCGCAGGCGTTAGGTTCACTTCTGCTGCGCCAAGCACTGCCGTACCGTCCGGTAGTGTGCGAATGATGGTGTTGTCTGGCCCTCGATGACGCATTAGTTCGATCATCTTCTCTACTTGGGCCGTAGCCTGCTTGAGCTTCTCCCTGTTTGTGGATACGATTCCAGCTATGGCTGCCATTAGTCCCCCTTCTTACAGATTCTCCTCTATCCCGGCATTTCCCACTTCAATTTACGAGGAGCCATCCTGACCCTCTTTGCTCTTATCACCAATAATGTATTTATCCCACCTGATTGTCAGTAACCGGCTCCGAGTCGTGGAGCACTCAGAATCCTCATCTATCAGCGATTGTTCTGCTTTCTGCAACACTACTGCGACCAGGCTACGCCTTCGCTTCTTGAAAAGCGTCGAGTACCTTGATAGCATCGAAACCATCCACGCAATAGGAATCTGCTCCTATTTCCTTGGCATACTCGTCGGAGACTGCTGCTCCCCCAATCAAAACTTTGACCTTATCTCTAAGGCCAGCCTTCTCCAGTGCTTTGATGACTTCTCCCATAGCTAACATCGTAGTAGTCAGGAGAGCGGAAAGCCCCAAGAAATCAGGTTTGCCTTTTTCGATAATATCCACAATCTTATCCGTGGGCACATCTGTACCGAGGTCGTCTACATCATAGCCTGCTCCTTTGAGCAAAATAGCAACGATATTCTTGCCAATATCATGGATATCTCCTTTTACCGTGGCTATAACGAATTTTCCTTTTGTTTCGATATCGGAAGCTTCAAGGCGTGGCTTTAAAATGTCCATAGCGGCACCTACTGCTTCGGCAGAGGCTAACATATCGGGGATGAAGTACTCCTTCTTGTCGTATTTGTCTCCGACAACCTGCATTCCTGCAGTCAAGCCCTGGTTGATGATTGTCTCCAGAGGGATCTTCTTGTCCAATGCCTCCTGTGTTAGCTCCACCACCGCAGGCGTCCCGACCATATCCTCTTCTATACCTTCATCATCCTTGGTCTTTCTTCCTTGGATGACATTTTCTTTAAGCAAGGCAATTGTGTCTTCGCTCATTGGTTCCTCCTCTATTTATATATGTTTAGCCTGGGCAATATGCCAGGGATTTCTTCAAACACCCGACTGGTGGTAGCTGCATCTATATGTTCTACAGGCTGCGAAAGAAGCTGGTTCATCCTCTGGTAGGCCAATGCCAGTACATTATCCGTTTCTCCATCTCCCTCAAAGGGATAAGGCATCGACAGTTTCCCGCTACGCATCAGGGGGCGGATATAGCGAATGTATAGCTTCTGTGGCGTCGCCACCACCTCTCTTATCTGTTTGAGGCTGTCATCAATCTCCGCCTGGCTGATTCGTGGTGGTCTCAGAAAGAACTTGATCATCTGAAAGTGTGCATCGTCCAGAACAGCCTGGAGGAGACAGAAGATAGAATTCCCATCAAGGAGGCCGTAGGCACAATGCAAATATTGCGGCCCACTCAAAGTGACTAATATGTCTGAGAACAACCTTTCTATTGAGGTCTGTATCCCCGGTGTTTTTGTATCGCAGACACCTGAGGTAGCGTAACAAGGCAACTTGTAGAATCGGGCCATTTGAACGCAGTCAATATTGTATTGGCTGGTTTCAGGGGCGCCATAGGAATCATTGAGATTATCAAGCCGAGCTCTCACCGGTACACTTCCATAAATCACCGGTGTCCCCTTATTCACTAACTGGCTTAATGTTATTCCTGCTAGGACTTCAGCGTTTATTTGGGCCATAATGCCATCTTCCGTGATAGGAGCAGTGCTTCCACCCTGAGGTGCGGAGGAAACTACTACTGGGAGCCCTCTCCTACAAATCTCCATTAACGTATCAGTGGTATCCTCGACAAACTGCAGAGGGCTCTTAACTAGACAGGTGATAAAAGAAATAATGGGGTTTTTCTTGAGTTCCTCTTTCCCCCCAACTATTAATTCTGCCATGTGTACCACGTTATCCAGTTGGTTCAAGCTGGTTAGCCCTGCCATAAAGTGCTTGGTGGTGTTATTTAGGGAAGCGAAGAACTTGTTAACATCTTTGTTATCTCCTGTAATGTCCTGGTCCTGGATATTTACAGGGCGGATGAAGGCATCTAGGGTCTCCAGATGCTCACACACATGCGCTGCGTGGCAAAGGTCCAAAACAGTACCACGCCGTGGATGAAATTCCGGCACCGTCACCTCGGTATTAGGGTCAGATTTCTTAACATATGTTTGGAAATCAACATCAAGCCAGATATTGGTCTCGGAGCCGGAAACAAAGAATACTCTTGGCTCTTCACCTTTCATTATCAGGCTATTATCCTTGTTTCTGGCACCTAGTTTCACCGTTTTGGGCGCGCTGTCCAGAGCACGTTGAACAAGGTTCTCAGGTATCTTCACATGCCAGCTGGGGTGGTCCCCCGAGGAAACCGACGTGACTTCTGCCCCGTTACTCTGAAACATCTCTGCAGCCTGGCGATTAAAAGACAACAGGCCCAGGTCATTCAGAATCTGCATCGAAGCCTGGTGAATCTGCAGGACTTGCTCGTTCGTCATCCTTTCATAAGGTACATGAACTAAAACGCCTTCTCTGGCCACTTTATTCCTCCTCGTTGGTTGGTCGCTGGGCAACCCAACTGCAAGCACTTGCCTCTGGCATGTTCACACCTTACTTGTCTTCAGCAGCGAATAGAGATTCCACTACCCGTACTGCATCAAACCCGTCCGCGCCGTAGCCGTCAGCGCCTATGCTTTTAGCGAACTCCTCCGAGACGGGAGCTCCCCCGACGATAATCTTCACCTGGTCCCTGAGTCCGCTCGCCGTAAGAGCATAGATGGTGTCCCTCATGTGTATCATAGTGCTGATGAGCAGCGCCGATAGCCCCAGGAATTGAGGCTTCTCATCTCTCACTGCATCCACAATAGCCTGAGGCTCGACGTCATTTCCTATGTCCTTGACCGTGTAGCCTGCCCCCCGGAGCAATATCGACACTATGTTCTTACCAATGTCGTGCAGGTCTCCTTTTACCGTGGCCACAACTATCTTGCCCTTCGGTTTGATGCCACTTTCGGCCATGTGAGGCTCCAGCACCTCCATAGCCGCCCCCACAGCTTCAGCCGAGGCCAGCATATCTGGAATGAAGTACTCCTTGGCATCAAATTTCTGCCCCACGATCTCCATGCCTGCAGTGAGTCCCTTGTTGATTATGTCTCGGACACTTATCCCCTGGGCGAGGGCTGTCTCAACAAGCTCACTGACTCCCGGCTGGCCAACCATCCCTTCGTCGAGGCCCTCGTCTTCCTGGGTTACTCTCCCCTGGACGACATTTTCTTGAATTAGCTTAAGCGTGTCTTCCGCCATTCTCAGTCTCCAACTTTAGTGGTCTGTGCGCCTTGTCAAACTGGATGCCTCCTAGTCCACTATGCTGCCTTTCCTATGCGCTCTGATGTACCCTTTGCAGAAAGGATCGTTCCCTGCGAGCATGTCAGCCACCTTCACCAAGCTCATTGTCTTAGCGTCCAGAGGGTCAAGGATTGCGGCATCGAGGCCGGCATAAGCTGCCATCAACAGAAAGCCTCGGTTCACCAGCTTTCTATTGGGTAAGCCGTAGGAAACATTGCTCAGCCCCATCACTGTCCTGGCACCCGGATAGCGCGATTTAATCTGCTCAATGGTCTTTAGTGTGATCAATCCCTGGCTAGAGTCCACGGCAATGGGCAGCACCAGAGGATCAAAGAATATCTGCTCCGCCGCCATGCCCAACCGGGTCAGGTGGTCCATTATGAGCTCACAAGCGGCTAGCCGCTTTTCAACGGTGTCGGGTATGCCCCCAGCTCCCATGGCCAGTGCTACCAGCCACGCCTTACGCTCTGCTGCCAGAGCGCCGATGGTTGCCAGCCTTTCTGGCTCAGCAGTGACAGAGTTGATTATCAGCCTTTCGCCCCGGTATCTGCTCAGCGCAGCCTCTATAACGCCTGGGACGTCGCTATCAATGGCAAGCGGCCTATCCGTAGCTGCTTGAACCAACTCCACCAGCCACTCCATGCTTTCGCTTCCATGCTCGCGGGCATCCTGCCCAGCACCAGCATTCACATCGATGAAATCAGCTCCAGCTTCGGCCTGAGCTTTGGCCAGCCCCTCCAGGAATTCCCTGTCCCTGCTGGCTACGGCTTCGGCAACGGACCGATTTGATGCGTTGATGTTCTCTCCGATTACCAACATATTTCACCCCACGATGCCTGTTATCTCCGATAGCACTTGTTGTCTTACCGGGGCAGGCAGGCTGTAGTCGTGATTGGCTATAATCTCCTCCACCCTTTGCGACGCTCTTTCCCACGTGGTCTTTCCTCCCTTGGCTTCCCATTCATCTCTACTATCCCTGTCGCTCAGTGAGGGCTGGTAGTGCTCGCTGCGCATGAAGCGCCTGGTGTGCTTGGCAGCGACGAAGTTGCCCCCAGGCCCCACCTGTTTAATGAGGTCAAAGGCCAGGGTGTCATCGTTTACCTTTATACCCTCAACTGCCCTCATCACCATTCCCAGTATGTCATTGTCTATGACATACTTCTCATAGCACACTGTCATGGCGAATTCCATAAGTCCGGCAGCGTCATGGATGAAATTCGCACCAGCTAAGGCGCAGAGAAGGCCGGTTATGGCAGACTCATAGCCACTCTGGGCATCCAGCACCTTGGAGTCAGTCATACCGCCGGTGGCATAGAAGGGGAGCTTGTAAAACTGGGCCATCTGGGCACCAGCCGCGTTAAGCAGCCCCATCTCAACGGAGCCAGCGAGGTACTTGAGGTCAGTGAGGTCGGTATTGGTGGCGACGGAGCCAAGGATAACGGGCGCCCCCGGATTTATGATCTGTGCAAGCATTACGCCCATCAGGGAGTCCACGGTCTGAATTGTCAGATTTCCGGCAAGCGTCACCGGCGAGGTAGCCCCGCACAACGGCTCGGCAGGACATGCCACGGGTATGCCGCTCTTGGCGATGGGCACCAGCAGGTCACCATAAGTCCCGTCCATCTTCAGGGGGCTTATGCTACAGGCTATCATGGAGATGAGGGGCCGCTGGCGAAGTCTTTCGGCAGAGCCTGCGACGGTTTCTGCCATCCGTATCACCTGCTTCACCCCATCGATGGTATAAACGCCTCCCATGACATGCTTGGTCGTGTTGTCCAGCCCGGCAAAGAAGCGGTTTATGTCCACTCGCCCTGGGGCCAGCTCATTGGGATAGGTAGGCAACAGGAAAAAGTGGATGTTATCCAGCCCGTCAACCAGTCTGGCGATGCGCTTCAGGTCTTCCAGAGTGGCTGGCTTCTTCTCGCCCGTGTCCGGGTGATACACATAAAGGGCGGTTCCTCCAGTTCCCGCGTACACGCGCTGGCCGCCGAGGAGAATATCATGCTTCTCGTCCTGTCCGCAGAGCCTGATTTCGGACGGCGCGATGTCGATGAGTTCCATAACTCTGCTCTGGGGCAGGCACACCCGGCGCCTTTCCCGATCCACTCGAGCCCCACTTCCCTCAAAGAGTTCCAGCGCCGTCTCCGAGTTTACCTCAAAGCCCACTTCCTCGATTATCCGCATGACGTTCTGGTGCACCTTGCGAACAGACTCTTCGGTGAGTGGCTTGAAGCTACCCCCAGGCAGTCCTTTCCGAATCATGTCCTTGTGTTCTATCTCCTCCCCAGGCAATCAGGTTTGTTGCAGGTCTTGCATGGGTTGTAGTTCTTCATCTGGCGGGGGCCAATACCGATAATGCCCGATATCGACTTGCGGGGGAGCATAAGACATTCCTTGGTCAAGCGAATCCCCATCGAATTGCCGTTCATAGCTCGGAAGATCATTTTCTGTTGCCTTATGGCCCAGTCACAGTACCCGGGACTGAAGCGTCGGCTGACGCAAAGTTCCTGAGCATGAGCCACTTCCTCTACCCTGCCATGCACAAACTCAGCCACCATCTCAGTAGCAACAGAGCCTATTGCATCCAGCACAGCCGACTCAAGGACAAGCCCGTCCTCACCCAGTCGCAGAACCATTTTCTCCAGCCGACTGCCTATTGTCACCAGGAACACCGTGACCATTTTGCATTGCTCCATCAGCCGGGCCATGACCTCGCTTTCAAACACGATCGAACCATCAAGAAAAACGCAGGAGCGCCGGACTGCCTCGATGTCCTTGATGATATATGAATATGCTGGTTCCATAAGCTGGTGAGCAGTCTCTATATGCTCATCAACTACAGAGCCGACACGAACCGATGGCTTGCGATTGGTACGGTACCCAATACTGAGCAGTACCCGCTGCCTATCGATCTCGATGTCGACCCGGTTGCTTATAGCTATCATAGTTCCTTAACGTCCCTTATCTGACAAACAACAACACTAGAGGCTCTTGCCGCCGACGGTATTAAAATGCGGGGATGAAGTGTGACCAAAAGAGATAAGCGGTAAAGCGGGGAAAAGGGGTGGCCCCGGCGGGGTTCGAAAGCAATCATGAGAGAAGGGCACTAGTGAATCAGGCTATCCAGACCGAGTGGATGGCATGACCGAGCTATTATCCATCTGCAGGGAAAATAGAAGATAGACAACCCCCACGTTACGTGTCATCCTTCTCGGCATCAGATCACCTGTTCACCTCCTTGCGAGATTTCTCGCTCCTTCCCTAACTTGATTCGCTGGCCTTATTGTAGCACATCAGCTGCCGAGTGTCGACTGCCTGCGGCCAACGGCCAGCCGTCTGAGCGCTGGTGGACGTTATGTAGAACTCCCAAAATCCAGGACTAGTTGGAGACTGTAGTTGTGGAGCCCGTTTAGGGGCTTGCGGTGTCAATCTAGCATTCCGATAGTGTGCTATACTTGAATTGTCTATCTGGAGGCGCAAATGAAAGTCCTGGGAATCATGGGAAGCCCGAGAATAAGGGGCAACACGGACCTATTACTTGATGAGGCGCTGAAGGGAGCTCGGAATCATGGGGCACAGGTCGAGAAGATCATAGTGGATAAGCTCAAGGTATCTCCCTGCCGGGAGTATTATGGCTGCCTTAGGGACGGGGATTGCGCCATAAGGGATGACATGGATGGTATCTATCCGAAGCTCCTCCATGCCGACGCTGTAATAGTTGCCTCGCCGATATTCTTTTATGGGCTTACTGCTCAACTCAAGGCACTCATCGATCGTTGTCAGGCCCTATGGGCCAGAAAATACATCCTCAAGCAGGACCTTCCCGGTTCCGATAGAAAGGGAGTATTTATCGCTGTTGGGGCGACCAGAGGCAAGAAGTTGTTTGATGGCGCGATTTTGACAGTGAAATACTTCTTTGAAGCCATTGGCGTCGAGTATGTTGATGAACTGCTGGTCACGGGGGTCGACAAGAGGGGAGAGATCGAGGAGCACCCAACCGCATTATCGGACGCATTTGAACTGGGTAAGAGGCTGACTGAGAATAGGTCTGCTTGAGTTCTTCGAAGGGCTAAGCCCCTATATGCTTATGCTCTTCCACCCCCTCAATGTGGTTTTGCTTTAACGATGGCATGCTTGCAATATGCCCAAACCCATGTCGTTTCAGTTTGTTTTGCTGTTACTTGCAAGATTCCTTAGGCTTCTATTGAAATCAGCCACTCGCAGGAGACATTTTCAGGAGTGCCTTCTGGCCTAGTTTCAGGTGGTGTAAAAGCCCGTTGAATCTTCGCCTTATGGTTGGCTTCCTTAAAGAACCCGTTGCGACACAGGGAGGCTGAAAGCGCGCAATCATAGTACTCCAGCCCCCATCTTTTCGCTGCCCGCTGGGACGAACATTCAATTGTACGCATTCTAAAGCTCTGTTCGGTTAGCTTTTCCACTTCAATATTCTCGAAGACAGCCCAGTGAGAATGCTTTACAAGCTCAATCATGGCGTCAACTCCTGCTCCCGAAATATTCAAAGCTTTACATAGTCTTTGAGCTTGATATGAACCAAACTCCTGGTGAATCCTGCGCAACTCTTCACTCTCAAAGTCTCCAGGATACCTCGCTTTTATCCACTCTTCGAACTGAAGCCACATATAGTTAAAGCTATATAACAGCTCTCGCATGACAGTGTAAACAGTATCTTTACTAAGTCCCTCAATTTCCAACATTTTTGTGTCCTCCTGCTTGGTTTTTTGATATTTGACTCCACATTCTAGCACCTTTTGTCAACAGCGTCCCTCCTGAAGAAACGCCCGGGAGCACCGCCCCCACCAATACTCTTGAACAAAAGACATAGCGGCATTCTGCAGGTATTCCTATTGGCTCACCCTGGGTGTATAATCAGGGCTACAACAGCTTGGCAGGTAAGGCAGGCGGTTGTAGCTATAATATGAACGAGGTCTGAGTTGCCCCTTATGGACTAACTACAGCGGAGGTAAGGCTATGAACAAGGCAAAACCGATTGTGGCACTGGCGCTTAGGGCTGTGGCTGTCGCTATGGCCACGGCAAGCATAGCGTTGATTGCCCTGGAAATTGCAAGCATCGAACTTCACGTGGTGCTTCTTGCGGTTGGGGTGTTCGCGCTCTCGGTTGCTTCAGTCGTGATGCAATCCAGAGAGTAACCTGACGTCTCCGTTCAATAGTAATCCCTGGACGTTGCGGCGTCTGCGATAATGGAAGTCTGTATTGCAGCATCTAGAGCAGAATGCTGAAATCCTGACCGTACCTTTTTTGTAGTGTCGGAAAACCAGTAATCTCCCCTCTTCATGGATTCCGGAAACTCCGCTCATAATTCCTCGGGTTGTCGTGTCTACGCTAGATATCCACAATTCGCTGCCTTGGGGTGGCATAATGGTCTTTCTATCGTAACAGGAATCTGTACCGGCTGCATTAACCCCAACCTTCCTCCAAAAGGAAGTTGGTGGGTATTCCACTTCGCTTAGCGTGGGCACATAATTGTATTGAGTGTATTTCCTGGCTTGCAGGGCAAGACGGCAATTCTGCGCAAATACGGTAGCTTGACAGGTAGCTGTGACAAACCTATACTGGCCCTGCTGCAGTCAATAGCCATGATAGCGTGGATCAACTTCGTCGTCCTTATCGTCTCGGCCCTCCTCTTCCTCTACTTCTATGTGAAGAGTGTAAGTCCTGCTGCACTAGAAAAGAAGATGGGCGAGGCTGCCTACGCCAAATGTATGCACTACAGACTGATAGCCTCGGCTTTCGAGATAGTTGCCGTCGCCGATTACATAGTCTATTTCTTCTATCCTCTGCCAGTTTCACTTCCCCAGACCTTCCCGTGGGCCTGGTGGGTCTCAATCATCATAGCCATTGCCATCGCACTTCCTGGCGGCTACCTAATGGGCATAGGTTTAAGGGACGCAGGCAAAGAAAGTATTGGGCCGAAAAAGGAACACGCGCTCTACGGGGGCATCTATGAGAAGGTCAGACACCCACAGGCAACCGGCGAGGTTACCCTGTGGTGGGTGATTGCATTCATCTTGAACTCCCCGTTCCTGGCGATATTCTCATTCATCTGGCTGCCAATCTTCTACATATTCTGCTGGGCAGAGGAGAGAGACCTCGCTATCCGCTACGGCGAGCCATATTTGGAGTACAAAAGGAATACCGGCTTTCTAATACCCAAACGGAGGAAGAACCTGTAGGAGGCTGGCGTTGTCCTGTCTTTTCTGTTTGTGCTACCCGAAACTTTGCGCTGCTGTTTCAGCTAGCTGTCTGTAATGGCCCGCAGATGCCTAGGAAATCTGGCCTAGCACTGTGTTGACTTTAGCCATGATGTTCTTCCTTCCATTTCAGCCTGGTCAAAACCAGCGTGTCCATATCTGATCCGGCGTTTGATTGCCTGTGACCACAATGAAGCGGTACTCATCTCCCATCGCTCTCAGCATGAGCGTTACACAATTCCGCACTTAGCACACCACACTCGCAAAGACCGAGAACACCTTATGTGCCTCTCCAGCCTCCAGCAGCCTCAAGACTGGGGCTTACTTTCCTTTTCCTTCAAGGATTCTCTTTCTTTCTCCTCCAGGATGATTTGAGTCGCCATCCTGGCAACTTCCCCTACAAGCGTTGAGCATTTGTCCATCATACCAGCCTTCATGGCTGCCTCCATTTCGGCTGGGTCGTAGAGATTGTAGAATCTACCTACCAACTTCGTCTGGATGTCAGTACATCGGCAGGTACCATATTTTTCAACAAATTGGTCATGCAGCTTCTTTGACAGCATATTACCCTTGATTAGTTTCATCATCTTGGGAAAGTCTTCCTTTTTCCTGCCATAAAGGTAGCTTATCGCCATAGCACCGCCGGAAAGGGCACCGCAATGCCCATCCCCTGTCAGCCCTACTCCATCTGCCAGGCCAGTTGCAGCCCTGAAAACATCATCATTTTCAATATCAAGCGCCTCAAAAATACCGGCAATGGTGCATTGAGGACACCCGCCACTTTCCATTTCGTGCTGCTTGGCCCTTTGGAACGCCTTGTCCAAAATGTCGTCCTTTGATTTTTCCACGTGTTTGCCCCCTTATTCTTTTGCTATGAGAATAACAGACTTCGGCCATTTCCACAATGGTCTAGTAGTTAGTAGACTGACCAGCTCATCTGGACAACTCTTTTACAGTTTCAACTATTTTGGGCAGAATCTCCGCGGTTCTTCCTTGAATCAAATAGTCGGAGACTCCTTCTCTTGTTAACGCGGTTGGCTCGGCGTTAACTTCAATTATCGTTGCAGCCGCTACTTCTTCCACCAAATAAAGGCCAGATTCCGCCTTTTGTTCCTTCTCAACTTTCCGCTGCCGTGCTATCCGGGGCAGCTGGGCAAAAGGATAAACAACTGCTGACGTCCCACAGATTAACATCAAGTCGCATTTCCAAGCTTCTTCCAGGCTCTCATGGGCGACGTCCGAAGGAATGGGCTCATTGAAATGAACTACGTCACCTTTTATGGGACTCCTGCACTTCCTACATAGAGGGGGGAGTTGTCCTTCCTGTCTCAGCCTTTCCACGTCATACTCCTGGCGGCTGAACCTTGAGCCGCAAGAAGGGCAGCGCAACTTGAAGACACCGCCATGATACTCCAAAACTCGTTGACTTCCTGCCTTGTCATGCAAGCCGTCAACATTCTGGGTGACGACGCATTTCAGAATGCCCATTTTCTCCAGTTCAGCAAGGGCGTGGTGACCCGGGTTCGGCTTCGCGTTTTCCAAGTCACCAAGCATAGACAGCCGGGCCAGTATCTCTTCCCAATATTCTTTGGGGTCGTTTAAGAATATGTGATAGGTCTGGTAAGCTCTCCTTTCCGCTTCAGGATCTTTGGTCCAGACTCCGCTTGGGCCACGGAAATCTGGAATGCCAGATTCCGTGGAGATACCAGCTCCAGTTAAGGCAATAGCATGGTGGCTGCTCGCCAGGTCTCTGGCGGCCCGCTCGATTAGAGACTCCATCACCTCACTATGTTTGTAGCACCTGTGCGCCTGATTGTCAACACCCCCGGCATTCCTTGGCTTTGCTGCAAACTCAGATGACGGACTGAAATGAATTGTAGTAAGATAGACTACTGGATGATGTTTTCAACCGAAAGAGGGACTGCGAACCTTTTAATTGGAGTAGTTGTCGGGCTGATGCTGCTCAAGGTTACTGTCGGCTGGATTAGCGGCAGCATCAGTGTGCTCGCTCAAGCAGCAGACAGTCTTCTCGACCTCTTTGCTGGCTTGGTTACCTTTTTCGCCATTCGCATTGCCGCCAGACCGGCTGATGTGGGGCACCCATTCGGACACGGCAAGGTGGAAGACATGGCGAGTGTCGTACAAGGAGTACTCATCTTTATCACTGGCGCACTGATACTCTACTCCTCAATAAACCGCATAATACACAGAACTGGCATAGAGTTGGCTGAGGCAGGCATGGGAGTGATGGTAGTCTCCATAATCGTCAGTGTTCTCCTCTCCCGCCATCTATTAAAGGTGTCACGAGCCACTGGTTCGATAGCCCTGGAAGCCAACGCGCGCAATATCGCCGCCGATGTGTACTCGGCCACGGCAGTGTTGGTTGGGTTAGTAGTAGTGCGCTTTACCGGGTTCAGCGTTCTCGATCCGGTAATCGCTATTGGAATGGCTCTTTACATAATGAAGATAGCCTACGACACAATAGGGAAGCCATTCCTTGGGCTGGTAGATGCCCGGCTTCCCTCTTCGGAGCGGGCGGTGATCGAGTCTTGCCTGGCTGAGCAGGGCGAACCGGTCGTCGGCTTTCACGAGCTGCGAACCCGTCGTGCCGGAAAGCAACGCTACATTGACCTCCACCTGGTAATGGCCAAGGGCGTCAGTCTGGAGCATGCCCACCAAGTGTGTGATTTGTTGGAGCATAGAATTCAAATAAGACTACCTCAGACCAGTGTTACCATTCACGTTGAGCCGTGTGACGGCAAGTGCAAGCAGTGCTCTGCAAGCTGTGCTGAATAGCAGATCAAGCAAGTCGTGTTGCAGCGGCCGCCACAAAGCTCGCAGGATTAAGAGCCTTGGAGCCTAATTCTGGCTGGCTGGAATATAACGCCAAGTCTGTGAAAAGCTTTTGGCCTCACTGCCTACTGAACTCTTTGAGCTTTTCCCCGTTATATATATGATTAGGTGAGCAATCCGACAAACATCAGAAGAGGAGGGAAATTGGAATGAGAAAGGGACTACCCAGTCTCGCTATCCTCGTACTTCTTATCGTCACCGGCATACCTGGTATCAGTTGTAGCCCCGATGTGCAGTCACCAGCGGGAGCACCACCAGCTATAGACACACCAGATACAGAGTCACCAGAGGAAGGAGCAGCACCACCGGCTACAGAAGCGCCGGATGCCGGGCTACCTGCTACCGGCATCATTGAAGTGCGTGCTACTGATGCCCCACCTCGGGAACAGGTGACCAATATTGTAGTCACTGTTTCCAATGTGGAAATCCATAAAGCCGTAGCGGAACAAGAGAGGGAACAAGAACATCAGGGCAGTGACAACATTACTCAGGAGCAAGAGCGAGAGCGAGAACAACAGCAGGAGCAACAGGGAGAAGGGGCGTGGTTATCATTGAATGGTGATGAAGCTAAGTCTTTTGACCTCATCGAAATTAAGGGGCTTGAAGAGGTTCTAACAGTAGGTGAGGTGGAGACGGGCAGATACACTCAAATTAGAATGACAATTGAGAAAGTCGAAGTGACTATAGGAGATGGCGGGCCCCAGGCAGCTACTGTCCCTAGCGGCGAGCTAAGGTTTACCCGCCCCTTTGATGTCATGGAAGACGAGACCACGGTTTTACTTCTTGACTTTGACGCCGATAGAATGGTGACAGTTAGTGGCAGTGGCAAGGTTATAGTGAAGCCAGTCGTGACATTGGCCATCCGGCAAGGTAAGTCTCATCACTCCAATTGAGAGAACCTCAGCATTATTGGCCTTGAAGCATCTGCCTGTTGGGGTTTTGACTAACTACAGCAACTTATATTAACAGCCAGATAACCTTTGGCTTCATTGCCTTTATCACCAATCACTATGGCCTTGAAGGGGGTAAATCTAGCTCCTGCCCAGCCACTAATAGGGCTAGTAGTGGAAAACAAACCTTAGATTTGGTCATTCTCACGTTGTTGACCGCCTTTCTCAATTATTAGGCTATTTCTTGACCAAGGATTGCTCGTTATTCAAACCATGACATATGGCCGCCCTTCCCAACATCGTCACCGTTATGCATACCCTATTCTTGGGCGGCGCCGAGTATGTTATCGAAAATATCCTCCAACTCCTCAACAGTGCTAAACTCCGCATCGACCAGCCGAATAATTCCGTTACCGTCTACAAAAAAAGTTGCGGGAACGCCAGCTACCGAATACAGGTCACTCACTTCTCCTTCCAAATCGAGGAGAATAGGAACAGTTAGGCCTTCACCCGTAGCATAACCCCGGACCATTGATTCTCTTCCCTCGGCATGAATATTGAGTATTGTTATCTTCTCTGCTGGCGCTCTAGTGAAGGCCTCCTCGATTACGGGCATTTTCTTTCTACACACTCCACACGACGTCAACCAGAAGTTCAGCATCACCAATTTCCCTCGGTAATTGCTTAACGTTACAGCTTTGCCATCGAGGGATTCAAGGGTAAAATCAGGAGCGCGCTTTCCCACTTCAGCACCGATAGCAAGCGTGAAAGTTCCCTCTGCTTCAGATATTCCTTGATTTCCCTCGGCATCTGTTGATTTCACCCGGAAGTGGTACGTGGCATCAGGTGCTAGCTTGGCTAAGTTGACGGAATGAGTGGTGTCAAGACCTTCCTTTGACGCTGTGCGTCGTTCTGAAGAGCCTGTCAACCAATACTCAACTTCGCCTGTGGCGGGTTTATCAGTAGCCCACGTGATGATGACACTGGATTCTGTCGTGTAGCAAACTCGGACATTTGAGATCACGGGTGGCCCTACGTCGATGGCCAGTGTTGTAAAGTAATGCTCTTTCGGCAATGTCTGGTAATCTGGGATATCGCTCAAGAGAATCTGGAAGTAGTACGTAGTGTTCGGGACAAGACAATCGACGATCATACTATGATTGATAACCAGGGCTTTGTCAGTCCATGTCCTGATGAAAGTACCTTTTTCATCATGTACCTGGACACTGCTGATAGTTGGTTCATCGGTTATCCAAGAGATGATGGCGCTTTTGTCCGATATTTCTGAAACAGATATGATCCAGATTGTTGGGGCTGCGCCTCTCAACTCTTTCCTAGTCGTGTCAGTGCCAGTGAATAACGCGGTGAGACCGCAAGTAATCATGCCCAGGCCAAGAAGGCAAATGCCAGCCAAAGCTACGTTACGAGGACGCTGTGTGATAGCTTGCCCGACTACACTTAAACGCCTTAACAATCTGGAAACGTGATTTCGCAAGCTACTACGACATTCAAGCATCTTAATTCTCAGTGCTGCTAAGGCAGGTTTCTTTTTCCTAACCAAGTTGACCAGCCACTTTCGACTGGTAAAGAAATATCCAGGATGGAAGACTATTATTACCATAGCGAGAGCAAAGATGACAACGTCATAAATGAGAGATTGAACAGGCGTGAACGAACCAAATATCTCCTCCCACACACCAAAGCAGCTTGCACAAGTAGCGTATCCTCCCTGGACGATCGACCACACATTGGTCCCGCCAAATGCCAAGATAAGCGGGAGGCAAAGGACCGCCATGAGGCGCGGCATAAAACCGATAATTAAGAGGCATCCTAAGACGAGTTCTGCCCACGGAAAGATGTAGGGGATAAGAACATTGAACAGGAAATAAACCGTCGCCGGCGTTAGAAAGATATCGGGAATAGTATTACTGATGAAGTCCACAACCTGGGCTGGTATCTCTTCCAAGCCAAGCACTTTGCCCGTGCCTGATGCCAAGAAGGTTAGCCCAATAAGGATGCCGGCAGCTAAGCTTGTTTTATCTCTCATCCGCCCTCACCTTCTCGGAAGGAATCTCCATTTGTTTCTCACCATTCACGCTCTGTTGCGCAACGAGATTGGTCTTTCATTAAAGCCCTTTTCATTAGTCTTGCTCACGTTTACTAGCGCCACGTGAGTGATTAATCTAGGATTGTATCCATAGCACCACGTAATATATGCCTACTCCTATAAACACGATGGAGACTATTATACGAATTATTCGCTCGACGCGGGTAATTGCGTTGAGCCACGAAGAAACCCCGGCTACACCAAAAGATAGGAGCGTGCCAAATATTAGGACCGGCAGCCCGGTGCCGATGGCGAACACTGCGGGCAGCGCCACGCCACCAGTAGACTTGAGAGCGACAGGCATCAGTACGCCGAAGTACAGTACAGCGCTGTAAGGGCAAAAAGCCAGTGCAAAGAGAACCCCCAGCAGAAATCCCCCTACCGTGCCCCAGTCAGCCACTTTTTCTCCCAGTGAGGTCAGTTTGCCACCGCCTTTGCCAAAAGAAAGCCTGTCGATGTTCAGCATTATCAGCCCCACAACAATCAAAATTGGCCCCAAAACTCGTTCACCAACGTCCTGTAGGAATAAGGAGACCCCGGGGATTTCGAGGCCTACCACAATGATAAGGACACCAAGAAGTGAATATGAGAACATGCGCCCCAACGTGTAGAGCGTTCCGGTTATCACGGCATACTTGCGGTCTGTCACGTTGCGGCTGATGTAGGCTATAGCAGCAATGTTGGTAGCCAAAGGGCAGGGGGCGATGGCAGTTAGAAGTCCCAACAAAAACGCTGAGAGCACCGGGATGTTGAAGGTGCCCATAACACTATCTAAGTCCATTACTGTACTTCTTTGAGGCTTTGTTCAATAAGGTTCTTGGCTGCCTGGTCAAAGCCCTCTTTATCGCTTCTGCAGCCCCAGGACCAAATCTCCTCTATGTTTCTACTATGGTCAGCCCCGTCCCTGACCGCATTGATAAACAGCTGTGGCCCGAAGGCACCATACTTGTTGATGATAGCGGCATTTTCCTTGTCCCCCAGGTTCACTATCTCAAGAGTCAGCTTGCCGCGATCTACCTCATCCTGGAAATATGTGGTCACGACATGGCGAATCCGTTCTTCGAAACAGAGGCATGTCACGCAGCGACGGGGACGGTGGAAGTAGACGACATCCACCCTACTACGTGCAGTTGTTGTTTCGGTTTGCTCTGAAGGCTGCTCCGTCGGCGGAGTGACCGCGGGTGATGTAGAAGGTTCTTCGGTTGGCGGAGGAACTGGTGCAGCAGCCGGGCTTGCGCAAGCACACAGAAGCCCGACCAGCAGAATGGCGAGCAAAGGGTAATACATCCTTGCTTTGAGTGCAATGTTCACGTTTCTCGATAACCTCCTTGAATCTTGGTCTCAGTGGCGGCTCGGCGAGGCAAGCCGGATATCGTCACAGGGGTTGCAGTCGGCCTACTCGCCTCACGAAGCCTTCCCAGCGTCTTCTGTAGCCAGGGCGTTGGTAATCAGTCTCACAACCTCTTCTTTCTTGGGTACCTGTCCGTGGCAGACAAGTTGCTCATCAATCACCAGACCCGGTGTAGTCAAGATGGGATATTCCAATATCTTCTTCATGTCTTTCACTTCTTCAATAGTGGCATCAATTTGCAGTTCATCAACCACTTCCTTGACTGCCCTCTCGAGTGCGTTGCATCTGGCACAGCCCGTACCTAGTATTTTGATGTTCATTCAGACACCTCCTTGCTTGCTTATTGTATTATCGATCCGAACATAAAGCCGGATATTGTAGCCATTACTACCACTATGGCAATATAGGTCAAGGTCTTCTTGGTTCCCATGATGCTGCGGATGACGAGCATGTTGGGAAGGGAAAGTGCCGGCCCAGCCAAAAGCAGTGACAGCGCAGGTCCTTTGCCCATGCCTAAGTCCATAAAGGCTCGCACGATGGGGACCTCGGTAAGTGTGGCAAAATACATGACGGACCCCAGGAAAGAGGCGACGAAGTTGGCCAGCAGGCTGTTTCCACCGACAAC
>CAZOQG010000007.1:0-33758 GCA_964582065.1 uncultured Dehalococcoidales bacterium
CGACAAGAACTCCGTTTCTCGTTTGGTTCTTGATATTGGGTGCCTATATGGC
This sequence comes from uncultured Dehalococcoidales bacterium, assembly GCA_964582065.1. GTDB lineage: Bacteria > Chloroflexota > Dehalococcoidia > GIF9 > UBA5629 > JACNFS01. The sequence continues at coordinate 53 of CAZOQG010000007.1, forward strand.
TATCCACGTTTCACCGGTATTAGACCCTTCAACGAAAGCTTTGACTGACAAGGTGTTGGTTGCTCTCTTTGTCATCTCGGTAACCTGGATGACTATTGGCTTGGCCGAAAAGCTACTGAGGCTTTACATAGGTAAGGTAGAACGCCTCCGACCGTCGGAAGCTTTGATAGTGACTGTCGCTAGAATTACTATTGCCGTGGTCGGTGCTTTGATATTGCTTGATGCCTGGGGGGCGCCGACTACCCCAATCATTTTGCTCCTGGCTGCTGCTATTCTGGTAGCGGCTTTAGTCTCTAGAGATTTGCTAGTTAATCTTTTCTCGGGTTTTCAGTTAGCCCAAGGGGAGCAAATCAAAGTCGGTGACTTCATAAGACTGGAGTCCGGGGAGAGCGGTTCTGTAGTTGATGTGACCTGGAGAAACACCCGGATAAGAAGTCTCGATGGCAATGTTATCCTGGTTCCCAATAGTCGGTTGCTCCAGAGTACGGTTATCAATTATGGCCATCCGCTTAAGAAGGCTACTCAGCCTTTCCGTTTTTACGCTCGGCTTCACTTGAAGGAACTGACTGGTCTCAAAGCTAGCAATTTAACTGAGTTGCTGGATACACTGAAGAAAGTCCCTGGCTCAGTGATTTACTATCATACTCACCATTTTCTGGAAGAGCACCAATATCTGACCCCAGAACCAGCCAATGATTTTGCCTTATGGGTAAGTGATGAACTTGGTGACGAGGTCTTAGGCGAAAAGCTAGCCAGCATTGACACTTTTGGTTTTCCCACCATTGCTGCTTTGAGGGCTAGGATTGTGGGTGTCATTGATGACTATTTATCCAAAAATCCCGACGGTCGAACCGCACTCAAGGGGAGAGAATTCCATTTTGTCAGGTCAATAAGCGTGATATTACCTACTCCCTATGTTGCTCATGACCTCAGGGAATTTATCGAGGTGCTGAGGAAAGTCAGCATCGATTCGCTTAGTTTCCACATTTTTGAGGCGAGGTTAAGGTTACAGAAGGGGGTCAACGACTTTTCTATTTGGATGGAAGACTGCTTGGGGGATAAGGATTTGGCTGACAAGCTTGCCTATCTTGACCCGTACAATTATACGTTGGAAGGTCTGAGGTCAACCATAATTCAACTCGTTGAGAAACGCATCAAATGAGGTGGAATTAATTGCAGAACGAAGTTTCCTTACAATCCAAAAGCCGACTGCAAGATTATGAGCCGATAGTTGGCAGAAGCTGCATTGAAGAACTAAGGATGCTGTCTGAGCAACTAGGAGGCAAAATCGTTCAGAATATAAACTCTACTTTTGTCGGTGGTGGGGTGGCAGAGATTTTGGAACATATGGTACCGCTGCTTAATCAATTAGGTGTCGACGCTAGATGGGAGGTGATTCGTGGCAGCGATGAATTCTTCGAGGTGACCAAGAAATTCCACAATGCTCTGCACGGTAATGTAGAAAAGATATCGAAAGAGGATTTTGCCTTGTTCTCTGAGGTAACGCAGCAGAATCTGGAGGAGATGAGGTTCTATGGAGATATTCTGTTCATTCATGATCCACAGCCGGTAGGTTTGATAGCCAGGAAAAAGGAGATGGGTAGGAAATGGGTCTGGAGGTGTCATATTGACGTCTCGAACCCCGATATGAAGGTGTGGAAATTCCTGCGGGGCTTCGTTGTTGATTATGATGCGGCGGTTTTCTCGGCACCTAGCTTTGCCCAACAACTGCCTATTCGTCAGTTCATGATTACCCCATCTATAGACCCGTTGAGTGACAAGAACAGGGAGCTTGACTCGGGGACAATCGATGCTGTGCTGGCGAAATATGGTTTGACTTCAGATAAACCTATGATTGTGCAGATTTCTCGCTTTGACCGACTCAAGGACCCGTTGGGGGTGATAGAGGCTTTTGAGATGGTGAAGAAAAGCATAGATTGCCAGCTTGTCCTGGCCGGGGGGACAGCTACTGATGACCCTGAGTCTGAGGAAGTGCTTGATGAGGTGAGGAAGCGGGCGGAAGGGAATCATGATATTCATATTCTGCTGGTGCCACCGGAAAGCAACGTCGAGATTAATGCATTGCAGCGAGCGGCTACGGTTGTCATGCAGAAGTCATTGAAAGAGGGTTTCGGTCTGACCATAAGCGAAGCCCTGTGGAAGGCGAAGCCGGTGGTAGCTGGAGCTGTCGGTGGCATACCGCTGCAGATTAGGAACAAGCTTACGGGGCTTTTATGTCACACCGTGGAAGGAGCTGCCTATGCCCTCAGGCAGCTCCTCAGCAATCCGGAATACGCCAGCCAACTGGGGCAGAATGGGAAAGAGCACGTGCGGCAGAATTTCCTGATAACCAGGCACCTTAAGGACTATCTGCTCATGTTTATAGCTCTAGACCAGCCTTCTGACATTATTCATTTGTAATCGTTATCCGCTGAGCGGAGCGCAGGCAACAGAGTGACATTTACCTCGAAGGCTTTCTTAGTGAGTCCCTTGGTTTTCTCGATTTCGGTGGCGAGTTCTCCTCTTTCCCTCCGACGGTTCTTTCTTTTCAGGAGGTAACCTTTCCCTGCATTGCCTTTATCACCTGTTCGGCTTCAAAGACTGTTCGTTCAACCACTTCCTGACAGGTCGGTATGTCATTGATCCTGCCACTGACCTGTCCAAGTGGCAGAAATACGGAGTTCACATCACCAGGGTGACTGAGCCGCTCAAGAAAGTCGACGCTGATAGCTTGGCGGGCTAAGTCCTGAACACCCCTCTGCCTTAGACCACTGAGGAGAAGTTTATAGAATGGAACAGCTAGCGTTTTTCTTATTTGCCAGGCGCTGGATATGGCCTTCCCTAGTGCCACTTTCCCTTGTGCCATCTCTATGGCCGCTTTATTCGTCCAGAACCTGCCGGGCAAGCCGTCGATTTTGTCGGAGCGCATGGTATCCTCGGCTGTAGCTCTCAGGCCAACCTCTTTCACGCTTTCGTGCACCACGCTCTCTTGTGTAAGCATAAACCTGGTGCCCATGGATATGCCATCGGCGCCTAAAGTGAGAGCTGCGGCTAGCCCCTTGCCATCGCAAAAGCCGCCAGCCGCTATGATGGGGATGTCTACCATGCTGGCTACTAGAGGTATCAGTACCAATGAAGTGGGTTCGCCTCCGTGCGCTGCCGCTTCAAGACCGGTGACGACAAGAGCGTCGGCCCCGTCTAGCTCGGCTCTGTGTGCGTGCCGCTCGGTTGCTACGGTGGATATAACTTTACCGCCGTACTCGTGCGCCGCCTTGATAAGCCAGTCGCCTTTCCCCAGCGCATAGTTCAGGATTGGCGCCTTTTCTTCCAGGGCTACCTCTGCGTTCTCCTTAGCGTTGGGGAATAGTAATGTAACGTTTATCCCGAACGGCTTATCGGTGAGTGACTTAATCTGCTTGATGATATCTCTCATCTGGTCGGGCGTATTGGCAACGCTATTGAACATGCCTAAGCCTCCAGCGTTAGAAACGGCAGCTACTAGTTCAGGCAAGCTCACAAAAGCCATCCCAGCCAACATAATGGGATGCTTTATTCCAAATAGCTCGGTCATTCTTGTTTTCATTGGTAGTCTCCTCTCTGAATCGTTGCTAGAGGCCGGTCTGTTGGGCTGGAAGCCTAGCCACGCTTTGCAAAGCTGGCTCAAGCACTGAATTAACTAGTGATTCAGACCTTTTGCTTCTTCACCAGCTTTCCTCTGGTTGCTTCCAGCGTCTCTTCAGCCTCGGCGACTATTCGGTCAATGAGCTCTTGGACACTAGGCACATCGCTGATACCGCCGATGTTCTGTCCAGCAAACAAAATCCCCTCTGCTAAATCACCATTATTTATTGACTTCAGATGTCTCCTGGTACCAACCGCTTCACGAGCTTGCACCCAAAGAGGTGACGAATCCTCGTCAGCTCCCATCATCTGGAAGCTGAGGCCAATGAATTGCCATAATGAAAGACCCAGCATTTGTTTTATTTCCGATGCACCCTTAAACGCTTCTACCAGAGGAAATCCCCCTTTCATCATCGCCTCAGCTGCCTTGGTTTTCAGTGCTCTGCCCGGCATCCCATCAAAAACAGTACTGTATAGCGTATCCTGCTCGGTAGCTTGTAGACAAAGCTGCTTGAAATTATCATGGAGAATACTCTCTTTAGTAAGCATAAACCTGGTACCCATGGATATAGCATCAGCACCTAGAGCCAAAGCTGCTGCAAGCCCCCTCCCATTATAAAAACCGCCAGCTGCTATCAGAGGGATCTTTACACGACTGGCGACAATGGGTATCAATACCAGTGAAGTGGCATCGGCTCCATGTGCTGCTGCTTCGTGCCCAGTAATTACAAGAGCGTCGCACCCCAATTGCTCAGCTCGGGCTGCATGCCTCGCTAGTGCTATTGTTCCTAAAACCTTTCCACCATACTCATGAACTCGATCAATGAACCAGGGCTTTCCTAGCGCATAGTTTATAACGGGAACTTTTTCCTCTATGGCTACGTCTATATTTTCCTTCGCTCCGGGGCCTACCAGAATCTGGTTTATCCCGAAGGGCTTATCGGTGAGCTCCCTAATCTGTCTGATAGCTTGCCGTGTTTCCTCGGGGGTACAACGAGCAGTAGCAAAAATAGCCAATCCCCCAGCATTGGAAACAGCAGATACCAGCTTAGGTTCAGTGATCCAATTCGCTCCCGCTAGCATAATAGGATGTTCTACCCCAAATAACTCGGTCATAGGTGTCTCAAGCACTGTCTTGTCCTCCTTTCGATGCCCATTCTATCACAGTTGGTCGGTTCCAGCTAGCATCTGCTGTCTCCAAAATGCGTCTAATCACCGCCTGGGAAAGCGCCAAAAAGTACTTCTTTAGCTATCTTCTCCTTTGTTAACAGGTTTTGCTTTGGCTTTGCTCGGCTCACAGTATCCTTCTACGGCCCGCAATTGCTCAGTGGTGCCAAAGGTAGTTAGACTACTAGCCTTAGAATCTCATTCTTGCCTATCCAGATACGGTAGCTCTATAGAGTGGCTTGCCCAAGTTAGGTTGATTACAGAGCCTCGAGTATGCTCTCTATTTCATCAGGGCTCAGGAAAGCGTTATGCTGTATTGCCGTGACAATGCCTTTGCTATCGATAAAGAAAGTCGTGGGCGCCCCGAATTTGCAGTAGTCTCTGGTGACCTGTCCATGCGGGTCGACCAGGATAGGAAAGGTGAATCCCCGGCTATTGACGAACTCCTTCACAGTTACGGCGCTGTCTGTGGCATTTATGGCAAGTATCATCAATTCCTCGTCCGAGCACTCATCGAAGACTGCCTGAATGTGAGCCATCTCATCCACACAACCTTTGCAGTCTGTCAACCAGATGTTGACCATCACTATCTTGCCCCGAAAGTCACTCAGAGTCACGGTTTCGCCATCGATAGTCTGTAGGGTGAAATTTGGAGCGATGTTGCCTATTTCGAGGCCGACTTCAGGTTCTTCAGCGCAAGCGATGAGCAAGCCAGCCAACATGAGAGCTAAGCCTATGATTAGAATCGAATGCCATTTGTGCTTGTTCATCTTAGCCCCTCCACTTAGCCGATTAGGCTCGGTGGCAATTATACACCCAGGCGAGACAGACTGGAATATTCACAGCACAGTCCGTTGGGTCGGGCGATGGCAGAGGGTAAGGGTGTGGCATAGCCAAGCTATACATGACGACGTGACCAAGCGCGCGTACGGCAAACCCGAAATTCGAATATCTAGGTCCTAAACAATATCAAAACTCAAATCCTCAAAGTCCAGGACTCAGGATTTGGGATTTGCAGCTTAGAGCTTAGGATTTTTGATCATGCGTAAGTATTTGAGACGTTACACACAAATCCCTGGGAGGGGGCTTCCTTAGCCTAGTCTGGCGTGCTGGTTCGACAGAGCGGTCGTTGAACAGGACTGTAACCAAGGGTGAATTGAGGCGAGACGAAGAGGTCGTGCTATTGGGCAGTAGTGAGGGATGGCCACACGGTATCGAGCGCGCTTTCTATCTCCTCTCGGCTTTGGAAAGGTCCGATTTTGTATGCCTTGGCAATGCCCTCGGTAGTGATGAAGAAAGTCACCGGAACACCAGGGATTCCGTAAGCCTGGGCAACCCTGCTCTGCGGGTCAAGCAGGACGGGGTAAGTGAATCCCTGGCTGCTGACGAAGTCCTGGGCAACTGCGACACTATCCCCGACATCGATAGTCAGCACTGCTATCTTTTCACTTGACCACTCGTCGTAGAATGCCTGGATATAAGGTGCTTGAAGCCCACAAGCGGGGCACTGAATCGCCCAGAAGGTTAGCATAACCGGCTTGCCCCGAAAATCACTTAGGGTTACGCTTTCACCATCAATTGTCTGCAGGGTGAAATCAGGAGCGTAGGGGACTTCTTCGGATTGTTTATCACAAGCCATAAACAGACCAGCTAGCACAAGGGCTAATCCTATGATTGGAATCGAAGACCATTTGTGTCTATTCATATTAGTGACTTAGCTCCGTTTTCTCTCCCCTACGTGCTTCAAGCCTCGGAGTATAACGTTCCAATTATACATCTAACGACACTAAAGTGGAATATCTGTTGTATAATCTTAATAATGGGCGACCGTCTTTGCGAGGAGCGCAAGCGACGAAGCAATCTCGGAGGAAGGGGGCCGAGGCCTAGATTGCTTCGCTTCGCTCGCAATGACAGGGGGCTGTCTTTGCCAGGCTCGTCCCGAACGAAATGAGGGAACTCGACGAAGCAATATCGTTGTGTGTTGGTCTTATGCACCGCGGTGACATTAAACGGGTGCCCCCTTTGAATTTGCACTTACGGATTGTGGGGTCTGCCGAGGGCTTGACGCGAGCAGGGCGTATTATGGGAGTTTAGTCTATTCTGGCTGGAGTGGGGCCATCATTCAGCATACTAGTAACGAAGTGAGGGACGATGAACAAGTCATCGGGCTGGTTGTACTGGCGGAAGGTAACTAAAAGGACTCGAGTATACCTGTTATTTCCGGTGCGTTGCGCAAACCTTCGAGCCTTTCTGCCCTGATAATGCCCTGGGCATCGATAAAGAAAGTGGTGGAGGGGGCATTGTGGTTGTAGTCCTTACCGACTTTTCCAGGCAAATCAAGGAGGACAGGGAAAGTGAACCCTCGGCTGTCGATGAAGATCCGAAGTTCCTCCAGGACTGCGGCGCTCTCTCCGAGATGAACTGCAAGTATCACCAACTCGTCATCTGGCCATGTATCAGAAACTGCCTTGATGTAAGATATTTCAGTTCTGCAAGAGGAGTGCCCGACTTGCCAGAAATAGAGCATTACTATCTTGCCTCGGAAGTTGCTTAGAGTTAGTTCCTCGCCGTCAACAGTTGGTAGAGTGAAATCGGGGGCGAGCATGCCCACTTCAGGGCCTACTCTAAGGTCGACGGGCAGGGCGCTGAGACTTGCAAATGTTTGGTCTGTTTCAGATGTCGTTTCATTTCCGATGGCGTCTTTCGACTTCACTCTGAAGTGGTAGGTGGTATCGGGCTCCAGTCCGGCCAATGTGACACTATGGCTTGTCGTCAGCGCTTCATCCACCGGGGTCGCTGAGCCGTAAGCATCAGTTGCTCCGTATTGTACCTGGCTGGTAGCAGCTTCGTCGGTTGTCCAACTTATGGTGGCGCTCGATTCGCTCCTGTCCGAAATATCGACTGCTGAGATCAGCGGCGGCCTTGTATCACCCTCGGCCAAAGTTGTCAAATCCCCTTCAGATGTCGCTTCGTTCTCCATAGCGTCCATCGATACCACGGTGAGGTGATAGGTTGTATTGGGATCGAGGTCATTTAGGTTCACGGAATGGGTGGTAACCGGAGTTTCGTCGCGTTCTGTCCAGGTGCAAAAGCCAGCAGGGTCGCATATCATCACCTGGCTGGTAGCTGGCTCATCGCTCTCCCAGGTAATGACCGCGCTAGTCTCACTTATCGACGACACGTCCGCGTTTGAGATTACAGGAGGTGTGGTATCTGTGGGGGCAGGAGACAGAAACGATGGCCACTCAATATTGCTAACAGACTCCTGAACGGCGGAAAACGGGCCTTCAAGCCAGCCTATGGTGATGGCGGCAAAGCCTAGAATGCCGAGACCGGAGATAACGAGGATAGCGACCATTGCTTTTGGGAGCCGCCTGGGTGGTTGTGCACTGCCCCACACTCCGGGTGCGGCGTCTGGCTCCTGGGCGGCGCTTGGTTGTTCGCGCGTCCTACCATATTCCATTGCGCTGGGCACCCGATGAGCTTGGGCTTCAGGAGATTGGCGGCCTGTGATATATCCCGAGCTGGCCTTCGGTTGTGGAATTGGTGCTCTCGGTGTGGCACTTGGTGGCTGTGCTGACGGAGTAGGTGGTGTCGGCCCAGCCATTTCTCCATGTTGCGCCGTACCAACAAGGAAGCCACAGGTTGGGCAGTAGCTAAATGCCCGGGGCACAGCGCCATGACAATGAGGACACAACCTGGTAGAGCAGTGTATGCAGAACTGACTACTGGAAGCGATTTCGTTGCCACATTTGGGACACGTGATTATTCCTGGCATAATGCTACCACTTCCCGATTAGTTCGGTGCAGGTGACTAATGTTCGTGTTGTCTTCATCGCCTCCGCATATAGCCGCTGTTGGTCCGAATAAATAGACCGTATACCTGACTTTATTATACATCGCAAGTGAAGCAGAGCAAAATGCCGGACACGGAATATGCAGCTGGGAACTGCACCAACGGTGAGGGTATAGAGTTAGCAGGCCAAATCTCGGGAGCGGAGATTATCATTGCCGGACTTCAAGCTAGTCTGACTTCAGTAGGGTAAAGATCGAGAGAACAATGACCAAATTGAGCTGTGACGAACAGATGGGCGGATCGGACAGCAGTGCACGGATTGACTACTGAGAGTCGAGCATGCCTTCTATTTCCTCTTTGCTCTCCAGAGGCCCAATTTTTTTTGCTCTAATGATGCCGCTGGCATCGACAAATACGTTGATTGGTGCGCCAGCACTGAAGCCATATTTTTTGCCACCGACCTCATCATTTGGGTCAGCTAGAGCAAGGAGCGCATATCCTTGGCTAGTGACGTAATTCCTGACCTCAGAGAGATCGTCTCCGCGGTAAATGGTTAGCACTGCTAGCTCCGTGTCTCCCCGCTCGTCAGAGATTGCCTGAAGGTAGGGCGTTTGCTTTTGGCATCCGGGGCATCCATGTCTTTTATTAAAGGCGATTATCACTGCCTTTCCTCGAAAATCACTTAGACTTACGCTTTCGCCATCGATATTTTCCAGGGTAAAGTTGGGAGCTTTGTCTCCTACTTGAGGGGCAGTGGCTGCGCCTCCACACCCCGCCACTACTAGGATTATGGCCGTCACTATTGGCAGTATTATCTGTAGTCTTGCCGTTGTCATTGTGGATACTCCTCCTCGGTTGAAGTTTTCAGAATTGGGCGAATTGGCCGAGCCAGGCCAAGTTATTGGTGAGCATAAGTATGCCAACGACTATAAGTAGTGCTCCACTTACTATAGAAATCGTGCCTAGGTGCCGCGTTATGCCCTTCCACAGCGGCATGATTGCTCCCCAGGCCAGGCCGATTATGATGAAAGGAATGCCCAACCCCAGGGAATAGATGGCCAGCAATAGGGCGCCTTGCCCGACCGTTTGTGAACTCCAGGCCAACGCCAGAATTGCGCCCAGTATCGGACCGATGCAGGGTGTCCAGCCTAGAGCGAAAACGGCACCTATCAGAATAGACCGGAGATAGCTGGGGTTGCTGCCAACAGAGGGGGTGATACGCTTCTCGTAGTTCAGCCACGGTATCTTGATGGAAGCTATGATAAATATGCCGAAGGCGATAATCACGCCGCCACCTATCTGGCGCAGCAGAGTTGAATGAGCTGTTATGGTTGTCCCAATCAAACCTACCGAAGCGCCCAGGCCGATAAAGATGAGTGAAAAGCCAAGAACGAAGCTGAGGCTGTGAAACAGGGCTGGCAGGTAGCTCGTCCTGGTTTTGCTATCAATGGCGGTGATGCCGGCCAGGTTAGCCAGGTAGGCCGGCACCAGCGGCAGCACACACGGCGACAGGAAGGAAAGCAACCCGGCACCGAAAGCAAGTCCATATGATGGAATATCTGCCATCTGTCCCTCTATTTGGCCAGCGTACTGTCCAGCAGTTTCTTGAGCTTGTCCTTCGGCTTGAAACCGATTACCTGCTCTACAGGTTTTCCACCTTTGAATATCATGAGAGTGGGGATGCTCATGATGCTGTAGCTGGAAGCTATGAAGGGGGCTTCATCCACGTTTACCTTGGCGAATTCTGCTTTGCCGTCGTACTCGCTAGCCAACTCCTCCACGATAGGGGAAACCATCCGGCACGGCCCGCACCACGGCGCCCAGAAATCCACCAGCACCGGCTTTTGTGATTCCAAGACAGTTTTCTGGAAGCTGTCTTGGTCTACGGTTGTTATGTTTTCTGACACAGGTTCAACCTCCTAAGTTTGTTCTCTGCTGACTATGTTTGCCTCTTTGCAAGCGCGTTGTCGTTGATAGCAGCACCTTCTATATGAGTATTATCCTTGATGTGGTTATCGCTGGCCACAATACAATCTTTTAAGACAGCTTGTTTACCTACACTAACCTTTTGCCATAGAATTGAGTTCTCTATTATAGCACCATCATGTATATTGCAACCTGAGCCGAAAACTACCGGCCCCTTGAGATGAACGCTCTTGCCGATAGTGCAGTCTCTGTCTACTAATATGGGTCCGATTAACTCGGCTTGAGGATCAATGGAGCTTTGTTCGTCTATGCGGATGTTCTCGGCTTGAAAAGCAACCTGGGCACTTTTACCATAGAGCAAATCACGACTTAATTGCAAGTACTTCTCTGGAGTTCCCATATCCATCCAGTAGGTATCGGTAGCATAGCTGAAGACAGGTTCGCCGTCAGCTAGAAGTTTAGGAAATACATCATGTTCAAACATGAAGCGCTTGCCCTGCGGGATACGCTTGAGGATATCAGCGTCTAGAATGTAAATGCCAGCATTTATCATATTGCTGGTGACCTGCTCCCAGCTTGGTTTTTCGACAAAGCGAGTTACTCGCTGCTGACTGTCAGTTTCAACAACGCCGAATTGAGTTGGGTCGTCTACCGGGGTCAAAGCAATGGTTACTCTGGCCCCCTTTTTCTTGTGAAAATCAAGCATATCGGTAAGGTCGATGTCAGTGAAGATATCGCCGTTTATGACAAAAAAGGTGCCATCGATGTATTGTTCAGCATGCTTGACGGGCCCGGCGGTGCCCAGTGGAGCTGGTTCAACGCTGCAAATCAGTTTAGCACCCAGTTGGCTGGCATCGCCAAAATAGTCCGTAATGGAGTCAGGCTTGTAGCCTAAGGCCAATATGATCTCGTTGACATTATGATGGCTCAAATGGTGGATTACATATTCAATGAAAGGTTTATTCAGAACTGGCACCATAGCTTTCACTGTGGAGTAGGTAAGTGGACGTAGTCTGGTACCTTCACCGCCGACTAAAATAACCGCTTTCACTGAGTCTTTAGCCTTTTCTCCAACAGTCTAAATGGCTATTTTACTCTATTTCCTCTGCCCAGGCAAAGTCTTGTACTTGCCCATCCAGCGAGTGGGCGGGGCACATTGCTCAATGAGATTCTCATAGGGTGCTGGGTTTAGCCTTCGTGGGGCTGGAAGTAGATGAGGAGTCTTGGAGGGGTGGGATAATGGGTCTAATGTTCGTGAAGGGCGAAGTAGGTTTTCAGAAGGGGCTCCATGAATTTGGTGAACTCTCGGATATTGACTTCGTGGGGCGGGCGGTTGAGGTGTGGCTTGGGTGGCTTTTTTCTGGGGGTCAAGGCTTTCTGGCTTGCAAGCTGAGACATGATGAGTTGTTTGGTATCTTCGTCACAAAGGGGAGAGTGATAAATGGTGCTTAGGCCAGCGAGCAGCATTCCCCCAAGATGTTCTATTCCCTTTTCTTCGTGGAGATGCGGATTTCTGGTCTCTATCTGAAATAGGTCTATACCGTGTTTCGCTAGATCTATATAGTCTGAGGGTAGGCTACCGCCAAGTTGCTCGAAGATGGATACCAGTTCCTGCGGTTCTACTGCATAGCCAGAGGCATAGGGCAGCAGTTCTGCGAGCTTTAGACTCATAGCGTGCTCTCCAGCATTACCGGTTTTAATGACGTTAGTTTCAAAACCGGTGCTGGAAGAAATGAGCGAGTTGAAGCACCTGTTGGTAATCTCTGATACTCTGCCCCATTTCTTAAAGTACGTCCCTCCGGAAAACTTGGGCTTGTAGTGCCACAGTATCCTAACCATTGCGTAAGGTGACTTAGCCATGCTAAAGCCGGCAGCATAGTTTCTTACGTATTCCAGTACCGAGCCCGGAGAATAGTTGTCGGCGTCTACAAAACCTACATATTCTTTCCCAGCTAGCTTAGCCATGAGTAGTCCTATTACCATGCCTTCCGCCTTGCCATCTCTAACCAGGCCGGTTTCATCTAGAAGCTCATTATAACCAGCTTGCTTCATTGCCTCCGCTACTTTGGTGTCCTTTTGGTGTATGATTAAAGCTTGACGATGGGTGTAGCGGCACATCTGGTTTAGAGTATCGCTTTCCATCCTGAACCTGTCTATGGTCTCTCTCTGACTATTAGAGATAACGATTATCAGGCAGTCGTGGGGTATTCCACTGATGACGCCCTCGAAAAGCTTGAGCTTCTCGTCTTTAATGGGGACTACGATAGCCATCCTGTCTTCGAAGCTTTTGATGGTCTCTTCATTTATTTTCACCACCCCCATAGCTCCGTGAGGTGGTATTTCGCTCTTCAGGCCTGAGTCCAGAGCCACCACCTTTTGGACGTCGTTTATCCTTACTGAACCGAAGCGCTCAGTGTATCTCGGGCTTTCAATATACATGACTTCCCTCAGGTACGCTATGTTATCAGGATACTTGGCGAGGTGCAAGACCAAAAAGCTGAATGGCGTTATATGTGGTTTGCTCAGCGATAGCAACCTCGTCTATGCCTCTCAGTGCGGCAACAGCTCTCAGGCTTCTCAAGATGTCTGCCGGCTCAGAGCGATACTTGATTTCCCTTCCATATACTACCGGACAGTCTGTTTCCAGGAGTAGTCTCTCTAGAGGTGTTTCCTTGATAGCTCGCCTATGCTCCTCGTGATATTCAGCGGCCGGAGTAGCTGAAATGAAGTAACCGGCGTCGACTATGTCTCTGAGCACGCTGGAAAAGCCGGTGAACCAGTGAAAAACGGCTTTTTCAACACCGGCTCCTTTCACCAGCTCAAAGCAGTCTTTCCAAGCATAACGACTGTGGATTGACACTGGCTTTTCGTATTCCTTGGCCAGGGCCAGGAGGCGGTTGAAGGCTGTTTTCTGTAGCTCTTTTGGGGCTACCTTGACCACTCTTTTGTTGTAGTCCAGACCTATTTCACCTATAGCTACGACATCAGGGATCCTTTCCTCAATGAACTTTAGAGCATGGTCGATTTGGTGAGATTCGAGGTTGGCTAGTTCCCATGGGTGCAACCCTAAAGCAGGATAAATGAATGACGGATACTTTTGGCGCATTTCAATTACTTTCTGGTTTGATTGGTGATTTGAGCCGACAGCGATAGCAGCTACGACTCCGGCCTCTCTGGCTTTGTTGAGTGCTGATTCGACGTCTTCCAGTTCATCGAGATGGGCGTGTGTGTCAATAACCTTAAGCAAGTCTTCTGCTTCAACCTCCGATTAATTCATGTATCGCTCTGCTCCAGCCCTGCGGCCCCACTCCCTCGACCTTGTATATACTGGCTAAATTCACCTCTTCCCAGAGGCTTTCAGCTTTTTGCACCAGCACAGGCATATCGACGGCCTTGAGCATGGATATGTCGTTCTGGCTGTCGCCAATACCGATGGTTTCGATTTTGGTGAGCTTTCTCCCGAACAGTTCAATCAAGATTCTGGCGGCCTTGCCTTTATCGTTACCAGCCATGGCACTGTAGTATCTTCCTCCGTGGCTATAAGTTAGCCCGGCTTCCTCGATTTTGTCCAATACCGCCTTTATCTTTTCCTGTGTATCCTCAATCTTGAATGTCTCATCATATTCCCGTTGTTTTGCCAGAGCAGCAAATCTCAAATTCAGGCCGGTATCTTTGGCTATTTCTTCGGCACTCATATCTTCGAAACATTTGATATGGCAGCCAACTTCAGCCTGAATTCTCTTCAATACTTCTCTTACTCTCTGGTGCGAGATACCTAACTCGATCACAAGATAGTCGTTGGCAGTTTTGTGGTGATTGAAGCGAAATGGGAAATAGTCTCGTGGTACAAAAATGGCTCCACCATTCTCAACGATAAAGGGGTCTTTTATACTCAGCTCTTGTCTATAGGCCTCCTGCTCAGCTCTAGTCTTGGCCGAGCAGAAAACGATAGGGATTCTCTTATTGTGAAGCAAACTGATTGCTTCCAGGGTTTGGTCGTAGGAATAGCTGAGTCTGTCGAGAAGGGTGCCGTCTAGATCTGTGAATACTACTTTTCTCATTGGCTGATGCCCTCTTTTGGTCTCAAGGGGAGCTACGGGCCATTTGCTCAACATAGGCGATAACCAGGCTCGGTTTCATGATTCCCTTCTCAGTTATTATGCCGGTTATTAAGTCGGACGGAGTTTTGTCAAACCCCGGCTCCGGTTCTGATGCTTCAGCTATGTAACCTTGAGTGTCGAACTTTGCAGTTTCGCAGACAGTGTAAAAGGGAATATTTTGTTCCTTGGCTGCTGAAGCCAGTGTGTGAGTGGGTGTACCGTTGATAAGGGAGCCGTCGGATAGTATGCTGTCAGCACCTACTAAAGCTTTGTCCGCCTTAAATATATGTAGGAGTATATATTTGTCGGGTACCACTTGCACCGGAATCAGGTGTTGTTTCAGTTGCTTGGCGGTGATTTCTCCGTAAGCTTTCTCCTTGATCTTGGACTCAGCGACCAAAACCTGGAATTCTTTCCCCTTCTGCTTGGCTAGTTTGAGGGCTTCACACACTGTTGAGCTATAGCTACAGGTTATCACTGTATCCAGGTCACCGATTATGCCGTAGCCGTATTCTGTGGCCTTCGAAGTAGCTTCTTCTGAAAGTTTGGTAAGCTCGATTGCCTTACTTTGAGCCAGACTTCTTAGAGAATCCAAGTCCTTTTCGTTTTTAGCCCCTAGCATAACCTGCTGCAGAAGCTGATGAATGTAATTGGCTATGGAAATCATACTTGGTCTGGCTTCTGTTAGCTCTGCGGCTACTATCTTGATTTCGTCGATAAAATCGGCAACAGTTTCAGCCTGACTCTGGATTACAGCCAGGTTTAGTGTGCTGATGGCTTGTCTTGACAGCCAGCCGGCACCGTGAAGCCTATCATTTCTGATTTTATCGATTCGTTCAATTACCTTGGGGTTCATACTCTCACCTATCACTATTAGCACTTATGATACAAGAAAAAAACAAGTAAAGCCATTGCCAGAGCTCTCTAAAGGGTAGCCTCACCTGCCGCAGCTGTCGAGCGCAAACCACCAGCCGCAATAATGGCAAGGAAGACTGCTGCCGCGATGAGGTCAGCAGGCCATTTTTCAATGCCGAGTGAGGGCGTCAGTAATGCTCCTCCGGCAATTATCTGAGTAATTGCAGGGACATAGTATGCTAAACCGACCCTCTTTGTGCCAGCAGGAGTCAATGCTGACGGTTCTCCGTCCGCAAGTAGGAAATTACAGCAGAAGAGCTGGTACAAATCGATGTTTTGTTGGCCTCAAGGAGCTATAGTATAATAAATGGATGGAGAGAAATGGTGACGTAAGTGCGTATTTTATGTTCAAATCCAAATAAGTCGGAAAAAGAACAGAGTTTCTTAAAAACATTCCTTGCAGCAAGAGGTGATCTCCATATCGAGAAATATGATAAGGGAGAATCACCGGATTACATACTGTATGTTTCACAAGAGAGGATTGGACTAGAAGTGACAGCATTGGTTCGGGATAAGTTTGCAGCTATAAGAACTGCTCAGGACAAGTGTCTACAAAAGGCGACTGAGCTGGCAAGGCAAAATGGTTTACCAATTGTCAATGTTAAAGTAAAATTTCGTACAGACCATGACCGAATTGATGTCGATAAAGCTGCAAAAGAACTAGTGGAGTTCGTAGAGAAGAAAGTCCCTGACCTTGATGACACGAAATCCTGCCATGACTATGAGTCGGGTCTCATATACAGTAAGTGGATAAGTATCCATTTGGGAACAGTAAATGGGCGCAAATGGCTTACAGACTACAGATTCGAACGAATTAACATGAATTGGATGAGAATAAACCCAGTTGGTGAAATTCAATCCCGAATAGATGAAAAACAGTTAAGGATTCCCAACTACATGCAAAAGTGCGACAAGTGTTGGTTATTAATCGGGGTTGATGAGTGGACAGCGCCCGAGGCAGTGGCAATTACGGAAGAACTAGAGAGTCATGTTTTTTCAGGTGATTTTCAACGGCTATTTTTTCTCAGGAACATTGAAGGCAGCGTAATAGAACTGAGAATCAGTAGCCATATCTAGCACGTTGCCCAGCATAACGGATTTCTTGAATTCTTTTAGCATAGCCCCACCCTCCTCTGTTGCTACAGTTGGCTGAATTATGGCAATGGAATTAGACCATGTCAATGCCGTCCACCCTTAGCGTGGAAGACTATCCGTGCTTACCGATTGGTTAAGCGGAAGCGAAAAAGAGACATTGTCCTTCTCTGGTGCGGGGAAAACTGCCGCTACGTATTTGATTCACACGTTGGTTATGGAATAATTGGCTATAATGTCACATTCTGGCTTTTTGTTCAGGCAAATTCCTCAATAGTATTCATTCTAGTAGCTGTCTATCTCAGTTCCATAGTTAGCCATAATGTCATGCTTTGCTTCTAGATATTCTCCGATTCCTGTGCTGCTACCATCAAGGACAATAGATATTGCTTTTAGTCCATCCCTTAACTGTTTCAAATTAATATGTTGCGTTCCCACCAAAGTAGGGGTGCCTTTTTTGTCTTCGGGATACCGGAAGGCATACGAACCCGGGTCTATACTATATAGCTCTTTTATTCTATCCTCTGTTGCCGCTAGGTAGCTCTCTTTCGAGGGATCAGGCCAGACTTGCTCAATATTTGGGCGGACTTTTCTCCAAAGCTTGACTAAATCATGTTCCTTTGGAAAATCAGGTTTTTGCCCGAGCAACTGTGAGCTTACACGGATCAACTCTTTGAGGCGGAGTTCCAGATATTGTCGGTAAAGAAACACTATTGGATAAACCAAGAAGTCCTGATACCAGTTATTGTCAATGACGTACTGAACAATAATATCTGCCGCACTCCTGTAACCCTCAGCATAGGTATCCCAATTTTCAGGCGTAACATGGAGACAAGCATTAAGATACCAGTCAGGATCGGGGGCAGTTTTCGAGGTAAACAACGGTTCTCTAATATGCACTAGCTGTGCCTTGATGTCGCCTTTTATTTTTTGTATATTCTGCTGTTCCATTTCGCGCTCCTTGACCGAGATTATACCAGCTGTCGTGTGAAGGGCAAAGACTATCTCCACCTGCATATCGTCTTTGGACTACAAGAGCACTGATTATGTATTCTGCGAAAGGCGTATTGACCACGGCTGCTCTAGTTCCCTTATAGCTTCCACAGCTTTGCTCAGCGATTCTTCTCTTGATATTTGGTTAGTTATGCAGATGGTCTCTGGACATTCAATTTTGGGCAGAAGAATACGAGTTATATATTCATGCCGGATGCTTCGGTTGCGGCATGTGTTACCCTGATTTATAATGAATGATGATGTCGTGGCAAGATATTGCACTTATACTGGCTCTCGTGCCAGCAATACTCACTTTTTGTGGCTTATCCGCTCAACGACTAGCAAACCTCATATGGTCCCACAGAAGAGCAATTTGGAGAGTTTACTACACCATTGCTACAAGCCTGCTGACGCTGTACCTTTTCTATCTGTTCTTCTTCGTATTTTCAAAAAGGTTATTCAGCGGTGAGTGGGCACTCGTGGTAGGCGCAGTATTATACTGGGTAATACTTCTTTGGTTGTCTTTCCTAAGCACACGAAGATTTTGGCATGGCTGGTTGACGATGGTTCCGATTGTTGTAACTTGGGTGGGTATCGTAGCAATATTGGTTGGATTCTGGATCGTCCGCTGGCCCGAGGGCTTTATTTGGCCGGATGCACTTGTGGCTCCGCTCGTTCTCACCTTTCTTCTGCTCATTGCTTTGCTTATCTATTTGGCCGATGGTTGGTTTCGGGCACGGCGAAGCCGATAAGCATATTGATTTGAGCATTGCGTAAAATTTCACCAAAACGGTACGCTCAATCTAACATCTAATCACATCTTTTGACCGTTTGTTGACTAGCGTTCCGATGCCTGTACATTGCTGTATAATAAGCTGGCAAAGAGAGTTCCTAATCGCGCCAGGCGTAGTTGAATGGATAAGGAATTTCTGAAGTCGAAATTTCTAGGGTCTTTGGTTGGGACCGGGGTGGGGGATGCTGTTGGAGCAGGGTTTGAGGGCTGGCGTATGGTCGAGCCTGAGGTGATTAAGGCGGCAGCTGATGGACAAGAGGTTTTGACCTATACTGATGACACTCACATGATGATAGGAATAGCTGAGTCACTGGTCGAAAACCAGGGTTTCGATGGCGAGGATATGGCAAATACCTTCATGAAGAATTATGAGCGTGAACCGTGGCGTGGCTATGGACCGGGACCGCCGCACATCTTCCGGTTGATAAGAGCTGGTGAGGCTTGGGATAAGGCGGCTGAAAGGCTGTACCACGGTGGCTCCTACGGGAATGGTTCCGCGATGAGGATTGCCCCTGTAGGCGTTCTGTATCACGATGATTTGGCTCGACTGAGAGAGGCCGCTTACAAGTCCAGCCAGATTACCCATGGTCATGAATTAGGTAAAGAGGGGGCAGCTTTGCAGGCATGCGCTGTTGCTCTGGCTATGAATCTGGAGCCGTCGGCGGTTTGTCGCCCGACAGAATTCCTGGCCAAGCTAGATGAGTTTGTTAGCCATGATGTGTACAAGCAGAAGCTGGTGAAAATAGGGATGCTCTTGAATCAAACGGATAGAGTTAAAGCGGTTGTTGAGCTGGGGAACGGCATCGAAGCTTTCAATTCGGTGCCCACAGCCATATATTCATTTCTTTCTCATTCCTATTCCTTTGAGGAGGCAATTCTCTTTGCTGTCAGCCTCGGCGGAGATACTGATACGATAGCTGCGATGACCGGGGCTATTTCCGGTGCCTATCTGGGAGTTGGCTCTATTCCTGAAAAGTGGCGGGCCAAGCTTGAGAACAGGCTGTATATAGAAGAATTGGCGGAGAAGCTGTACGCGGTTGGGATTCGGAGGCGCGGAGGCGACCGGGTCTAAATATGTAGTTCGATTATATCACCGTCTTGGAGGATGTGGTCTTGACCGACTCTCTGCCCGTCGAATTTTCCTGAGCCCCAGACCACGGCGTACTTCAGCTTGCTTCGGAACTCTTTGTGAACGGATTCGGCGGCATTTTTCACTGTGTCACCTCTGTTTAGGATCACCGGGTCGGTGAGGTCAGATTTTGTTCCTGGATTCTTGGTGTGGACGCGGATAATATCCAGGGCTTCAAAGATGCCCTTCTTGAGGTCTTCCAAACTGTTGCCTTCTGTGGCAGAAATCGACATGACAGGGAACCGGGCACTGTATTGCAGCTTCAGCCGGCTCTGGCCGGTACTTGAATTCTCAAGGTCATTCTTATTCTCGATGATGAACATTTTCCTTTGACGCCTGCCGATGGTTGTATCTTGGGCGTCACTTGTAGCAGGTACTATGCCCATATTTTCCAGCTCTTGAAGAGTAGCCTCCACCTGCTCCACTGGCTGGTTGCTTAAGTCCACGATGATTGCTATGAGGTCGGCGTTTCTGGCGATATTGTTCACCCATGTGCGCGCCTCCCGGCCGGTTACCGGCGGAGTGTCTACCAACTGAATCTGAATATTCTCAAATCTCATCATACCGATGGTAGGCGCTCTGGTGGTAAAGGGATATTCAGCTATCTCGGGCGATGCCTCGGTAACTGCTGCCAGCAGTTGTGACTTGCCGACATTGGGCAGCCCGACCAGAGCTACCTGGCCGGCGCCCTCTTTTCTGATGTGGAAACTGATTCTGCTGGTAGCATATTTCTTTTCAGCTTCTTCGGATATCCTGGCGATTTTTCTTCTCAAGTCAGCATGGAGCTTATCGGTGCCCTTGTGCTTGGGCATGATGGCAAGCATGGCTTCCAGAGCCTCGATCTTTGCCTCCGGGCTCTTGGCCATTCTGAACTGCTTCTCGGCGTCGAAATACTGCGGCGGCAGGTTCGCTGGCATGGCTTTGTCCTCTTGATAATTTTAGCATAATCTCCTGCTATATGGTGACATGAAATGGTTGCCAGGGGCGTCTGCTCATGCTGGATTGGTGGCGGGCGTAGTGCTATACTCACGGACGCCAAGGGGTTCATGCCATCGGTGAATATGCTTTAAGGAGGAGCCCATGATAGACGAAAAGCTAGTGGACAACATCAGGGCTTACGGTACTTACCAGGGTTCTGGCGAGGAAAGACACAGGATTCTGGTAGAGGATATAGGGTTTAGGATAGGCGAGAAGGCGGAGTATGTCATTACCACGGGGTGCTACCAGCCGGCAGGTATGCCCCACGTTCTCCGGGCTTTCAAGGAGCTGCTGGACCATTTACAGGTAGATTTTACGCTGCTTTCAAAGGAGTACTGCTGCGGCTGGATGCCTCTGGGGCAGCCGGCGGTGATGGCCAAGGATGAAGAGGCAATTGCCAGGGCGAAGGAGCTGTCAGGTGACTTCATCCTAGAAAACTTCAGGCAGGCCGAGGCGCTAGGAGCCAAGTCCATCGTCCTGTTCTGCGCAGCTTGCGAGCCCAACTATGCCAATTACATTGGAGCCACTAATCTCGAGATAATCTCCCAGAGCGAGCTCCTTGACCGCTTTTTCAAAGGTGGCAAGCTCGATTCAGAGGTGGACTATTACGCTGGATGTTACCGCTTTCGGCGGCGCATCACCACCGAGCCGTTGGACCTTGAGCCAGCGGTGCGGGTGCTCAACAAGATAGAGGGGCTTAAGGTGAACCATCTGGACAGCAAACTGTGCTGCTACATACCGCCGCATTTGGAACAGCTCGTCGGTAGCCTGACAACGAAGACGTTGGTCAACATCTGTTCAGGTTGCTACCATAATCTGAGAGGCAAGCTGCAGGAGAGCGCTGATTGTCAGGTAAAGATGCTACCCGAGGTGGTATTGGAGGCAGTCCAGGGTAATTAGTCCTTCTTCCCAGTAGAATACCGAGCGCGGAAACGCGGTCTGCTTTTGCTGCGAAGTATAGTGAGAGCCTACACATGAAGTGGATTCGCTTGATTCCTTTGCTTCTGACTGGCTTGGCTCTCTCAAGTTGCGCTCAACCGCCAGACACACTTTCTCCCGACCAACCATCTGCAGAACTAGAGGTTGAGCATAAGTTTGTGGAAGCTGCCGGTATTAAGTGGCACTACGTGGAAGCCGGTGCTGGTGAACCCGTGGTGTTTCTCCACGGCCTGCCGGAAAGCTGGTTTTCCTGGCATTACCAGATCGAAGACGTGAGCGAGGAATATCGCGTGATCGCCGTTGACCTTAAAGGGTATGGACAGTCTGACAAACAGGATGGAGACTATACCTCTCGGGGGGTGGCAAACGAACTCATTGCCCTGTTTGACATTATCGGGCTGGAGGACTTCTCTCTGGTTACCCATGATTGGGGCACGGTAATCGGCGACCACATCGCCAGCACCATCCCCGACCGAATTGTTAAGTATGTTCGCATGCAGGCACCAGTGCTGAAGATTGACCCTACCAAGCATCCCCAGTTTGAGCTGTTCAGAAACCAGGACCTGGCGACGAGCATAATGTCTCAAGCGAGAATCTTCATTACGCAAGTCTATGAAAGTCGGACGGTTCAGAAAATCAGCCCTGACGACATGGAAGGCATCATCTCTGAGTTCAGCCGTCCCGGGGTTGCAGAAGCTGTCCCGCGATACTTCCGCGACTTTGTCCTTGAAAGTGAAGACGTTAGACTGGAGCGTTTTGTAAAGATGACTTTCCCGGTGCTGGTGCTCCAGGGCGAGAAAGACCCTGCTCAACCACTGTGGTACTTTGAAGGCATTGAGTCGGTGTTTCCGGATGTAAAGCTTCAAATCGTCGAGGACGCAGGTCACTTCACAGAGTTGGAAAAGCCGGAGGAAGTCAGTAAAGACATCCTGGATTTCTTGGGCAATTAGGAGAACCGTATGGTGGGCATTTCCATCCAGTTCTTCTTGTTCAAGCCATGCCGTTTTGAGATTCTTGCGCTTGCACGAAATGCAACCCATCCAATATGAGGAACTGGTATGAAAGCTTCGAGAGATTGCTACGAATGTCTGCAAAGGCTGGCTTATCAGACTGTGGGGTTGGCGACCAATGATGAGCAGATTAGAGCCAGGGCAACAGAAGAGAGTCTGAAGGTGCTGAGAGACGAGTTCTCCTGTGATAGGGTGTCCATTGTTATTGCTACCAAAATCCATGACGTGATAAGGGAGATAACTGAAAACCCTGACCCATATCGGGAGATGAAGGATAAGGAGATTGCAGTTGCCAGGGAATTGTCCAGTGAGACAAAGCTTGGACACAACAGTGATTTCGGAGATTGTCTCAGGTTTGCAGCCCTGGGAAATACCATAGATTTCTTCAGGCCTCTCGATGACGCCAGGCGGGATATGAGGGGGCGGTTGGATTTCGCCGTCGATGATTCGGAACGCTTAGAAGCTAGGCTTAGGGGTGCCAGTGAGGTTCTGTATCTGGCGGATAATGCTGGCGAGGTGTTTTTTGATTTGCCTCTTGTCAAGTGGATGAGACGGTTCGCCCATGTTGTCTACGTGGTTAAGGCCTCGCCGGTTCAGGATGATGTGACCCCAGAAGATGTCAGGCGAGCCGGGCTTGAGGCCGAGCTTGGGGAGATAATAACCACAGGAACAGCTACCCCGGGAATAGATTTTTCTGTGGCTTCGGCGCAGTTTAAGAACGAGTTTGACACCGCAGACCTCATATTTGCCAAGGGTATGGGCTACTATGAGTCTCTATCCGAGCTGCCAGCGGAAGGCAGGGTCTTCTATTGCCTTAAGGCGAAATGCCAGCCGGTGGCCGATTCCATCGGAGTGCCGCTGAACAGCTATGTGGCCGTGCTTCGGTAAGGTTACATCGATAATAAATGGAGTTTGAACTTGGACTTTGAAAGACCTGGAATCATCCGTCCCCCGAGTGAACACGCAAGTTATTTCTTGCCCCTGACGAATGGCTGCTCCAACAATACTTGTACTTTCTGTGGTTACCATGGCGCAAAGCTCAAGATGAGGGAAGTTGATGATGTTAAGAAAGAAATTGATGCCATGGCCTTGTATATCCAACAGGGCATTCAACTTCCAACTGTGCCAAACATAGTATATGCCGTGCTGCACGGCTGGGATCAAAGGAGAGTGTTTCTTCAGGACGGCGATGCGCTGGTCTACCCGTTTGCCAAATTGAGAGAGGTTATGCAGTACATCAATGAGAGGTTTCCTCATTTGGAAAGGATTGGTACCTACGGTACTCCTCAGGATATTCTGCGAAAGAGCCTGGATGAGCTTAGAACTCTAAGAGAACTCAAACTGGGCATTGTCTACATGGGGGTTGAAAGTGGCGATGATAGGGTGCTCCAGAAGGTGGGTAAGGGGGTTAATCGCGACCAGATGGTTGAAGCCGGAAGGAAGGCCAAGCAGGCAGGGATTGTCCTTTCGGTGACAGTAATTCTGGGGCTTGGAGGTGTGGAGGGAAGCGACGAACACGCGCTGGAAACGGCAAAGGTGCTTACTGAGATTGACCCGGAATATGCTGGGGCCTTGACCTTGACCCTGGTTCCTGGGACGCCCTTGTATGAGCAGTGGAAGCAGGGTGATTTCTCTCTTATTACCCCGCTTGATTCTCTAAAAGAACTGAAGATGATTATTGAGAACTCTGATTTTACAGATTGCTTCTTCAGCTCGATGCATGCCTCGAATTATTACTCAGTGCGCGGGAGATTGCCTCAGGATAAGTCAAGCATGTTGAGGGAATTGGAGGGTGTTCTGGCCAGGGGAGACCCTGAATTGCTTCGCCCCGAGTTTCTTAGAGGACTATAAGGGAAGTTGAGTCGTGCCAGGCGGACTATGAATCAGTCTCGCTCAGACTAGATATGTTCCACAATTTGGGTCAGGCTGTGGATGCGGGGGCAGTCGGTTATATCTGTGAAGAAGTCGTTGCGGTCGATGAGCACAGCTTTCATGCCAACTCCTCGGGCACCGACAACATCTAGGTCATATTGGTCACCAACATATATTGCTTCTTCTGGCTTGATTTGTGCTTTCTTAAGGGCAGCCAGAAATATCTCCGGATCGGGTTTATCACAGCCTACCTCGGACGAGGTTACTTTGAAAGCGAGGTATGGTCTTAATCCTAACTCCTCATATGTGGACTCCATGTCCTGGACGACGTTGGATATCAGCCCCAGGGTCAGGCCACGGTTCGTGAGTTCTTTTAGGGTTGGTAGGGTATCGTCGTAGGCCTTGAATTTCCAGTCATGCTCACGGAGTTTTGCCAGTATCTGAAGCGCTGTATCGCGGTTTGGTTCCACTCCAGCTCCCCGTAGTATTCTGGTTGCATATTCGGCGTAAAAGTCGATTTTTTCTTTTGGGGGCCTGTCGTCTATTGGTGAGCGGGCGGCTTCATCACGCCAGTACATGTCTGCAGCAGGCAGGGAGTTGAACAGCGCCTTTGCTTGCACTTCAATGCCAAGTTCACGGCAGGCATCAATCCATACCTCTTCCCGACGTGGATAGTGACTGGCTAAGGTATTATAGAAGTCAAAGAAGACGGCTTTGATCACATCAACGTAAGATTATCCACGAAAGTGCCCTTGTGTGTCAAACTGAGTATCAATTTGCCCTTATTGGTTCCACGTGAGGCCGTTGTCGCGGCTGTGAGATAAGGCGCTTTCACTGCCGGCGCCACCAATACTGCTGGTGCCGCAGTAAGCCATTTCGCCACTGGGCGACCACGCCACTTGAGCTTCGTTGGGACCGGTAGGCGGTTTCAGGCTTTTTTGCCAAACGGGACATGTCGATTGCGGGTTGAGTGTGCAGTATACCTGGGTGCTTAGGCCAAAGGGTGTGTCTGCAGACATCATAGCTCCAGCCAGCAGCTTGCCACGGCTATAGAAGCCGTAGTGGGCGAGGCTACAGATGATATCAGGGCGAGCCTGAAGTTGATAGCACGTGGTATCATCCAGGCGGTAAACATCGTCACTGGCATTACCGGCGACAGCTACTCCCGGGGGATTATCGCTCCAACAGGCGTAGACGTGCCGTGATGAAGGCATACCTCCCGAGTAATCTGCAGGCAGGGTTAAGTCGGCATAAGTGAGCGGTGTTCCCGGCGTATCCTGACCTGATTGGCAGATTTCGACCGGATAGCGTGGGAAGTCATTCCAGATGGCGTTGTTTGAGGCGAGGTCTCTTATGCCGATATAGAGATAGGTGTCATCGGTGTCCGGGGCGGACCCACTGGCGACGATGGCTAATAGCGTTCCAGCGGCGGCAAATCCAGGTGAATACTCGATGGCGAAAACATCCGTTCCCGAGATGGCCGGCGCTGTGGGTAGCCAGCCGGCGGCTCCAGTGCTGATATCTTGCCAGCCGCTGGCGAAGTGGTTGATTATATTGACCCAGACTTTGCCACCACCATTGCCGGTGGCGGTACCAACAGCTAGCTCCCGAGAAGGCGTGCCGTAACAAGGTGAGATGGCGAGGCATTGGACGCGCTCACCAGCACCCAGCTTGCCGCCTAGTCCGGTGACGTGGAAGTTGGTGCCACCGTCGATGGACAAATAGACTTCCGTCCTGGCGTTGGTGACAACAGCGACAATGTCAGGGTCATCCGGGGCTACGGCTAGCTCGTCCCAGGTCGCTGCTCCTGCGATGCCAGCGCTCATTATGTTCCATCCGTAGCCGCTGTGGTCTGACTTGTAGAGTTGAGCGTTGCTGGAATCGAGGGCGTAGATGGTCTTGCTATCGCAACCAACAGCGATTCGATTGACCTGGCTGCCGACGAGTATCAGTAATTGGGAGCCAGCAGGGACCTCAACTTCAGGTTCCTTCGGCACTGCGGTGGCTATGGTAAACTCGCTGGTCGCCGGAGTTAGGTCGATATTGCCGGCTTCGTCCTGTGACTTGACATAACATACATAGGAGCCATCGGGTAGGTTGTAGTAAGTCCTGGCAGTGTCCAGTGTGAAGGGGGAGTAGTCCGTATCGTGACCTTCTAGGTAGCAGGAGTAGGTCAAATCGGTGGTTGGGGTGGTGTCATCGCTGCCCGTCCACTCGAAGGTGACTTCATTGTAGTCTATAGTCTCGCCTGGGGTGCTGGTAATGATTGTCTCTGGTCGTGTTGTGTCTGGGGGGGGCAATTCGGGTGGTGGTGGAGTTGGTGGTGGTGTTGGCGTAGGGGGCTGAGGAACGCAGCCGGCACCTGCCCAGATTAGTAAGACCAGACACAGGCTGAATAGTGTTATGAACCTATTAGTCATCCTCATTGCTCAATAGTGATGCAGTAGAGGCTGAAGTCCTTGCCGACATCAGCATAGATAATCTTTAGCGGCATGCCGATCCTTAGCTGGTGGGCCTCAGCCCCAACGATCTTAGCTGCTATTCGACCTATGCCTTGTGACAAATCCACGAGGCCGAGCAGGAAAGGAGTATCAAACTCGGGACTGGCGATATTTACTTCGGTCCAGCTATAAAGTGTTCCTTTGCCACTCAGTTCTACCCACTCTAAGTCGTGTCCCAAGCATTGCGGGCAATGGGATCTGGGTGGGAAAAACATCTCACCGCAGCGGTGGCACTTTCTCGCTAAAAGCTGTCTTCCTCGCAAGCCTTCCCAGAATCCTTTTGTAGACAGATAGTCTACGTTGGTTGGCCACAGGAAGTTAGGTTTGTGGTTAGTCATGCCCATCCCTCCCTAGGATAATAACCAGGGCATTGTTCAGCATGCCGCCTTCACAGTGCACAAGGCCTATCCTGGCTCCATCCACCTGATTCTCTCCAGCTTCGCCTTTCAGTTGCTCAACTATGGCGATGGTCTCGTAGATGGGGGTGACTGCCCAGGGATGTCCGCGGGACAAAAGCCCGCCGTCAGTGTTGATAGGTATCTTACCACCAACCTCGGTATCTCCTTTCTCTATAGCTGTTATCATCCCGCCTTTATCGAACCAGCCTATGTCCTCCGGAATCATCAGTTCGTGAGGGCTAAAAGGAGCGTAAATTTCGGCAACGTCTACTTCTCCAGGCGTGATACCGGCTGTCTTGAACGCTTCCTCAGCCGCCCGAGTTGTAGCCACGAAAGTGCTGATTGATTTGTTGCACTTGTCTACGGGGATGAGGCAGGAGTTGTCATGATACTGCCCCCAGCCAGCGATATAGACGGGCTTGTCACAGACTCTCTTGGCAAGCTCTGCGGAGGCGACTACAACTGCGGCAGCGCCATCCCGAGAAGCTGCTGCGTCCAGAAGCTTTATGGGCGAGGAAAGCTGTGCAGATTTCAGCACATCGTCCATAGTGATAGGTGTTGTGAATGCGGCTAAAGGATTATTCATAGCGTTTCTTCTGTTTCTTACTGATGCCAGAGCAAAGTGCTCCTCCTTGGCACCGGTTTCGTGCATGTAACGGCGAGCTGACAAAGCGTAAGTCCAGATGATGCCGCCGCTTCCGTAGGGTTGTAAGGCAACTGGCTCAAGCATAGTTGAGCCCTTCCCTGAGCCCCATCCCTTAAACCAGCCGATTGAAGCTTTCCTCTCTGCCCCATAGCAGACGGCAAGGTCTATATGACCTAGCATAATCTCATTCATGGCGCATCTTATTGCCAGCGCGCCGGCTATAGCGCCGCAGCATATTTCAGCCATAAGCTTGGGCGCGATTCTCATATATTCACAGAGCAGGTTGGTCTGAAGTCCTATGTTGCCCACAAGGTCAGGGGTGGTGAATAACCCCTCTATTTGCTCCTTGGATATGTTGGCGTCTTCCAGAGCTAACCTGATAGCTTCCAGAGCTAACTCACTCTCTGCCCTGTCTGGGTATTTGCCTGTCTTGACAGCGCCACAGCCAATTATGGCTACTCTATTTTTCATGCTGGACTGACAGTTAACCTGGACTCTTGCCGGTTATTGGCTATTATACTTGGGCTTCTCGTATTCTTTCAATTCCATTATGGTTCGATTCCAACCCTGGTTGATATCTTTTGACACTCATAAGCAAAGTTGATAAGCTTGAAGAAGCTTCAGAGGAGGTTAAAGTGCCTGACGAAACAGGTAGTGTAAATATGGAGACAATCGTCTCGCTGTGCAAGCGGCGAGGCTTTATCTTCCCCAGCAGCGAAATCTATGGTGGGCTGGGAAGCTGCTGGGATTATGGACCATTGGGTGTAGAACTGAAACGGAATGTGAAGAACGCCTGGTGGCGAGCAGTGGTTCAAGAGCGGGATGACATGGTTGGTATAGATGCCAGCATAATGATGCATCCTCAGACCTGGGTCGCTAGCGGGCATGTGGAGGGCTTCTCTGATCCTCTAGTAGAGTGCAAAGCTTGTAACCGGAGATGGCGGGCTACCGATTTGAATGGCAATAGCTGTCCTGATTGCGGTGGGGAACTGACCGAGCCGAGGCTGTTCAACTTGATGTTCAAAACCTTCATGGGCCCTGTAGAGGAGGACGCCAGCATCGTTTATCTACGTCCAGAGACGGCTCAAGGCATGTTTGTTAACTTCGATAATGTGCTGGCTTGTTCCAGGAAGAAGTTGCCTTTTGGTATTGCCCAGATAGGCAAGGCGTTTCGCAACGAAATCACTACAGGTAACTTCATCTTCAGAACCAGGGAGTTCGAGCAGATGGAGATTGAGTACTTCGTCAAGCCGGGGAGTGATGAAGAGTGGTTCAATTACTGGGTGAAGCAGCGCTTTGATTGGTATTTACACCTAGGCATCAAGCAGGAGAACCTGCGTCTCCGGCAGCATGGGAAAGAAGAACTGGCCCATTATGCCAAAGACTGTTACGATGTCGAGTATCTTTTCCCTATGGGATGGGCGGAGCTTGAGGGCATTGCTAACCGCGGTGACTTCGATCTTGCTCAGCATTCCAAGTATAGCAACAAGAGCTTGACTTACTTCGATGAGGAGACTGGCGAGCACTATACGCCCTATGTTATTGAGCCTTCGGCTGGTGTTGACCGCTCGGTGCTGAGTTTCCTTGTGGACGCCTATGATGAAGACTTGGCTGAAGGGGAAATCAGGGTGGTTTTGCATCTTCACTCTGAGTTGGCTCCGATTAAGGTGGCTATTCTGCCTTTGAGCAGAAATGAGAAGCTGGTGCCGCTAGCGAGAGAGGTTTACACTGAGCTTCGCCGTAATTTCATGACGCAATATGATGATGCCCAGAGCATAGGTCGGCGTTATCGTCGCCAAGATGAAATCGGCACTCCCTTCTGTGTTACTGTTGATTTTCAGTCGCTGGAGGATAACCAAGTTACCATTCGGGAACGGGATAGCATGGCGCAGATTAGGTTGCCGACAAAAGAGTTAGTGAGGACTTTGCAGGCTAAGCTTGGTGGTGAGCCTTTTGCCACTCAGGATTTATGGACGGCGAAGACAGTTGATGCTTTGGAAGAATGAAAATCCTGCATTTTGCTGACCTTCATCTAGGCGTGGAGACTTATGGAAGTGTCGACCCGGCTACCGGATTGCCGACAAGGTTACTTGATGTCCTGGGGGCTTTGGATGAGGTAGTGGAATACGCCGTAGGTAATGCGGTAGACTTGGTCGTTTTCTGTGGCGACGCCTACAGAAGCCGTAACCCTTCCCAAACTGAGCAACGGGAGTTTGCTAAACGGCTCAGGCGGCTGTCCGAGAAGGGAATTCCTGTTTTCCTTCTGGTCGGCAATCATGATTTACCGAGCGCCATAGGCCGGGCTACTGCTGTAGATATTTTCGATACCTTAGCCGTGAGCCATATCTATGTCGGCAAGCGTCCTGATATCTACCGTATACCAACCAAGCAAGGCTATGTGCAGGTGGTGGCGCTACCCTGGCTGAGGCGAAGCGCATTGTTGAGTCGGGAGGAGGCCAAGAATCTTAGCATAGACCAGGTGAATGACCGGCTGCAGGAGATAATGACTCGGAGGCTAATGGACATGATTTCCGATCTTGACTCAGCTTTGCTGGCGCTTCTGGCAGCCCATGTATCCGTGTCAACAGCCAAACCAGGGTCGGAAAGGAGCATGGTAGTCGGTAGAGACCCAGTTTTGCTGGTGGGGAATATTGCCCATACTGCTTTTGACTACGTAGCTCTGGGGCACGTTCATAAGCGTCAGGTTTTGTCTCAAAACCCACCTGTCGTTTATGCTGGTAGCCTGGAGCGTCTCGACTTCGGCGACGAAGCTGAGGACAAAGGTTTCTACGTGGTTGATATTGAGCTAGGAGATAGGGAGAGGCATGCAACCTATGAGTTCCACAAGGTTGATGCCCGTCGCTTTTTGACCGTTAAAGTGGATATAGATGCTGATGACCCTGATCCTACGGCCGCTATTTTGGAAGCTATTGCCCGGCAGCAGGCGGCAATCAAGGAGGCCATAGTCAGGATTCAGCTATCTCTCCCCGGGACTCTGGAGACTTTGCTTCGGGATGGTGAGATCCATAAGAGTCTCAAGGAGGCTTACCATGTCACTATTGCCAAGGAAGTTAGGCAAGAGTCGCGCCTCAGGTTGGGTGACTGGGCAAGCGAGGAGTTAACACCGATTGAAGCACTGAGGATTTACTTGGAGACGAAGAGCATATCCAGGGAACGTCA
This sequence comes from uncultured Dehalococcoidales bacterium, assembly GCA_964582065.1. Lineage (GTDB taxonomy): Bacteria > Chloroflexota > Dehalococcoidia > GIF9 > UBA5629 > JACNFS01. Next base: position 31,109 of record CAZOQG010000007.1, read on the forward strand.
GGAGGTCCTCCTTGAATATGGGGAAAGGTTGATACGGGAAGCATGAGCAAGGATAGGACGCATTATGGTGATGGAAAGGTAGGGTAAAGTGAAGATTGGTATAAGAGGCAAGATCCTTATCCCCTTTTTGGCTTTGCTTTTTGTTTCGCTTGGCATTATCAGCTCTCTGGCACTTCGCAGCATATATGAGGTGGGTTATCTTGCCAAGCAGGACAGCATTACCATGGGGGAGACCGTTGTAAGGAAGAGTATTGCTGCATTGGAGGACCTGGGGAGGAGACTAATACAGCGGAGGGCTATTCAGGTTGCCGAGGAGATGCAGCTTTTCGCTGAGCTTCACCCAGAGCTGGAGATTTCCGAATGGGAGGAGAATGAGGACCTGAAGGAAATTGCTGTCCGGCAAGTGGGGTACACCGGGAACACTATGGTGTATGATAGCTCCTACATAGTCCATTTCCACGTAAACCCTAAGATGGTGGGCAATGATCTGCACAATGTAGCCGGTGAGCCTACCCATTTTTGGCCCATTATGGAGAGGAGCTTGGGTGGGGAAGCCTCCGGCTATTACGACTGGGAAGACCCCGAAGGAAACGTTCGCAAAAAATACATGTATTGTATGCCTGTAGAAGGGACAGAACTTGTGGTAGCTGCCTCTACGTACATTGACGAATTCTCGGAACCTCTTGAGGAAACAGAAATGGACATAGCCTCTGCTGTTTTGGCTACCAGTCAATATATAGACGAGCAAATGGAGAAAGCTCAGTTGACTTTCATGGTGATTATTTTTGGCGTGATTTTCATTGCTGGTGGGGTGATATTTCTGCTGTCAAGGGCAATCACGAGGCCGATCCTGGCGCTCACTGAAGGCGCCGAGGTGATAGGGAAAGGCGAACTTGACTACAGCATCAAGGCGGACACTGGCGATGAAATCCAGCAACTGGCTGAGCAATTCAATGCCATGGCTCGCGCACTCAAGGAGTCCTATGCTAACCTGGAACAAAAAGTCAAGGAGCGAACCAAGCAAGAGCGACAGCGGGCAGAGCAATTGCGCACCATAAACGAGGTCAGTCGCAAAATCAGCTCTTTCGTGAACCTGGGTGAACTGATTCCATATGTAGGTAATATGCTTCGCAAGACCTTTCACTATCACAATGTCAACATCTTTCTGTTCGAGCCCGGCTCTGGGAAACTCACTCTCAAAGCGTTGAGTGTTAGCGGACAAAAGGGATTTATACCGGTGGGCGTACCGCTCGAGGTAGATGAGGATGGTATCGTGGGTTGGGTAGCTCGAACAGGTGAGCCGCTGCTAGCAAGCGATGTAGACAAGGAGCCCAGGTATCGCGCCGTTGAGGCATTGAGCGAGACCAAGTCCGAGCTTGCCGTTGCTGTTAAGATAGGAGAGAAGGTTCTCGGAGTTCTGGATATTGAGAGCATTGAAGTCGATGGTTTTGGGGAAGCAGACCTGTTTACCGCCCAAACCATAGCTGACCAACTGGCTGTAGCCATTGAAAATGCCCGCCTTTATGAAGAAACCGGCCAGATGGCGGTGATGGAGGAGCGAAACCGCATGGCAAGGGAGATCCATGACACGCTGGCTCAAGGGTTTACCGGCATTATATTGCAACTTGAGGCAGCAGAACAGGCGTTGAGTGACAATTCCCCAGGTCTGGAGCGACATTTGAACCTGGCTGGAAGTTTAGCTCGGAAGAGCCTGGCTGAAGCCCGGCGCTCAGTGTGGAATCTCCGCCCTCAAGCTTTGGAGCAGCTTTCTTTGGCCGAGGCTCTGCGACATGAAGTAGAAAGGTTCACTCAGGAGACCGGTGTAGATGCTCGCTTTGTTATCTCTGACGACAGGCGTGATCTGTCACCTGATGTGGACGCTGGTCTTCTGCGCATCTGTCAGGAATCCCTTGCAAACGTGAGAAAGCATGCTAAAGCCAGTGAGGTGGAGGTTGATTTGACTTTCGACGAAGCATCAATAAGCTTGAGCATCACCGACAGTGGCATGGGTTTTAGACCGCAAACCCTAAGTAGAACCAGCAAGAAACGGCGTGGATTTGGATTGGTCAGCATACAAGAGCGTGTCCGTGGGTTAGGTGGTACATTTGAAGTGCAGAGTAAGAAAGGAAAAGGAACGGTGGTGCGGGTAGTGATTCCTACCAAGCAGGAGGTGTAATGGTGGAAGCTATTAGGATTCTGATTGCTGATGATCATCCGGTGGTTAGAGAGGGACTGTTTGCTATGCTGAGTAGGGAGTCTGACTTTGAGGTAGTCGGGGAGGCTAAGGATGGCGTGGAGGCGGTAAACAAAGCCAAAGAACTGAGCCCAGAGGTGGTGCTCATGGACCTCCGAATGCCTGAACTCGATGGGGTCGAGGCGATGAATCAGATAAAGTCTGCGAAACCGAATACTAAGTTCATAATCCTTACTACCTACAGCGACGACGACTATATCTTCCGCGGCATTCAAGCTGGCGCTCGAGGATATCTCCTTAAAGATGCGCCTAGGGAGGAGCTGTTCAAGGCAATAAGAGCTGTTCATCGTGGGGAATCGCTCATTCAGCCGGTGGTGGCATCAAAGATACTTGACCGCTTGACCGAACTGTCTCGCCGGGCCCCATCTGCAGAGGAACTTTCTGGGCGAGAGCTAG
>CAZOQG010000008.1:0-33715 GCA_964582065.1 uncultured Dehalococcoidales bacterium
TTTCAACTGCATTATACCACCCATCCGAAGACATAGGGGATTGTGGGCAGGAGCTGTGGGGTTAGCTCTTACGCCCGGTGAGGTCCTGTGCCGAACCTGCCGGCTGGGCGTCTATGTCGATCTGGAGCGGCACCAGGAATCGGGCTACCATTCCCCAGTAGCCGATAGATGCTGTCAATTCAACGATGCGTTGTTCATCCAGATGTTGCTGGAGCGTTTTGAAGGTCTCGTCCTTTACTGCAACATTTTGTGCGACCTCATCCGCATACTGGAGCACGGCACGCTCTTCATCGCTGAATTTCGTCGAGTCGCTCCAGTGTGATATTGCCTCGGTTTGCTCGTGGGTTACGCCTACTTCCAGCGCGATCGGGTAGTGCTGCGCCCATTCATATTCGCTCCCACTGAGCTTTGCGATTCGCAGGATGACTAGCTCACGTAGTTTTGGGGAGAGTTCTGCTCTAGAAAGGAGTGAATTGCCAAGCCGCGTGAAATTACGCAATACATTGGGGTTATGAGCCAACGCCCTGTACAGGTTGAGAACCCTGGCTCCGCTCTCTTCGATTTTATCGTAAATCTCTCTTGCCTTGGGTTGCACTTCTTCCTTCTGTAACAATTTGACACGAGCCATATATTACCTCCATATATGCAGATGATTTATATCTGACCTGCCGCTTTAGCTTTGCGGCTGGAGCATCGGCTCCAGCCTACTCACGTAGATGGTTCGACTGCTGCCTACATTCTAACTCTGGTAGTTCTGTGAGAGCAAGCCAGGAGATTATCCAGGCGCTGCGTTGACATAACACGGTTATAGATAAATGATACGCGGTAGTCACTGCCCCGTTATCAAAGACCATAGGGCTGGCAGCGGTATCAGCTTGATGAACGGCGGACGTGCCTCTAGCGGATTACTCCTGTCAAGAGTTCCCATTTGGTTAAGTGACAACCTTGAACTTGGGCAGAGTAAAGTCTTCGTTGATATCCTCCCATATCACCTCTACCGGCATATCGCATCTTATCTCTTCGGGGCTACAGCCGACTATGTTGCTTAGCAGGCGTGGCCCTTCATCGAGTTCTACTATGGCAGTTACATACGGGAGGTCATTCTCAAAAGACTTGTGAAAGGCCTGGTGATAGACAGTGAAAGTGTAAATCCTTCCTTTGCCACTGGCCACTATCCACTCCGTATCTTGCGAGTAGCACAACGGGCAAATGATAGATGGCGGCCAGCGGATGTGCTGACAATCCCGGCACTTCTGGAATCGCAACTGGTGCTGCTTACAGCCATCCCAGAATGGCCTAGTATCTGCGTTTGGCTGGGGTAAGGGCTTCTGGTAAACCATCTGTAGCTACAACCTCCTTAAAATCGTGCAACAATGGGTCTGGAGTGTGGCGCCATTGTCGCTACATAGGATTATCTCAGGCTCCTTTGTATTGGTCTTGGGCCCCAGCTGTCTATCTCCACAGCGGCCCATTAGCTGCATGGCCGCTTCAGTTAGCGGCGTAAGGCCCATAAAATAGGCTTCAGAAAGCTGTCCTCCCGAGGTATTGACAGGCAAGCTACCTCCAGGTGCGATTGCGCCATCCTTGAACCAGTCCTGGCCCTCGCCAGGTTCAAAGAAACCATAGTCCTGCAAGGTGATCTCTACTGTGTAGGTGAAGCAATCATATATCTCACAGGCATCGATGTCACCGAGGGTGATTCCTGCCATACTGAAGGCTGTTTCACCGGCTACCTTGGCACCAGTGGGCCCGGCCATGCAGGTCGATTGGTCAATATAAGATGACGGGTTGTGTTGGCCGATTCCCATGATGACCACAGGTTGGTGTCTCAAGTCCCGGGCTCGCTCGACAGAAGTTACGACATAGGCTCGCCCACCATCACTGACTAAACAGCAGTCAGGGACTCTGAAGGGTTCCACTGCCCATTTCGAGTTGTAATAGTCCTCGTAAGTCAGCGGGCGGTCATGGAAGTAGGCGCTGGGGTTGAGGCTGGCCCACTTACGCTGTCCCACTGCTATTTCTTTCCAGGTTTCGGGGCCGGTACGGAAGGTATGCATAGCCCGCTGTGCAGCCATCGCATATTCAGCAGGATATCCGAATTGCCCAAATACAGCTTTGTCTGGGTCTATCTCATCGATCATACGGTGACTTGAAAGGGCATTGTCCGCATAGGCAATAACGACGTAGTTGCAAAGCCCAGCTTCGAGAACTCCAAGCGCATGGTGAAGATGGGATCGAGCGCAGTTAGCCTCTTGGCTCAGGTATTTCGGAGCCAAACCAAGACGCTGAGCTGTAATATAGGGTGTCACTTCCCTTTCACCTGGCGCCGGCTGAAAGTGGCGATAGCAGATTAGCCCGTCGATGTCTTCTCTTCGCAGGCCAGCGTCTTTGATAGCGTTGGCACAGGCCTCAACATAAAAGCTGAGGGCTGTCCTTGCCGGAACTCGACCCTGATGTGTGTAACCTATGCCTACGATAGCATACTTATCTTTCAAACTCATGAGTACAACCTACCTCCTGCCTTGGCCCTTTGCGCAGTGGGGTGATCCCAAGAACCTCAAGCTGCGTTCGGCCTCAGCACAGTCACCATTTTACGCCTGCAATTCTTTGCGGGCAAGCAGGAAGACAGAGCGGCAGTTGACCGAGCAATATGAAGGGGTAGAGTCGTCTTGGCTGAGAGGAAAATGTTTCCCCACCTACCGCCCTGTTATTGATGACCACAGGGCTCGCAGCGGTCCCAGTTTGATGAATTGAGGCATATCTCAGCCTTGAGCGTCAAGAACCAAGCTCCAAATTGGGGTGGCTGCTAAGTCGCTTTTCAAAGGATTCTGAAGCTTCGACGCTTTTTTCTCTTCTTCAAAATCAAAACTTTGGTACGAGGGTGCCAGGCCTTGGTCTAGCAGCAATCTGAGCCGTTAGAGTTCCTTACCCAGACGATCTACTACCATGAGGGATAATGCTGGCGCCGTGTCGGCACCTTCTGCCTCCACTGCTCCCGCATCAGCCCCGACCCCCACTTTGCGCCACAACCGCCAACAAACCATGGCAACACCCTCGAGAGTGCCTGACAGACACGCACACGAGCACCTGTCTAGCTCATTGCGAACCACCTTGTTTGCCCTTCCTCAACACATCCCACCCGTGCACCAACCTGCGTCTTGTGCTATACTATAAGTGACAATGACTTCACGGTTAGAGTTGATTTCTACAACCGCCGCCCCGGTCTCCTCCCCACAACACCTGGCCCGCCTACAGGTAAGCTCCCCCATGGGGCACGGTACCCTAGTAATCACTGTAATCTGCGTCGTCAGGAGTATTCCTCCACCCTGAGTGGGACATTGGCCACCTAACCCACCCTCGCAGGCCTTCGCCTCGCTTAAGTTAGAGGCATTCTTTTGTTCCCTATCATACATTGTGGATCGTTGCTCGGGGTCGGGGCCCTCGAATCCCCCGAGGCTGGAACCCCAATCCCACCCCGCCCGACGACTGCTCGTAACGGCTGCAAGGAGTGCACCAAGCAGTGTGGCAAGCACAAGAGTACCAACGCCGGCAACCGATGGCAAGGAGGAGTGACCAGTGAGTCCAGTTCGAGATGAGGACCTTCTATCGTATTTCCCTCACATCAAAGGCAACGGCGAGTTAGAATCCGATGACATCCTCGGCATCGAGTCCGAGGCTGTCTTACCTCGGCTCGGCGGCACCCGTTCAGGTACCTCTGACCAAGACCAGTCACAAGAACATGACACCGGGAGCCCCTCCTCTTGGCAAGGCAAACAACCTGCCCGGCTTGCAGACGAGCGCGCCGGTAAGCGACGGACACAAGGCAGCTCCGCTCCACCCCCGGCCATAGTCGAGGTCAGTGGGGAGGACTTAGTTGACAACCCGGTCCTTATGTACCTCCACGAGATTGGGAAAGTTCCACTCCTGACCAGAAACGATGAGAAGGCATTAGCTGGCAAGATAGAACAGGCCAAGTATCTCGAAGAGATTGAAGAGCTTTACCTTCAGCGCTATGGTGAATACCCTTCAGCGGTTCACATAGCCATCTACCTGATTCATCACCTACTCGCAGCCCGGCCCATAGTTGACACTCTCATCCAGCGACTTCGGCTTCCTACCACGGATAGCATCACTGAGACCATCGGCAACCCTAAACTGCGGGCGGCTATCGATGGAGTGCTCGACCCAGAAACAGTGCAGGCTATCGCTGACGCCACTGGCGACAGCGATGCTCAGGTTGAACCCCCACAGGGCATTCACAATGCAACCGACCCTCGTGACAGAAGGACTTTGAAAGCTGAGCAAGCCTTGATAGACCTCTCAATAGACACTCGGATTTTGCCCCCTGAGGCAGTGGTGATCATAGGGGATCAAACCTCCTGGAGTGAGCTGGAATCTCTGGTGGCGGAGCCCGTTGATCCCGAATTCTTCTCCAAGCTTCATTCTGTTGCCCAGCAGTTAAAGGCCCATTTCAGCAAGGTGAAAAGGATCGCTGGGAAGTCCAAGAAGCACCTTACGGAAGCAAACCTGCGCTTAGTGGTCAGCGTCGCCAAGAAATACATCGGCCACGGAATGCCCATGCTTGACCTGATTCAGGAGGGGAATATCGGCCTGGTCCGCGCTGTGGAGAAATTCGAATACAGGAGAGGTTACAAGTTCAGCACTTACGCCACCTGGTGGATCAGGCAGGCTGTTACCCGCTCGCTAGCTGACCAGTCCCGCACCATTCGCATCCCAGTACACATGGTGGAAATCATCAGTAGGCTATTTAAAACCACTCGTCGTCTAAGTCAAGAGCTTGGACGCGAACCGACCTGCGAGGAAATCGGTGAGGGCATGGAAATCTCCTCAGACAAAGTAAGGGAAATCATGAAGCTGTCTCAAATACCGATATCCCTGGAGATGCCTATTGGTGAAGAGGAAGACAGCCACCTCGGTGACTTTATTGAAGATCGAGCTACGCTGGCGCCAGCCGACGCTGCCGCGCGAGAATTGCTCAAGCTGCAACTAAACAAGGTACTTTCTGAGCTTACCGACAGAGAAAGAAGGGTTATACAGCTTAGATTCGGTCTGGAGGACGGGCGAGCCCGAACCTTGGAGGAAGTAGGCAGAGAGTTTGACCGAACTCGAGAGCGGATCCGCCAGATCGAAGCCAGGGCATTGCGCAAGCTGCGCCATCCCAGCCGGAGCCGAAAACTCAAAGACTACCTGGAGTAAGCTCGCGTAGCACTGTAGGCACAAGGAGGAACTGGAATAAGTCATTGGAGTCCTGGTGGATTTCCTGAGCAGCCAAAAGCACACGGTACTCATGGCAAGCTGGGGGCCAGGTGTGGTGAGCCTGGGTGACGGTGGCGTGAGGCATGACCTGCCGGTCAACCGATGGCGGCGCGGAACGTGGTTACAGCGTTGGAGAAACGGGTGGCGTTGGCTAGATACTAGAGTAACATCTCGCTATTTTGTGACGCTTCCGTTTACCGCCCTGTTATTAATGACCACAGGGCTCGCAGCGGTCTCAGCTTGATGAATGGGAGAGGTACCTCTAACTGGGTCTTCTCGGCTACCGGAAACATGTTTATCTCGTCAACCTGTGCTTTCAAGTGGGGTAGCTCCTCATGATTACCTCTGGACAATATGTCGTCGATGTGGTGTGCCATCTCCCTAGCTGCTTTAATGCGTTGCTCGCCTGCCTTGGCCATTTGCTCAGGGATAATCCCGTATTTAGCCTTCAACTGATTAAGGCGCAGAATGGCTTCATAAGCGGTGTCTACAATCTGTTGGCGAGTCATCCACTTCGTCTCGTAATTCAGGGAATACTTCCAGGTTGGCGATACAAGCGCCTGGCGATGCTCTTCTAATGTCCGAAACAGGACACGGTAGCCATAGCGCTCCGGTTGCTCAAAAGCAAGACTGCCCGGGTCGAGGAAGGGTGCCAGTGGAGAGATAAACAGGGACAGCCGCTTGTCACCCTTAAACCTGCCTAACAGGTAATCGCAGTAGTCAATAGTATCCATTACCGACTGTGGGGTTTGCCCCGGCAGCCCAATCATAAAGAACACATCTAAACGCCGACAGCCGATGTCAAGGGCATCGCTTAGAGTCTGCTCCAGGGCGCTATCAGAATAGTGTCTGCCAATGATTTTCCTAATCTCCGGGTCATGAGATTCGGGAGAAATCTCTAGGCAGAAGTCAGGACAGGCTACGCTTATCTGGCGCAGGAAGTTCCTTGAGGCAGGCGAAAACAGTTCAAGGATGAACTGGTTCTTCACCCTGTTCTTTTGAAGCAAGCTGAGAACTTCACTGGCATAGTCCTCTCCCGGCTGGCGCAGGTCTCCCAGGATGAAGACTGGGCCGTTGCTGAAGCGCGAAATTTGCTTTATGTCTCGAACGACTGACTCCGGAGAGCGAAAAGCTGGCTTTCGTCGGTTGTAAAAGCGTTGGAAGGCAGCCGCAGAACCTCCGCAGATAACGCAATTGTGGGTGCAACCGCGGCAGGTAAGCGTGGCTGTGATAGGATAGCGAAGCCAGTCCTTAACGGGGGTATAGCTGACAAGGTCGCGATATCTAATCACGGAGCGTACAACGTTACCATAGTGATTGACCATAACATCGCTGAGGTCAGTTGGAACGTGAGAGAAAGGGTTTTCACGTGTTCCGCCCTGGCTATCTCTCCAGACAAGGTTGGGCACTGCCTCAGGCTCTCTCTTGTTCGCTATGCAATCCATTAACTGCCGGAAGGGCTCCTCCGTGGAGTCGCCTCTGAGTACATAGTCTATCTCAGGATAGTCGAGCAGTTCCTTGTAGTAGTAGGAAGATGAAAACCCGCCGAATACGACCTTTGCCTCAGGGTGCCATCTTTTCACTATCCTGGCCACCTCAATGGCACCGTGGGAATGCACCATCCAGTGCAAATCGATACCGAAGAGTGGTGCCCTCAGGCGCTTTATCAATGCCTCGGCGTCAAATCTCTTATTGTTGAGCATACGCACCGCAAGGTTCACGATGCGCACCCGGTAGCCAGCACGCTCCAGATATTCGGCAATGCTGGTGAGTCCGATGGGGTACATCTCGAAAACGGGGGAGGGGGGAATCAGGTCACTAACCGGTCCGTAGAGGATCGTTTCTTGGCGGAAGTCGTACACACTGGGCGCATGCAGCAAGACCAGGTCAGTTGACATGTGTGTATCCTTGATGGCAATCCTACAGCTTCGCTATGTCAGAATCAAAAATAAAAAGTTGAAGACCAAAATGACAGGCAAGAATGCAAAATGATTTCTATTCTTTAGGAGCGACCTGGTCTGAAGGTGTGTTCTTTTTTTTGACTTCTGACTTGTCATTTCACATTCTGATGTTTAATTTCTGCATTTTCAGAAGACTCCTGCCAGGATATAGCCAATGCCCAGGAGCAACTGAGTCAGCAGGACAACCAGAACATTGTTTGCCATGGATGGCACTAGCTTGCTTTGATCCTGATACTTCACGCTGCCCTGAATAGCCTTTACTGCCAGGGGAAGCGTTAGCAAGGCTATCAAGGAGAAGGCTGGCATTAGCCCTGCCACCACACTACAGGTTATCCACAGATAAACTATTGCCGTCAGGACTGAGTAGACCACGCTTGCCTTTGCTTTTCCCATAGTGATGGGCAGGGTCTTTCTTCCCGCTTCCTTGTCGGCTTCTGTGTCAGGAAATTCATTCAGTAGGAGCAGGTTGTGTACCAAAATGCCAGATGGGATAGATGCTACGACAGCGGGGAGGGTGTAGTTGGCCGTCTGAACAAAGTAAGCTCCCAGAACTGGTAAAGCCCCCATGCCAATCCCTGGAGCCCACTCAGGCCATCCCAGCTTGGTTATGAATTGTGTATAGAGGAGAATGCATACCGCGGCTACTAGAAGTAGAGGCAGCAGCAGCCAGCCTCTCACCAGCATGAAATAGACGCCTATAGGTACTGCCAGTAAGAAACAGGCCAAGCCGAGCCAAAAGACGTGCCTCGGCTCAAGGGAGCCAGCAGGGAGGATGCCACTGCCCCCGCTGAAGGGGGTTCTGTGAGTTCTTAGGTCTATGCCGCTCCTGTAGTCATAGTAGTCGTTGAGCACATTGACGCTTATGTGGCACAAAAGTAGGCCAATGAAAGCCAGTAGAGCGTGACCAAGATGAAAGGCACCATCATACCAGGCCACGCAGGTGCCCAGGAACGCCAGCACCACGGAAAGGAGCAAGAACTGGGGCCTAGTCTCGAGGAACCATACTTTCAGCTTCACTTGGTCTTTTGAGTATAGCAAACAGGCGAGGGCTACGTCCACTATGTGTAGTACCCGATGTCCGAGACTGGGCCTTGTTGGGGATCGTGCGGTGACGACACACCCAAATCTGGGTAGTATCTCGGTAACTCGCTCTTCTGTCTAGACTAATACGTTGGGACAGGTGTGAAGGGATCAGTCCGTAATCCCCCCTCACCCTGACCCTCTCCCTTCAAGGGAGAGGGGAAGTGCAGGGACATGTGGCAGTCAGACATGGTTTATTGGCTGGTGTCATCACCTGGTCTTGAGGAACTGCCAACTGTCTAATAACTCCTCAGCCTCCGTGACGATTCTTTCCACGAGTTCCTTGCAAGTAGGTATATCGTCTATGTAGGCACAGGCAAAGGAATAGGGGCCCTTGATCCGCGCCCCGCCGAGCTGTGTCATATCTGTATCCGTCAACCTTTCTGCCATTTCCCACATCGGGGCAATATCCCTCCAGCCGCTGTGCTTAAGATGAACAGCTTCCATAGCTGGGATCCACCTCTCGAAGGGCATGGTGTCCTTTGCCGCTTTGACTGCCATGTACTCCTCTGCGTCCGGGGGCGCCAGCAGCTCATATATCAGGTCCGGGTGGTCCGGGGGAGCAGCCACTATGTTCTGTTTTGTCTTCTCGTTGAGCCGACACTCCTTTGTGACTTCGAACGCGGTTCCCATGTATATTCCATCGGCACCCAGGGCCAGAGCGCCGAGGAAGGTGCGCCCGTCAGCGATACCGCCAGCAGCAAGCAGGGGTATCTTTAGCTGTTTTGATGCCCAGGCGATGCTGGTGAAGGTGGGAAGCTGTCTGATATGCTTAAAGCCATATCCATCCAGCCCGACAAGGACCACGGCGTCGGCACCCAGGTCCTCGGCGTGCCTGCAAAAGTCTACCGTAGCGCCTTTGTGTATCCAGGGTACTCCTGATTTTTTGATGCGCTCGGCATAGGCATCGGGCTTAAAGACTGCGGTCTCAACATGGACATTCTCCTCGAAGCAGACATCAAACATCTCGTCAATATGGGGACACATCCCTATGGTAATGTTGACTGCGAACGGATTCTTCGTAGCCTGTCGCGTTTTATTGATGGCATCCCTCAGCCCATCCGGGGTTTTGTAGACAGCAGCGGTGATGCAGCCAACGGCGCCTGCCTCGGATATGGCGGCAGCAAGCTCCCATGTTCCAATCCCGCTAAGGCCACCCTCCATGATGGGATACTTACAGCCCAGAAGATTGGTTATCCTGGTTTTCCATTCCATTCCATTTCCTCCTTACAAGTTCTGGAATTGTACAAAACCCTCGCTTCTTCGTCAAGGTGCTCAACTACCAGGCGCGGCACTCTCATACGCCCTTGGCGATAGTAGGTCACCGCTGCTCCGTTCTTTTCAACTCTTCTCAGTCGGCAGCGGCGAGAAGGGTCAGGTTGCTTGTGGCGTTGACTCTTTTCTCTTGCTGAATCCGAAGATATATATTATCTCGAGGATTGCCAGGGTATTGAGCAAGAACAGGGCCACAAACCACCATAATTGCTTGTTGACGGCAGCTCTCCACAGAGCCACACCTTTCCATGGCAGAGTCCAGGTGACGAGTAAAAGGATCAAGAACGTATTCCAGGGTAATAGAGGACACCAATCTAACAGACCCATGTTGCTTCCTCCTCGGTGTTAATTCTTGGGCAGGTTTGTTACCACTTTCATGTCCACCACCAGGCGAGAAGTATGCCCAGCACTGCTCCAGCTGAGACCTCGAATATGGTGTGCCCTATGAGTTCTCGCACGCGTTGCTCAAACTCCGGTTTTCCCTTGAAAAGCTCATCCAATATGCGATTGAGCATGGTGGACTGGGCACCTACTGTCTTCCGCACCCCGGTGGCGTCAGACATCACTACCAGGGCAAACAAGGCGGCAATGGCGAAAACAGCCGAGTCTACGCCGTGCACTATCGCAGCGGCTGTGGCTAGAGCGCAGACCAGCGCGGCATGAGAGCTGGGCATCCCGCCCGTGGTAATCAGCTGTGAGAAATTCAAACGTTTGTCTTTTATGGATGAAATGAAGACCTTCAGCACCTGAGCTACACACCACGCAGCCAGGGGGATCAGCAGCACTTTGTTACCTAAGATTGACTCCAGAGTATCCTCCTAAACCGATATACGCCATCTTGGTTCTTTCTGAGAGATTATACCACATAGTTGCTGTTGTTATTGGGGATTGACTTGTTTTGGCTCTATCCAATGGCTGGAGCCCGCCCTGAGTGAAACGAAGGGGCGAGGATGATGAAAGATCAAAGATTAAAGACCAAGGATCAAAACTTGGAAATTTGGATTTGGAATTTTGAATTTATTCTGAAAATAGATTCTCATACTTTGTCTCGGGTGGATTGGAGCATCGGCTCCAATCACGCCTAGAGCGGCTGCTCTAGGCTACCCCTATTTTCATGATTCGTTGGTGGGCACGTGCACATGCCCGTTTTTTTTTAGGATTCAGGTATTAAGATTTAGGATTCGAAGCGTAGTGAATCAAGATTTAGGATTTACAATCGAAAGGCGGAGAGAGAACTGTGATGTGAACCAACAAGATGTTGCCCTGATTTTCGCGCTTTCAGGATGGGATGGTCGCGGTGTCTGGAGAGCCTTTCTTTCTCAGCTTGTCTATCAAAGAACTGCGACCCCGCGCAATGTACGGCGTCTCAAGTCTTCAGCAGGTTGCCGGCCATTTCTACGCTGGTCACGGAGCGGCTGCGGGCCAGACCTATTCGTTCTTGCCCTCGATGAAGTCTCGTATGTAGGCGTTAACCAATGCCGGCTTCTCGTGGATGACCCAGTGCGAGCCGTCGGGTATCCGCTTGATTGTCAGGTCTGGCACGCACTCGTCAAGCCCATTGAGGTTGCCGGTGAGCAGGTACGGGTCCTTCTCGCCCCAGATGACCAGCGTTGGCACCTTCACCGTGAATAGTGATGGGTCGGTGGTGAAGTCGCCTGAGGCCTCATCGCTTTCACTGGTAAGCGGGCTAAGGCGCGCGGCTCGGTAGTAATTCAAGCCGCCGGTGAGTGCGCCTGGCTGTGACCAGGCTTCGATGTACGCCCGGCGGTCCTCTTCGGTGAAGTAGCCCTGCCTGAGGCCCTCGGCCAAGACACTATCGACGAGTACAGCGTAGTCGTTTCTTGACAGGATCTCCTCAGCCCGTGAGCTGCGGTGCATCAGAATATACTGGCTGGCTTTCCGTTGATCTGGGTTCTCACGCAGTTCGCGCTCAAACGTGAACGGATGCGGCGCGTTGATAATGATGAGCTTTTCCAGATAATCGGGATGACGCATAGCGAATGCCCATGCCACCCCACCGCCCCAGTCATGCGCGACGAGGCTGAACTTTTTGTGACCGAGGTGCTCTGCGAGCAAGCGCAGGTCTTCAACCAGGTACTTCATCCGGTACTGGTCTACATCGGAGGGCCTTGATGACAGGTTGTAGCCGCGCATGTCGGGAGCCACGGCCTGGTAATCTTGCCCGAACTCGGCGAGCTGGTTCTTCCATTCGTACCAGAATTCGGGGAAGCCGTGTACGAACATTATCAACTTACCCTTTCCCGCAGTTACATAGTGCAGGTGGACAGTTCCCAACTCGGCGTACTCGTGTTTAAACATCGGTGTTCTCCTTTCTGTTCTTTCTTTAGCCATCAGCCTTGGAGGTCCAAAAAGTGAGCTTGTTCCTGAGACTCAGGTTGTTGCAAACGAGACCGTGCGGCAATTCGGGCCTCAATTCCACCGGACAGCATTTCATTTAACAGTTGCATCACTCTTTGGGATTGAGTCTTCCTAAACTGAAGCTATCACCGAACACGTACAAGCGTGTCCGTCATTCTGCGCATACAGATTAAGAGCGGGAAAGGGGTTTTGAGGACTCAACTGCTTTACCCTTGGGTTGATGCCGGAAACTCGATTCATAGTGCTTAACGTCGTTCTCTGCAGGCAGCCAGTTCTCGAACTGCCTCCGCTATACTTTCTGTAGGAGTCCCCGGTCTAAATGTCCGCGCTATTCCTGCGCGTTTCAGTTCCTCAATCGCCTCCTCCGGGAAGATGCCGCCGGCGATGACAGGGACGTGCTTAAGCCCCATCTCGTCTCTTATCCTTAGCAATTTCGTCAGGATGAGCTCCGGGGAACCCGACAGGATGCTCATGCCTATTACGTCTACATCCTCCTGCATGGCCGCCTGGATTATCTCTTTTAGCCCCACCTTGGGCGATGCCTCCAAATAGATGACCTCCATACCCGCGTCTCTCAGTGCTGTTGCCACAACGAGAATTCCTCTGCTGTGCAAATCGAGAGGTGGCTTTGCTAGAAGAACCCTTATTCTTTCTGTCGCCATGATAAGCTTTCCCCCAAGGTTGAATAGCCAAGTTCCAATGGTAGAAGATTCAGCGTCAACTCAACTAAGAATCCTCCCCGTAAATCTTGGTAATCTCCCCTATAGTCATGTACGCTTTCACTGCGTCTATCGTGGCTGGAAGTACATTTGCACTGTTCTTGCAGGCATCTCTGAGAGCATTTGCCGCATCTTCGCATGTCTTCATATCCCGCTGTCTTTTCACCTTGTTTAACCTCTCCCGCTGCTTTTTGACAAAGTCCTTATCTTCTCTCCATATTGGGAACGGGTATTTTGCCTCCTCCACATATTTGTTTACTCCAATTGTTACCCTATCCCCAGTCTCCACCTCTTTCTGAAATCTGTATGAAGAATGTGCAATTTCTCTGCTTACCCATTCACGTACCTTCACGTCCCACCAATCTCCCATCGAATCGAGAGTATTTAGAATGTTTCTTGCCTCGTCTTCAAGCTTGTTTGTAAGCCACTCCACATAATAAGAACCGGCAAGAGGGTCTATCGTATCTGCCACACCTGATTCTTCCAGAATAGCCTGATGAGTTCTCAGAGATAGCTTTGCCGTTTCTTCTATAGGTATAGCAAAGCCCTCGTCTGCAGAGTTTATATGTAATGACTGGCAACCGCCCAGAACCGCCGCAAGCCCGTGGAGGGTACCCCTGACAATATTGACCAAGGGTTGCTGATATGTCATGGCATCTCCAGATGTCTGGCAGTGGAACCTCATCTGCCATGACCTGGGGTTCTTGGCACCTATGTCTTCTCTCAAAATCCTTGCCCACAGCCTCCTCATGGCGCGAAATTTTGCTACCTCCTCAAATAGGTCTCGATGGGAGTTGAGAAAAAAAGAAATTCTGGGAGCTATCTCATCTACATCGATTCCTCTCTCCCTGCATCCTTTTATGATGGCGAGGGCAGGACCGATGCCAAAGGCGATTTCCTGAACCGCGTTGCAGCCAGCCTCTCTCGTGTTTCTTACCGCCACGCTAACCGAATTCCACCTGGGCAGATTGCGGGCACAGTATTCCACAATATCTATGCAGAACCGCTTAGAATAGAACTTCGTAGCTCCATACCTGTCCGAAGAGCTCCCCATTGTATGTCCTATCATGGGGTAGTTCTGAAGTGTGCCGGACAGATTTCTCAAGTCTACGCCCCTTTCCTCAGCAACGGCTACCACCATGGCAAGTAGGGCAGGATGTAAAGCAATTATGTTGATGCCGCCCTTTTCCATGTCCACGTCCCTTAGGAGGTCTCGCATGTCTTGAAGAGTGTCGATGGCTGTTCCCTCTCTGCCAACAAACCCTTCTGCCACGTCTTCATCCGAATCCAAGCCTGAATTGGTGGGATGGTCGAAGACGATGCTGAAGCCTGTCTGCCCGTGTTCTTCCATGAACTTCAACCGTTGGCTGCTCTCCAAACCACCGCCGTAGCCGACCACCTGCCTTACCGTCCAGGGTCTTACTCTGTACATCGTGTTGTATACGCCCCTTGTGTACGGGTATTCCCCGGGAAAACCCAGGTCCTTTTCGTAATCGAGCTCCTCAACGTCACCCGGCGTGTACAATGGTTTTACCCTTAGCCAGGAGAGATTTTCAAATCTCTCTTTTCTCTCAGGCCTCTTTTCTATTGCCGTCTCATACTCCTTTTCCCATCTCTGCGTCATTTCTCGAAATCTTTCTTGGTTACTATCGCTAGACATGCTTCCTGGCCCTCCTACGGAATCTACGATTGACGACTCTCACTAGACGGCTTCATCAGGCATCCCTTGACTGCCTCAATTCTGTTTTCTGTGGTGCGCGCTGGTCCAGCAAAGAATAGACAGAGAGGGACCAAACGCCGGCGCTTCTACACTGAGCCAGACGCCAGAACGCGTTCTTACTGGCCCTCAAGCAAACAGTCGGTCTAAACGCTGAATCAGTTAGCCGACCTGTTTCTCGGCCAAATCACCTGCCCACGGCAGCTTGTACTTTTCTCCTTGATAGGCTTTAACCATCAAGACTATCCACAGTACGAGCCCGAGCACCGAGAGAAGCAGGCTTATCACCCAGCCGAGCAAAGGTATCCAACGGAGGACAATACTCGCGAGCGTGAGGGCACCGAACACTATGATGGATTGCATTGCGTGGAAGCGGACAAACTTGTTCTCCTTCTCTATCAAAATAAATACGAGACCACTTATCCACCCTAGAACATAGCATAGCAGCCCGGCAACGTTTGCCTCCAGCCCAGTTGAAGTTTTTTCCATCGATGAACCTCCTTTCGGTTGAAGTCAGATATAAGATACGCCTACTGTTAAGCGAGTGTCAAGAGTTAGTGTCTCTCTGGTTCGTAACAAGAGTGAGCCCAATAAGTAAAGCCTGTCATGTTGGCAGTATTATGCTTGATTCCAGGCTACCACGCGAGCCATGGCTGTGGCTGTCTGACGCAGAGAATGGAAGACTGGGAACCCTGCCGCCACGAATGCTTCTTGGGCAGCGAGGAAATCCTTCATCCCGTCCAAGTCTGGGGCAGGGCGCAGCGCCAGCAGAACAGTCTTACCTGTCGCCTTTTGCGCCTGTGCCAGGGCATCGATGGCAGGTTGCAGGAATTCTGCCGAGCAGAGTCGTCCATCTCCCCAGCGGCTGGCAGGGTGAAACCCCAGATGGTAGATGAGCATATGAATATCGGGGACTTTGCCAAGGACGCGCATGGTTGCGGAGATGGCTTCTGGAGATACAAGATTCGTGGCGTCCACCGGGTTGCTGAAGATAGCACCAGCCATAGGTAGAAACTGCCTCAATTCTGCCTGCACCTCAGGGGAAAGGGATGGCAGGTGGAGCCCTGCTTCTTCCATCTCATCGCCAGCGAGAACGCTTGGGCCGCCGCCTAGGCCCACTATGGCAGCGCCATTGCCTTGGGGGAGAGGACTGGCGAAGCGAAGCGCCACCAGCACGTCTATTAGCTCCTCCACGTTGTCGACCTGAATCGTCTTCAACTGACGGCACAAGGCGTGAAAAACGGCCACCGAACTGGTCAGACTGGCTGTATGGCCGTGAGCTGCTCTCTTGCCAGCCTCGGTTGTGCCGCCCTTGTGGATGACCACAGGCTTTCGGCTGGCCGCTTCCTTGAGTGCTCCCAGAAAACGCCTGCCATCTTTTACCCCCTCAATGTAGGCAGCGATAATCTCCGTCTCCGGGTCTCGAGAGAAATACTGCAGGAGTTCGGTTTCGTCCACATCCAAAGCATTTCCGTAGCTAACCACCTTGCTGAAGCGCAGCCCCCTCGGGCCGGTGTAAAGAGGGAGGTTCTGAGCATGGCCCCCGCTCTGGGAAATGAAGGCGATTGGACCTGGTTCCAGCGGTATTCCCGTGGTGCTGACTAGACGGCTTCTGGGTACGAACAGGCCGACACAGTTGGGACCGATAATACGAAAGCCTCCAGCCCTTGCCTTGCTCAGCATGGCTCTTTCGAGTTCGGCTCGGTCTTTCCAGCCACTCTCGCTGAAACCAGCGGTGAAGAAAGTGACTGACTTGACAGCCTTGGCAGCGCAGTCATCCAGCAATGCCAGAACCGACTCCGCAGGGATGCTGACTACAACATGGTCCACCACACCGGGAATGGCCTGGAGGCTGGGATAGCAAGGCAGCCCGAGCAGTTCGGTATACTTCGGGTTAACGGGATAAATAGCGGGGAACCCTGCTTCTTTGAGGGATTCAACAACGTGTCTGGCGAAGGAGTATTGGTCTCCCAGAGATGCACCGACAACGGCTACTCCACGAGGAGAAAATAGCTCTGCAAGCGAGAGTTCTTTTTTTGGCATGAAGCTAATCGTATCACTTCATCACGTGAGTGGCAAGTCTTACTGGACCCTGCGATGATTCGTGACTGAAGATACCAAGGTGGTAGAGATGACCAAGGCAACCAATGACAGGAAGGAACAATGTGTGCCCAAATCGTTGTCCGTAGAACCTAGTCACCACTGCACGAACATGGGCATGACCACGTGGACGTAGTTGTCAACGCCGACGGGCCGCAGGACGCCAGGGCTGGAGGGGGTAGTGGTTTCGAGGGCAACTTGATTCTGGTGAAGAACCCCCAGGACTTCGGAGACATACTTGGCATTGAAAGCAATCTTGGCGGGCTCGCCGTCAATCAGAGCATCGATTTCGCCAACATTGTCGCCGATTTCTTCAGCTCGGGCTGAGATATTCATTTTGCCCGGGGTAAGCTCAGCGCCAGGGGTAATTTCCAGGCGAACAATGCCGCTGCCATCGCGCGCGAAAATGGATGCCATCTTGGTAGCTCGCAGGAACTCAGCCACATCGACAACAGCGCGGGTGACGTAGCTCTGGGGGATGAGCTGGGAGTAGTTAGGGAAAGTGCCCTGAATAAGCTGAGATACCATCTCTATGTTCTTGAGGCGAAACAGGGCTTGGCTCTTCTGCTGATTTACGGTGATTTCAACTGGCTCTTCCTGGTCGGTAAGGAAGCGACCCAATTCGTTTAGAGCTCGTGCTGGGATGATTATGGCGGCCTTATCACTAACTGGTGACAGGACAGAGGCATCATGGACAGCTAATCTGAAGCCATCGGCAGCGGCGAGGGTGAGTTTGTCTCCGTCAAATTCAAGTTGGACACCGGTGAGCACGGGGCGGGACTCTTCAGTGGCCGCGGCAAAGCCGACCAGACTGATTCCTTCTCTCAGGACTTCCGCCTCAATCTTGGTAGCTATACCATCGCCAACCTGAGGGATCGGTGGGAAATCTTCAGCATCAAGGCCGTTGATTCGAGCCTCAAAGCGGGCACATTTCAGCTGAAGGGTATGCTGACTAAGGGTCATGTCGATACGGTCGTTGGGCAGAGAGCTGGCGAATTCGGTGAGAAGTCGGGCTGGGATGGTAATGGCACCTTCTTCCTCCACCTTAGCACCGATCCAGCAGCTAATGGCCATTTCCAGGTTGGTAGCAGCTAGCTTGAGGCGAGATTCGTCGGTGGCTATCAGGACATTCTGAGTTATGGGCAAGGTGGTTCTTGTGGCTACAGCCCTACCAACGATGCCTAAGCCTTTATTGAGATTCTCTTGAAGGCAGGATAGTTTCATCGGACACCCCCCAACGCCTATAGTGTTAAGAGTATACCCTGCCGGCTGGGGTAAGTCAATTGGTTTTGGGCTACTCTAGTACAACGGTGCCGCTTTTGCCACCGCTTTTCCTTGTCAGGCGGATGTTCTCCAACCGGAGGGTTGAGTCTACAGGCTTGCACATGTCGTAAATCGTCAGCGCACCTATAGCTACGGCGGTTAGGGCCTCCATCTCGTAGCCGGTTTTGCCGCTGCCTCTAACTGCAGCCGTGATTTCTACTGCCGAGGCTTGTTCATCCAGAGAGAACTCAATGCTGACGTTGTCGATGAGAAGCGGGTGGCATAGAGGGATAAGGTGGTGGGTTTCCTTAGCGGCCATAATGCCAGCGACACGAGCAGCGGCTAGAACGTCTCCTTTGGGTAAGTTGCCTTCTTTGACCAGGCTTAAGGTTGAAGCCTGCATCACCACCCCGCCTTTGGCTGTGGCCTGTCTGGTGGTAACCGGCTTTTCGGTGACATCTACCATGCGGATATCCGGGGATGAACTCATGTTTAACCTCCTACCTGGGACATGCGGCGTGTCTTGGGGATGGTTCCCTGGGACAGATGGTGTTGCCTGGGCTTTGTCTGAATGGCCTCTGTTATTACCTGTTTCAATCTTTCAGGTGAGGCGCCATCCCGTAGTGGCTGGCGGAGGTCAATCTCCTGGTCGCTGAGGAGGCAGGGGCGGAGTTTACCTTCAGCAGTAAGGCGGAGGCGGTTGCAATTGAAGCAGAAGTGCTGGCTAATTGGGGTGATGAAGCCGATGGTGCCGCTGGTCTGGGGGAAGCGGAAGTATTTGGCCGGGCCATTGCCGGTGACAGGTTTCTTACAGGGTTCCATTTTCCCTATGCTGTTGAGACGCTGCTTTATCTCATGAGCAGACATGAATTGAGGGTGAAGCTCAGTGTCACCTCGTGCGGAATGGCACTCAGGGGGGTTGTCTGTAGCGAAGGGCATTAGCTCGATAAAACGCACATGCCAGCCTTCTGTGATGGTCAGGTTAGCAAAGTCCACAATCTCATCATCGTTTATGCCGCGCATAACTACCATATTTATCTTGACTGGATTAAGCCCACAAGCCTTAGCCGCTTCGATGCCCTGGAACACTTCGTTCAGCTTACGGCGGCGGGTGATACGCTCAAATTTGTCCTCGCTTAGAGAATCCAGACTGATGTTAACCCGCCTTAGGCCAGCTTGCTTGAGCTCGCTGGCACAGTCTTTGAGGAGAACGCCATTGGTGGTCAGGGAGATGTCATCGATTGTTTCTATTTCAGCCAGCATGGCTACTAGCTCGGGCAGCCTGACCCTGACCAGTGGCTCACCACCAGTGAGCCTGAGTTTGTTGATACCCAGCTCAGCCGCCAGCCTGGCAACCGTGGTAATCTCCTCGTAAGTGAGGATATCGCTGTGAGGTAACAGGCGGATGCCCTCCGCTGGCAGGCAGTAGATGCAGCGAAGGTTGCAGCGGTCGGTCACCGACATACGTAAGTAGTTTATGGGTCGATTAAAGGTATCGGAAAGCCCGGTCATGTTTTGACTTTCTCCGCAGGTTGCTCCAGCATTCGATATGCTTCCAGAGCGGCCCTGCCGCGGTGGCTGATTTGGTTCTTTGTTTCTAGAGGGAGCTCGGCCATGGTCTTGTCAAGTTCAGAGAAGTAGAAAATCGGGTCATAGCCAAAGCCGTTGTTGCCTTTAGGTGCGAAAGCAATTAGGCCATGGCATTCTCCATGGCAGAGTTCCGTTCTTCCTTCCGGGGTAGCTATAGCGATAACGCATCTGAAGCGAGCAGTTCGTTTTTCCCAGGGAACTTCTTTTAATCTAGCCAGAAGGCGTTCAACCTTGTCTTCGTCGCTGGCTTCGTCACCGGCAAAGCGAGCTGAGCGAATACCAGGCTCACCGCCAAGGGCGTCGACTTCAAGCCCAGAGTCGTCAGCTAGGGTAACGAGGTGGCTAAAGTTGGAATAGACAGTAGCCTTTAGCCGGGCGTTCTCCTCGAAGGTCGTGTTCTTCTCATCCACAGCTATATGGATACCCTCCTCCGCCAGGGAGACCAATTGAAAAGGTAGGCCTTTAAGGAGATGGCGATATTCGCGGGCTTTGCCCTGGTTGGTAGTAGCCAGGAGAAGCTTGGGCATTTTCCTTAGCCGCTTAAATGCTTTCGAACCTTCCCTCAAGCTTTTTCATGACCTCGGGCATGGTGGTGTATTCCATCTCATCCAGTGGTAAACGGTGGGGCTCGAAAGGCCCAAGGCGACGCAGTATGTCAGCAATATCTTTCGCCTGTTGCCGGGCGTTATCGAAAGCTAGGTCATCGAACATATCTCGAGGTCCGACCAGCATGCCTCCTGAAAGTTGAAACCCGGCGGCGATCACCCGGGGTGGGCCATCAAAGCGAGAAGGATTGCTCTCGTTGACAGCTACAGGCATCAGCGGACCGTGGTGTGACCCCCTCATCCAGCCCTCAACTATATTGGGGCAAGCGAAAGGTTCGAGAACCTCACCTACAGCGGGGAACTTCCCCTGCGAGCGGACAATACATACCGGGTCGTCTTTACCAATATACCTGCCAGCCATTAGAGACAGTTTCTGGGTGGAGGAAACAGCGGCTATCTCGCCACTTTCGCGGTGGTAGACAGCTTTGACAGCATAGCGGCCGGGTGCGCCCATGAAGACCAGCATATCATAAATCTCTTCGGGGGCATTGAAAGTTATCTTCTTGCTCTCTTTGACATCATGAACCTCGAAGGAGAAACCGCCATGCATATTGGAAGCAATGACCAGGCCGATGGTGTTAAAGGGGTCGGCAAAGATCTTATACAGGGGCAGGTTCCAGGCGCCGGAGGCCGTTTTGTCCGCCATGAAGATGATGATAGTTTCAGCTTCACGCTCATCGAATTGCGCCTCGGCAACTCCGGGGCCCATGCCCTTGACGTTGCCTGAGAAGGCATCAGCCAAGAGGTCCTGACCGGCACCGTGCAGCTTCAGCTTCTTAGCTACCTCGGTGCACTCCACGAAGGTATCCCAGGCTAGTTTGTGAATTTGGTCGTTTTCCTCCCCTTGCCGGTGGGTCGTTATAAGCTGGAGGTCGTCACCACATCTGGTAACGTGATAGTCGATTAGCAATCCTGCCTTTTTGGCAGATGCCATGCTTTGTTCGGCCTTGTTGAGCACGTCCGGATGTGAGCTGGAATGGCCGACGTAACCACCGACGTCAGCCTTGATTACGCTTAGAGTCACTTTCATCTCTTTCCTCCCTCGCTTTATTTTGCCTATGCTAAATTAGAAATCAAACGTCAAAAGCTAAAATGACAGATGAAAATGTAAAAAATTATTTCTTGCTCCTCAGGGTAGGAGCAGAGCAGGTGCTCTGCTTCATGGCTGGAGCGGATGCTCCAACCTACCCACCCCCCAGATTGCTCTTTGAATTTTAACTTGTTATTTTGCATTTTTGTATTTGACTTTTACATTATACCAATGCCGGCAGTCGATATTCTCCGAAGACCTTGCGTAGGACGCCACAAACTTCGCCTAAAGTTGCGTAGGAGCTCACAGCTTCCAGAATATAAGGCATGAGATTGTCATTCCCTTGGGCAGCCTGGCGTAGTGCTTCGAGCTTGGTTGAAAGCAGCTCGTTATCCCTTTCCTGGCGCAGTTGGCTGAGTCGCTCGAGCTGTCGCTTCTCACCTTCCTTATCCATCTGCAGAATAGGAATGGTGATTGGCTCATCCATAGTATATTGGTTTACGCCAACAATGGTACGTTCCTTACTGTCTATCTCTCGCTGGTAGCGGTAAGCTGAGTCGGCGATTTCCCTGTGGAAGAAGCCAGCCTCCAAGGCCGGTATAACGCCGCCCAGCGAGTCAATCTTGGCGAAATAGTCGCAGACAGCCTTTTCTGTCTCATTGGTCAGGCATTCCACAAAGTAGCTGCCGCCCAGGGGGTCAAGGGTATTGGTGCCACCGCTTTCATGGGCAATAATCTGCTGGGTGCGTAAGGCGATGGTCACCGCTTTCTCTGAGGGCAGGGCAAGAGCTTCGTCCATAGAATTGGTATGTAGCGATTGAGTACCACCGAGGACAGCCGCCAGAGCCTGAATGGTGGTGCGAATGATATTGTTTTCTGGCTGCTGAGCAGTTAGCGAGCAGCCGGCAGTCTGGGTGTGGAAGCGGAGCCACTGGGAGCGCTCGCTGGCGTTGAAGCGCTCTTTCATCTCTCGTGCCCAGATACGGCGGGCGGCACGGAATTTGGCGATTTCTTCGAAGAAATCATTGTGACAGTTGAAGAAGAAACTGAGTCTCGGAGCGAAATCATCTACCTTTAGCCCGCGGTCAATGCCCGCCTGAACATAAGTAAGACCATCGGCCAAGGTAAAAGCTAACTCCTGAACGGCTGTAGCCCCGGCTTCACGGATATGGTAGCCGCTGATGCTGATGGTGTTCCAGCGTGGCACCTGCTTCATGCCGAATTCGAAAGTGTCAACGATAAGGCGCATGGAGGGTTGGGGAGGAAAGATGAAAGCGTTCTGCGCCATATATTCTTTGAGAATGTCATTCTGTATGGTGCCGCCTAATTTGTCCAGGGAAATGCCTCGTTTTCGGGCATTGGCCAAATACATTGCCCAGATAACTGCTGCTGGTCCGTTGATGGTCATCGAGGTGGTTATCTGGTCAAGCGGGATGCCATTAAACAACATTTCCATATCAGCTAGGGAAGAGATGCCTACGCCGCACTTGCCGAATTCTCCGCGAGCCTCAGGGTCATCAGTATCGTAACCGTTCAGAGTAGGGAAGTCGAAGGCAACGCTGAGCCCGGTTTCGCCATGCTCGAGAAGATACTTGTAGCGGGCGTTGGTCTCCTCGGCACAGCCAAAGCCAGCAAACATGCGCATTGTCCACAGTTTGCCTCTGTAACCGGTAGAGTGGACACCACGAGTAAAAGGGTACTCGCCGGGAAAGCTCAGGTCTTGAAGGTAGTCTGTATCAGCAATGTCAACTGGTGAATAGAGACGTTCAATGGGGACGCGGGATGTAGTGATAAAGGAATCCTGCCTTTCCGGAAGACCTTTGGCTTTGACATGCCACTGGCTAGCCTTTTCTCCCAGTCGATCCGATTTTCGTTGCTCTAACATACCACGCCTTTGGTTCACTCTTCAGTAGTCGATACCTTGACGAGATAGTATCCCCTTATCGTAGGGATGCTTCACCTTGACCATTTCGGTGACCAGGTCGGCTAGCTCGATTAGCCTCGGGTGAGCATAGCGGCCGGTAAGAATAAGCTCTACCTTTTCTGGTTTGTCGCCTATCAGTTTTATTACATCGTCAATGTCAATTAGATTCCAGGCTGCAGCCACATTTACCTCATCTAGAACCACTATGTCGTACTCTAGGCTGAGCATAGCTTTTCTGGCGGCTTCTAGAGCTTTTCGAGCCTCCTCCTTTTCCTCTGGCTTAACGTTGCTTGGGTCGACAAAAGTCTCAAACCCAAATTTGGCGAAGGTAACATTGGATAGTCGGGATAATGTTTTCTGTTCTCCATAGGGGAACTCACCTTTCATGAAATAGACGACGTGGACACGGAGTCCGTGTCCCAGGGCGCGGAGAGCTATCCCCAGAGCTGCAGATGTCTTACCCTTGCCGTCACCAGTAAAGATCTCGACCAGGCCCTTGGTTGAGGTTTTCGAAGGTAAAGTCTTGGTTGATTCCATTGCCACTGTATGCGAGTTTAACAAAAGTCAGATGGAGTGTCAAACGTATGACGGGCCAAGAACCTTTGACATCTCAAGGCTTAAATGTATAATAGGCTGTTGGATTCGTTTGCATAAGAAGATGGCTATGTAGGGTTGGCTCCCAGGGCTGTCAACAATCGGAGCAGGGCCGATTTGCGGTATGCGTGAAACACTCGCAAAGGAGGTGACCGATGAGATTTACCGATAAAATAGCCATAGTGACTGGAGGTGGGAGGGGAATAGGGAAAGCAATTGCCATTAGGCTGGCTCAAGAAGGTGCGAAAGTAGTAGTTGTGGACAAGAATCAGGATACGGCAACAAGCACAGTGGAGAGTATCAAGGAGGCAGGTGGTCAGGCAACACCTGTAGCCGCAGACGTAACCCAAAGTGAGGATGTTCGCCGAATGGCCCGAATCACAGTAGAGCAATTCGGTACAATAGATATATTGGTCAATAACGTCGGCTTGTTTACCTTTGAGCCGTTCCTTGATACAAGCGAGGACGTTTGGGACAACCTACTCGCTATAAACCTGAAAAGCACAATCCTTTGCTGCCGCGCCGCCCTTGAGGAGATGACAAAAAAGAAGTACGGAAAGATCGTTAATATCAGCTCTGATGCCGCGAAAATTGGTGTCGCTACTCAGGCTTCGTACACTGCTGCCAAAGCTGGAGTAATGGCTCTTACCAGGACTCTGGCGAGGGAGATGGCTCGCCACAACATAAACGTCAACTGCGTCTGCCCCGGTCTGGTCGACACCGAGCTAACCGCTGAACTCACAGGCCTCGCCCCCGAAATAAGAGAGAAAATGATAAAGGCGATACCGTTTCGACGAATGGCCCAGCCCGAGGAAATAGCTGCTGCGGTTTGTTTCTTGGCTTCAGATGATGCTGGGTACATCACGGGACAATCCCTAAGTGTGAACGGCGGGCAAAGCATGTGTTGACTGGCAGCCTGGCAATTGCTATGACGAGAGAGACTCGGATATAGCGACGGGATAGTCTGGCATCTTGATGATACAGGGAAATCGTGTTGTGTGTAGTAGGCTAAGGAGGATGACATGCTACCTTTGGACGGGGTGAAAGTGCTGGATTTGAGCCATGCTATGGCAGGGCCTTGCTGCACAATGCTGCTGGCGGACATGGGTGCTGAGGTAATTAAGGTTGAACCCTTTAGTGGCGAATCCTTTCGTTATGCGGGCGGTGGAACCATTTTTGTTCACGTTAATCGGAATAAACGGGGTATGGCGTTGGACTTGAAGAGCGATGAAGGTCGTGAAATAGCTCTGAAATTGGCAGCCAAGGCTGATGTTCTTGTAGACAGCTTTACACCGGGCACTTTGGATAGGCTTGGATTGGGCTACGAGACCGTAAGCCGGATAAATCCAATGATAATATATTGTGCCATCTCTGCTTTTGGGCAAACTGGACCCTATCGGGAACGCCCGGGTTATGACCCGGTGGCTCAAGCTATGTCGGGTATGATGCTGGCAACAGGGGAAGCCGACCGGCCACCGGTAAGGACATCTGTTTCGACGATTGATTATGGTACGGGGATGTTTGGGGCTTACGCGGTTGCACTGGCATTGCTGAATCGAGAGAAAAACGGCAAAGGGCAGATGATAGACGTTGCTTTGCTTGATACTGCGGTTTTCTATACGGCCCACTTCATAACTGCTTACGCTTTGAGCGGTCATATCCCGCCTCGGATGGGTTCAGCTAACACGGCGTTCGTTCCTTATCAGGTTTTCCAGACCAAAGATAGGTTTGTTTTTGTTGGAGTTTCGAATGATAGGATGTGGAAGAGTTTTTGCCAGGTACTGGATTTGGACAGTTTGGCTCGGGACCCCCGCTACGCTACGAACGATAGGAGACTGGAGAACCGAGATGAGTTGGTGGAGACGTTGAACCAAATATTGAAGCAATATGCAAGTGACGACTTGGTGGCGAGATTAGTAGCTGTTGATATTCCTGTTGGCCCCCTTCTTAACGTAGGCGAGGTAATTGAGGATTCTCACGTGATAGCGAGGGAAATGATTGTCGATGGGGATTATCCTGAACTGGGCAAGATTAAAATCGGGCGGACTCCCATTAGCTTTTCCGAAATGACGCCTGAGATTAGATTTCGAGCTCCTTTACTTGGGGAGCATACCAATGAGGTCTTGAGAGAGCTGGAGTATAGCGAGGCGGAAATCGGCCAGCTTGCCAGGAAAGGCATTATCTTACAGCACGTATCATAGGCTTACCCTGTGTTTGCTATAGTATCAGGCAAGGAGAGCAATTATGAGGACTTTCAATAAGAAGGGCGACGCAGGACAAACTGGCCTGCTTTATGGCGACAGAGTGGCCAAATCTGACCCTAGATGTGAAGCCTATGGCACTGTTGATGAAGCGGTTTCAGCTTTGGGGTTAGCTCGTCACTTCTGTTGTCCAGAGGTGAGGGATGTTGTTCTCAGCCTGCAACAAGACCTATTCGTGGTCGGGGCTGAACTGGCAACTCCGGCTGAGCACTACTCAAAGCTGGCAATGAAGAAGAATGTAGTCACTCTAGAGATGGTGCAAAAGCTGGAGGATTTGATAGACGCTTTTGAAGCTAAGGTTGAGATGCCTAAGGCTTTCGTTATCCCCGGTGGTACTTCTGCTGGTTCAGCAGCTCTGGACGTGGCCAGGACGGTGGTTAGGCGGGCGGAAAGGCGGGTGGTTGCTTTGAAGGAAGCCGGCGCTATGAGGAACGACGAGGTGCTCAAATACCTCAATCGTCTAGCTGACCTGGTATTTACGTTGGCGCGCTATGAAGAAAAGCCATAGCCGAGGGATATCTAGGCCTGCTACCAAGTGTTCTGCCTTGTTTGACCACGGTTGACGCTGCTCCAACTAGCGTAGCGTGACTTTGCCTAACTTTCCTCTCCCTTGACGGTCGAGTTTCCGCGGCGAGGCTAAAGCCTCGCGCTACCTGGCCTATCTTGTCTGCTCATAGATTGATATTGGAATACTTTCTCCACGGCCTGGTCACGGTCTTGTTCTCCAGGGTATCCAGGGCTCTGTTGATGATTTTCCTGGTGTCGCTAGGCACTATGATGTCATCGATGTAGCCCCGCTCAGCCGCGCAGTAAGGGTTTTCATAGAGTTCTCGATATTCCTCTATCCGCTTTGCTCTCGCCTCTTGCTTGTTTTCCGCTTCCCTTATCTCCTTGGCGAAGATAACACTAGCCGCCGTGTCAGCTCCGACGATGGTAACCTGAGCTGTCGGCCAGGCAAAAACAAGGTCAGCACCAATGGATTTGTCTAGCATCCCGTAGTGGGCACCAGCGTATGACTTTCTCACCATGATTGAAATCAGAGGCACCGTGGCATCCGCCCAGGCGTAAAGCAACTTGGCGCCATGACGCAGTATACCTTGCCAATCCTGCTCGGAACCTATCATATACCCGGGACAGTCGGCAAAGGTGACTAGCGGGATGTTAAACAGGTCACAGAACCTAATGAATCTGGCCATTTTGTCTGCGGCATCTATGTCTATCACTCCGGCAGCCTGCATTGCCTGGTTAGCTACTATGCCTGCGGGGCGCCCATTAAACCGGGCAAAGCCTATTATGCAGTTCCGGGCGTAATCCTTCATTAGCTCAAAGAAGTGGCCGTCATCCACTACCGGTGTAATCACTTTGAGCATGTCGAAGGGTTGAGTGGAGCGGTCGGGAATTACAGTGTCTAGCTCCAGGACTGTTCGCTCGGGGTCATCTTTGGTCTCCACACGCGGCGGTTTTTCCTTGTTATTGGACGGCAGGAAGGATAGCAACTGCTTGCACATGTTCAAAGCATCTTTGTCATTCTCAGCTACGATGTGGGTTTGTCCTGACTTGACGGCATGGGCTTTCCAGCCGGAGAGCTCCTCAAGGGTGATTTCCTCTCCGACTTGAGTTTTGACGAAGGCGGGGCCAGCGATGCCCATAAAGCCGGTGTGTCGGCATTGGATAAGGAAGTCCTGCATTACAGGATGGTAAGCCTGTCCGCCCAGGCACGGACCCATGAGCAGGGATATTTGAGGGACTATGCCCGAAGCCAGAATTTGAGTTCTGAATAACCAGCCGTAAGACTCAAGGGTGTCCATCCCTTCTTGAAGTCGAGCTCCGCCTGAGTCATTCATACTTACGCATGGCCAGCCCATGTCTTTAGCAAAATCGAGGGCCCGGGCGAATTTCTTGCCGTGATATTCGCCAAAAGTCCCTGCCATGGCGGTATAGTCTTCAGCTACGGCGACAACGGGTCTGCCATTTACCTTACCATAGCCAGTTATTACTCCTTCAGCAGGTATCTCCCTTTTGTCCATGCCGAAGTGTGTAGCCCTGTGCTTGACGAACAATCCGATTTCTGTGAACGTGCCTGGATCAAAGAAATGGTCAATCCTTTCCCGGGCTGACCATTGTCCGGCTTCATGGCGCTTTTCAATAGCTTTGGGGTCTCCCATCTGCTTTATTTTGTCGCGCTTCGCCTTATATGCCTCAATTGACTCTTCGGTTTTTCCCATTCCTTACCCCCTTTCGTAGTTGAGCTCTTTGGGAACGAATCTTCCCAGTGTGTTTCAGCATGAGGTGCACACGATGAGATTCTTTGTCAGGTCTATCGTATACCAAGCTCTCGTGAAATAACGAGTAGTTGTATTTCTGAAGTCCCTTCGGTTATAGTGCCAAGCCGCGCATCCCGGAAATAGCGCTGGGCTACGGATTCTTCCATGAGGCCGTAACCTCCGTGAATCTGCATACCCTCTGTAGTCACGTGTGCAGCTGCCTCGCTGGCAAAGAGCTTGGCCATTGCCGCCTGTTTCCGATATGGCTTGCCCTGGTCATAGAGCCAGGCGGCGTTGTAGATTACCCAACGAGCTGCGTTGATCTCCATGTCCATGCGGGCCAATTTGAAAGCATTTGCCTGGAATTTGGCGATAGGTTGCCCGAATTGAACCCTTTCCTTCGCGTACTCAATAGTGGCATCAAACGTGGCTCGTGCCAGACCTAGACTTCGGGCGGCGTGAGAGATCCTGCCGCCCATTAGCGATTCCATCAAATAAGGGAAGCCTTGGCCTTCTTCGCCGATAAGGTTCTCTTCCGGCACCGCGCAATCCTCAAAACTCAGTTCAGCTATCTCACCAGAACGAGCACAGAACTTGTGGAGCTTGGAACGGCTGAAACCGGCAGTACCTGATTCGACAACAAATAAGCTTATGCCTCCCCGGGCGCCCTTGCTCTTGTCGGTTACCGCAGCAGTAACGACAAAGTCACAGATGCTGCCATTGGTGATAAAGATCTTTGTGCCATTGAGGATATACTTGCCCTGTTTCTTAGCAGCAGCAGTTTCTATGGATGCAGCGTCAGATCCGGCATTGGGCTCAGTAAGTCCAAATGCAGCTATCTTTTGCCCTTTGATAGCTGGCACCAGGTATTTCTGCTTTTGGTCCTCGTTGCCGTGGAGGTTGATGGCCGCGGTGCCAATGCCCCCCTGGACCATAGTGCCGGCGGCTATCCCGACGGCATAATAGGCGACTTCCTCGACAGCAATACACTCCCCCACCTTGCCCATACCAGCAGCACCGTATTCAGGGGAATAGCTGAGACACAAATAGCCCAGGCCGCCCATCTTGGGAAACAGCTGTATAGGGAAAGTCGATGTTTTTTCAGCTTCTTCAACCAGTGGGGCAATCTCTTTTTCGGCAAAGCTGTGTATAGCTTCCCTAAACATCTTTTGTTCTTCAGAGAGCTCGAAGTCCAATTCGTTTGTACCTCCTTTATTTGAAAGCGGTGGGCCAAACGGTTAATATTGTATAGGAAATCCTCGCAAGTTCCAACAGGCTCTGCCAGACAGTAGTCTCTTTTCGCCTTTGGTAGCTTGTGGAGGGGTTTCCGCTGAGTGAGTATTGGCAGAAGGAATGGCAGGTCTGTTATGGAAGTAATCCCAGCTATTGACATTAAGGCCGGTAAATGCGTGCGCTTGTATCAGGGTGATTACAACCAGGAGACGATTTTCTCTGAAGATCCAGTAGCTGTTGCCCTCGACTGGCAAGCTCAGGGGGCTTGCAGGCTTCATCTGGTCGATTTGGATGGAGCCGCCGGCGGGAAGGTGCGCAATATGGCCACTATTGAAGCTATAGTAAAGCAGGTGGGCTTGTCTGTCCAGCTTGGTGGCGGCATAAGGGATGAGACTACAGTGGGTAGGTTGTTGAGTGTTGGAATAGACCGGGTCATCCTGGGGACTGTGGCGGTGGAGCAGCCGGAGTTGGTGAAGATACTATGTCACGAGTTTGGCGAGGCTATAGTGGTCGGCATTGATGCCCTGGATGGGCGTGTGGCTACTCATGGCTGGAAGAGAGGCACTGAAGTTACAGCTTTGGAATTGGCTCAAAGTATGGCGGATTTTGGGGTGAGTCGTCTTATCTACACTGACATAAAGCGGGATGGAACATTAACCGAACCTAATTTTGCGGGGGTAGCCGAGCTGATTGATGGTGTAGGCGCGGCAGTTATCGCTGCGGGCGGTATTTCAGCATTAAGCCATCTGAAGAAGCTTGAAGAACTAGGGGTCGAGGGAGCTATCGTGGGCAAGGCACTTTATACCGGCGATATGAATCTGGGGGAAGCTCTCGCTGCCGTCAAAAATGCAAAAGGATAACTAGTAGAGTGGTGAACAATGTTAGAATTTGATGGAAAGGGCCTGATTCCGGTTATAGTTCAAGATGCCAACAGTGGTGAGGTGTTGATGCTGGGCTATGCCAATAAGGAAGCGCTGCGGCGCACACTGGATAGCGGTGAGGTCTGGTTCTATAGCCGGAGCCGGCAGGAGCTGTGGCACAAGGGGGCTACCTCAGGCAACATTCTGAAGGTGCATTCTATCGCCAAGGACTGCGATAGCGATGCTATCCTGGTTCGGGCTGAGCCAGCCGGTCCGGTGTGTCATACCGGCAATTGGAGCTGTTTCTTTCAGAAATTTGAGAGGGAAGATATAGATTAAATTGCCTCCGGGTCTTTGCGAGGAGCATTAGCGACGAAGCAATCTCGGAAAAACGGCTCTGTCTTTGCGAGCGGAGCGAAGCAATCTCGAGATATCTCTCCGTCATTGCGAGGAGCATTAGCGACGAAGCAAACTCGGTGGAGGGGAGGTGAGGGGAAGCAAAGCACTCCTCCCTCAGACCCCACCGAGATTGCCACGGCCCTCGGTGCCTCGCAATGACACAAGAGTCAGCACTTTTTGAATTTTAACCCGTCATTTTGCCTTTTGCATTTTAATCTTTAATCGCCTCGCCCAAAACTACCCCCATTGAGCGACCTTAAAAGGTCGCGCTACACGTTTGAGTCAGCCTCGATGACTTTCGTCAAGGCTGACAAGGCTGCTTCCAGTTGGCTGTCGTCTGGCTCTCTCGTGGTCATGGATTGCAGCACTAGACCAGGAGCTAAAAGCGCGTGCATCAGAGGATTTCCGCTGTGAGCTGCCCCGAAACGGACGAATTCATAGCCAATAGCGGCAATAACAGGGATGAGAACAATACGGGATAAGATGCTCAACAATATGGGCGGTCGGCCGAGCAGGGCAAAAACAACTATGGCGATAACCAGAACAGCCAGAAGGAAGCTGGTGCCACAGCGAGCGTGGGAGGTGGAGTAGTTCTTGACATATTCTACTTCCAGGGGCATTCCGGCTTCATGGGCGTTGACGACCTTGTGTTCAGCACCGTGATAGGCGAAGACTGTCTTTATGTCAGGCATCAGGCCTATCACCTTCAAGTAGGCGATGAAGATGCCGATACGGACCACACCCTCGATCAGGTTGCTGACCAGGGCCGAGGCGATATATGGGTCGGTGAGATAGCGGGTGAGCAGTAAAGGGGCAACGAAGAACAGGGCTACAGCGAACGTAATAGCGACAGCCACGCTTCCCCACAACAGCGCTGGAGACATAGGCTCCTCTCCCTCTTCAACTGAAGCAATTTGGGCGGAATGGAGCAGCGCTTGAATACCGAGGATCAATGTCTCGATAAGGATAATTATGCCCCTTATCAGGGGCATATTTCTTAGGCGGCCTTTGTATATGCTGGCAAGGGGCTGGCTGGTTGTATGTAGTTCGCCATCGGGGCGGCGGACGGCGATAGCTACGTTTTCTCGCCCCCGCATCATCACGCCTTCGATTACCGCTTGCCCACCGTAATAGAAAGGTTTTGGCGTCGCCATTTTTCCAAAAATGCAATTACACATGGAGTGATACATGTAGTGCGAGGCTTTAGCCTCGCTCGTCACCACCCCAGCGACCTTAAAAGGTCGCACTACATGTTACGTTTTTGTCATTGTGAGGAGTAGGGATAGGCCTTTAAACCTGCCCGAAGGTGGACAGACCTGAAGGTCCGTCCCTACAGGGGGCGGTTAGTCGGTCAGTTTGTAGCGGCGTTTGAAGCGTTCCACCCTGCCAGCGGTATCCACTATCTTCTGTTCGCCGGTGAAGAAGGGGTGGCACTTGCTACATAGCTCAACTTTGAGCACCTTCTGGGTGGAGCCGGTAGCAAAAGTATTGCCGCAGGAGCAGATTACCTTGGCATCGTTGTAATACTGAGGGTGAATCTTATCTTTCATTTTCCCTATTCGGCGTAAACGCTGACTTTCTTTCTGTTCTTGGCTGCCGGCTCGAACTTGACTGCGCCGTCGATTAGCGCGAAAAGGGTGTAGTCTTTGCCCACGCCAACATTATTGCCCGGATGAATGCGAGTTCCTCGTTGCCTGACCAGGATAGTGCCGGCGTGAACTTGTTGACCGCCGTACCTTTTCACACCCAGCCGCTTGGATTGACTATCACGCCCGCAGCGCGTGCTACCGCCACCCTTCTTATGTGCCATTAGCCTTCACCTCCGACTGCTACCTTTTTCTTTCGGGGTTTTCTTGCCTCTTGCTCGCCCGGCTTCACGATTTCCTTGATTTCCAACGTTGTATGAAGTTGCCTATGCCCCGTTTTCCGGCGATAGCGCACCTTGGACTTATATTTGAAGACGATAATCTTATCGCCTTTTCTTTCGCCGAGGCAAGTTGCAATTACCTTAGCACCGTCGATGGTCGGAGTGCCTATGATAGTGTCGTCACCGTTGGCAATGAACAGCACCTTGGCGAGTTCGACATCCTCACCCTCGGCAATACTCAGGCGCTCGACTTCTATTTTCTGTCCGGCGCTTACTTTGTATTGCTTGCCACCGGTTTCAACTATAGCGTATGGCTCTGTCATGTCCAAAAGCGAACCTAAATTTACCAGATTGGGTAGGTGAATGTCAAGTTTAGGCATCTACCATGTTAAATCCTGAATTCGAACATCTAAATCCTAATTCCCTTAGAAATGTAAAAGTCAAAGACAAAAATGCAAAATGACAGAAAGCTACAGGTTGTTCCACAGGCTGGTGACTTTGGCCTTGAGCTCGTCAAGGGGGCAATCGGTATCGATAACGGCGTCGGCTCGTTTCGTCTTTTCTTCCGGTGGCATCTGCGAGTGAAGGCGAGCCAGGATTTGTCCTTCGGCAAGGCCTCTCTCGTTTTTCAACCGATTGACTATTGCGTGGTCTGGAGCGACGGTAACCCATACCTGGTCTACCAGCGGTGTCCAGCCGGCTTCAATTAACAAAGCAGCTTCCAGAACTGCGACCTTGGTTCCTTGCTTGTGATATTGCTCGATTCGTTCCTGTGCTATTTTATACATCCTGGGGTGCATTATGCGGTTAAGCTGGGCTAGGGCTGTGGCATCGGCGAAGACTAGTTGACCCAGCTTGTCACGGTCTATTTCACGGTTGGGTCTTAGAAGGGCCTTACCGAAAGCAGCCACCACTTCCTGATAGGCTTGGCTGCCAAGTTGGAGAAGTTCGTGGCCTAGCTTGTCAGCGTCAATGATAACGGTGCCGAGCTCAGCCAGGATTTGAGATACTGTAGTCTTGCCAGTACCGAAGTTGCCAGTTAAGCCGATGACCAGCATGTGTACCGAAATCCTAAATTCGAATATCTAAATCCTAATTCGCTTAGAAATGTAAAAGCTAAAGATAAGAATGCAAATTGACAGATTAAAGTTTAAGAGTGTTAACTCTTGTGTCATTGCTACGAAAATAGATTCTGCTCCTTCACCTTGGGTAGATTGGAGCTGATGCTCTAGGCTACCCTTATTTTCGTCCTCCGTGGTGCCGATTGCAATCTCGGTGGGGTGCAGCCAAGCCTCGAAGGGTTGCCACCCACCACCG